>CAZNCK010000012.1:30423-36978 GCA_964571545.1 uncultured Treponemataceae bacterium | reverse complement strand
GTTGGGGCGTAGGGTGGCGACGCCGGCGCTGAGCGTGACGGAGGTCGGGCCCTCGATGGCGCACAGGGCGGTGGCGAAACCGCGGAATTTCTCGGCCGCGATGAGAGCGCCGGCGGTGTCGCAGGAGGAAAGCAGCGCGACGAATTCCTCGCCGCCCCAGCGACAGAGGGCGTCGCTCAGGCGAAGGCCCGACTGCCCGCCCGCGGCGATGAGCTTGAGGGCCTTGTCGCCGGCCGCGTGGCCAAAATCGTCATTGACGCGCTTGAAGTTGTCTACATCGAAGATGGCCACGGAGAGGGCGGTGCCGGTGCGACGGGATTCCTTGACGGCGTGATCGCAGAGCACGGCGAAGGCCATGCGGTTGAGGGTGCCGGTGAGTTGGTCGTAGGACGCCGTGCGCTCGAGGCGGGACTGGTAGCGATCTATGGTCACGGCGGTGATGGCGATGACCGCGGCTACGATGAGGGCAAAAATAACGAGGTTGAACCAGAGCGCCCGGCTGGCGCCGGTCATGGCCGCGGTCTGAGTGCCTTCAACGAAGAGGTACCAACCTAGTTCAGGCATGAATTTGACGAGGAGGAGCCGCTCGCCGCCGTCACGGCGGTAGCGGAAAGAACCGCCGCCCGCGATCATGGCTTCCTCGGCGATCGCGCGCAGGGAGGGATCGTCATGAACGGTGGCCGCGGGGATGGCACCATAGGGTGAACCGATGAGGATGCGGCCTGCTGGATCGACAAGGTATGCCGCGGTGTCGTGTTCCTTCTGTAGCGTTTCGACTATGCCGTTCATGGATTCAAACGCCAAGCCGACGCCGGCCGCTCCGAGGAAGGCGCCGGAGCGGTCCAGAACGCGGTAGTTGATGAAGATGGCCAGGGCGTCGCCGTGGGCCATGTCAGGATCCAGGTTGATCTCGTAGGGCTCGGTCATGGAGCGAACGCGGTAGTACCAGGCGTCGCGCGGCTCAGCGGAGCTAACGGTCTTGAGTATTCCATCAGCCTGGTAGTAGCGAAAAGTGCGGTCTGATACAAAAAAGGAAGTGAAGGCGCCATAACGGCTCCGTATCTCCGAGAGATAGGTGATGACCTCCCGGGCGTCGAGTTCACCCTGGGAGACCCAGTCGTGAAGGAATGTATCGTTGCCCATCATCGACGATATGAATACGGGTTCGATGAGCTTCTTCTGCAGCGCCGAGTGGACGTAGTCGGCCGACGCGGGCAGGGAGTCACGCTCTATGGAGTAGCGTACTGAATCCCTTGCCGCGAAAAACGCGAAGAGGCTGGTGCCTACGAAACCCGCGACAAGAAGCACGGTGATAGTCGCGATCAGTCGGCCCTTCTCGCCTATGCCTGTCCGAGGTAGTTCTTCCATAACACATAGTTTCACTCAGAAACAGTAGAATGGCAAGACCGGACCAGCGTTTGCCTTGGCGACCACGGTATTAGCCATAGCGCAAAAGGCTCCCGTCATCGTGAGACTCGAGGCCGAGACTGGCGCCGGTCCGACAGAGCATGGTGCACAGACGACGACGAAATTCCTGGAACAGCTCCTCTCATCCCGCGCGCGAATATTCCGATACTTGATAGTATGGAAACTAAGGTGGATACAAAGGGCTTCTCGGTGTATATAGCGGTGGTAACGGGAGCGTTTGGCATGGCGGCAGGTGTGACTGGGGCTGTCTTAGGTCTTGTGCCCGCACTGGTCATCGCGGTACTGGGAGGCACCACCTTGGGATTTTTCGGCAAAGCCCTACTGACTGTCGGAAAAAAACAGACGCCGGCTATGGCGGTTCCCGGAAAGGTAACCGTGTCCGAGACGCAGATACCCATGGATAGAATTGACGCATTGACTGGCCTGGCAAATGCCAATGGTCTGGCCGCCTGGTTCTCCGAGAAGGCACAGCGCCTGACGGATGACGGCAAGGTTATTTTCATCTTGCTTGCCGACCTTGACAAGGCGGACGAGATAGAGCGCCTGCGAGGCAAGGAAACAGCTGAAGCCGTCATCAAGGAAGTCGCCAAACGTGTAGCTGGATTCACCGGTTCGGATGGGATTGCGGCAAGGACAGGCAACGACGAGTTTGTTGCGGTAGCGGCCGTTCTGCCGGCGAACGCGCTTGAAATAGTGGAGGAAAGCGCCGGCAAGCTTGCCGAGATCCTGTGCCGGCCCGTAGACCTAGGCGGAGGCACGATATGGATAGGCGGTGCGGTAGGAGCGGCGACAGGATCTCCTCACGACGGCGACGGGATACTTGTCCGGGCCAAAGCGGCTCTCCTGAAGGCGCGCAAACTTGGACTAGGCCGTTTCTGGGTGGACGGCATCTCATAAGAATGCTTGTTCCCAACCACTGGTGATCCTCCTCTACCATTCCGTGTTGCGCCGCCGCCGCCAATACGCTAGGCTTGAAGGTAGCGAAAACGGGGAGGTACTTCCATGCAGGTATACATCGCCATTTTCATCGCGCTCCTTGCTATTATAGCTAGCGTCCTTGTTATCAAAAGGAAGACCTGGAAGAGAGTGCCACTGAGGCCGCTATCCGGTCTGGCGTTGCTATTCATCATCGCGGGCATCGTGTTCGGTCGCTTTAGGTTGCTGGGCTACGGCTTTGTAAGCGTCGGCGCGGTGCTGGCCATAGTCGACGCCGTCAGGAAAGCCAGGAATCGCTAGGGCCGATACATGAAGAATTTTGCACAGAGAAGATGAGAAGTAAGGAAATAAAGGACTCAGGGGAAGTGTCATTCTCCCTAATCCACCAACTCCGCCTTCTTCCAACCCTCTACTTAGTATTTTATTCTTACCCCCTCTTCTCTCATCTTCTCTGTAGCTCTGTGCTAAAATTTCCTGTCTTCCAACTTTAGAGTCTCATGAACCGCCTCTCGCTGTCCGGCAGGTCCAAAGCTATAGTGCCGCCGGGATTCAGCGTCATCCATGACGTGTTGAATCGGATACGATTCAACCCTGGAAAAAGCGCGCGTCCGTGCGCGCTCATGAATCCCGGCGGCAGCGTTCAATTCCTCATGAACCGCCTCTCGCTGTCCGGCAGGTCCAAAGCTATAGTGCCGCCGGGATTCATGAGGCCCTTGGGGTCGAGGTGGCGCTTGATGGCGCGGAACAGGGCAATGGATTCCGGGCCGATGTCGCCCTCAAGCCAGGGGGCGAAGGACTTGCCGATGCCGTGGTGGTGGCTCATAGCGGCGCCGTACTTCTGGATGCTGTCCAGTATGCCGCGCTGGTATGCCAGGTACTCATCGATATCGTCTATCTTGGCGGTGAAGATGAAGTACAGGTTGCAACCCTGCGGGTAGAAGTGCGACATGTGGGTCATGCAGATGGTGTCCGGCCGGGAGTGGCAAAACTCGCGGACGCCCGTGTGCACGGCCTCGAGGTTTGACCAGTTCACCGAGCATTCCAGGGTGTCCATCATGATGCCGTAGTCCTGCAGATCCTCGCGCATGTACGGGTCGCGGAAGCGGCCGTGCTCCCAGCGTTTCTGCACGTAGCCGGTAGTGCTCATGGCGCCGTGGCGCTCGCAGACGCGGCGTATCGACCGCGCGACATGCTTCGCGAAACCATCCTCGCCGTCGGCCGTGCCAAGTAGGAGGCAACGCTTGCCCTGCTTGTAGCCCTGCACGCGCATGAAGGCGTCCAGAATGGTGCCCTCAACGCCATATAGCTTGAGGGCCACATCGGATTCCTCGGGATCGGAGAGGCGGAATACCGACGGCATGCCGAACTCGCCCTGCATGACCTCCCGCGCCGCCTCCTTGGCGTCTTCCCAGTTCTTGAAGATGTACGAGTAGCGGCGCGTATTGCCGGGCATGTACAAGCGGAATCTCAGGGTAACCGAATAGAGGACGCCGAAGGCGCCTTCGGAACCCATCATTATCTGGTCGACGTCAGGACCGGTGGCGGCGGCGGGGAATTCACCCGTGCTGATGTCGCAAGCGGGGCAGACGTAGTCCTGGGCTATGACCATGTCCGCGGCGTTGCCATAGTACGTGGAGTTCTGTCCGGAACCTCGGGTCGTCACCCAGCCGCCCACGACTGAATACTCGAAGCTCTGGGGCAGGTGGCCGCAGGTATACTCATGGCTGGCCTTGAAGACCTCACGCGCGTTGCGGAGCACCCGTTCCAGCTCGGGACCGGACATGCCCGCCTCCACGGTGATGGTGTGGTTCTTCTCGTCGAATTTGATGACCTTGTTCAGGTGCGCGCGCATGTCCAGGGTGACGCCGCCCTTGACCGCCTCCACGCCGCGGGTAACGGACGAGCCGCCGCCGAAGATGTAGACCGGTATCTCATGCTCGTCGCAGTAGTCAACGATGGCGCGGAGGTCGGCGCGGTTACGCGGGTGCAGCACGAGGTCGGGGATATTCTCGATGATGCCCTTGCGCAGGCGCATGGCGTCCAACATGGTCTTGCCATAGGCTACGCCGAGGCGGCGATAGACATCTGTAAATATATTTTCACTGCCGACGATGGAAACCAGCGCGGCGAGGTGCTTCTGGTCCAGCTTGCACGGCACGTTCTCGGGCACCTTTTCCATACCCATCCCGAAGGGATGCCTGAAATACTCGTCATCCAGTTTAAAGGTGTCGCGCATGAGCCTGTACAGCCGTTTGTTTGGGTGCTTGAACCCCTTGGGGTCGCCCCACTTGAGCAACGACCTGAAACTACCCGCGGGCATGTCACCCTCGAACCACTCCGGTACAAATTCCTGCTTAGCCATATACACTCCTACACCTGATAGTCAAAAAAAAATACAAACGAAGAGATACAGAGAATAAGAGGCAGGAAAGAGAAAAAAGAAGGGTTGGAATTCAATTTCAATACTTTGTACTTTCTTCCATTCCTCTTGCGTTCACTCTTATCCTCTTATCCTCTTCGTTGTCCTTGTCTATTCTCGCCTTCTTCTCTCATCTTCTCTGCGAAAAATTCCCTGTCTTGTTACTGCAGCCTTTCAGGGTAGCCGGTGATGGTGCGGATCTGTTCGTACAGGGGGGCAAGGGCCTTGTACATTTTCTTGTAGACGCGGGTGTAGAGCCTGTGGTACAGCGCGGCGCGGTCGGGGTCGGGCTGGAAGACGCGGTCGCGCTTGGCCATCGCGGCTATCGCCGTCTCAACGCTCGGGTACAAGCCCAGGCCGGCGGCGATGACCATCGCGGCGCCGAGGCCAGACGATTCAAAGGTGGCGCCCCGGACCAGCGGTAGATTGAAAATGTCGGCCGTGATGCGGCATATCTCGTCGCTCTGGCTTGCCCCGCCTGAAACGGCCAGCTCGGTGATTTTTGTACCGCTGGCTTTTTCCATAGCGTGCAACCCGTCCTTGAGGCCGAAGGCCAGGCCCTCGATTATAGCGCGGTAGAGGTAGGCGCGGTCGTGCACGTCGCCGAAACCGATGATGGCGCCCTTGGCCGACGGCATCTTGAACATGGGCGTCCAGTACGGCTGCATCACGAGGCCGTGTCCTCCGGCCGGCGTCTTCCTGAGGAGTTCGTCCAGCATGGCCTCGGAAGCTATGCCGCGGGCCTCCGCCTCGCGGACCTCCTCGTAGGCGAACTGGTTCTTGAACCAGGTGATCATCCAATAACCCCGGAATATCTCCACTTCAGGATTGAACATTCCGGGCATAGGCGCGGGATAGGCCGGCATGAAGGTGAGCGGTTCGATATAGCGCGGACTGGTCGTCTGGATAGTCGCGGTGGTGCCGAACGAGAGGGAGGCCTTGTCCGTGCCGGTGACGCCCATGCCTATGGTCTCGCAGCCCTTATCGCTGCCCGCCGCTATCAGGGGAATGCCCGCGGGTATGCCGGTCTCATCGTGCGCCGTTTGAGTGACGCGGCCTATCTCGTCTCCGGGCCGGACTATGCCAGGCAGCTTGTCCAGCGGCACTGGGAACATCCTGGCGTTGCGATGACCGGGTCTGCACCAGCGCTGCTTCTTGTAATCGAAGGGCAGGTGGCCGATGAGCGAGGCGGCCGAGTCATTGAAGCTACCGGTAAGCCTGTGGGTCAGGTAGCCCGACACCTCGACATACTTGTAGGTCTTGGCCCAGATTTCCGGCTCGTTCTGCATGATCCAGTTGCACTTGGCCTCTTCCTGCGTCAGCATCATCGGCTCGTACATGCCGATCAGACCGAGCGCGACGCGCATGCCGAGCGCCGGATGGTAGGGAGCCCTTGCCTTGCGCACGTCCAGCCAGAGTATGGCGGGCCGGAGCGGGATCCCTGCCTCGTCCAGGCAGATCATGCTGGCGCGTTGCGAAGTGACGCCAAGGCCGGCGACCGACCGCATGAGTTCCGGCCTCCGGGACGACAGGTCCCGACAGGCCGCCACGAGCGCGTTCCAATACACGGCGGGTTCCTGTTCGGCGCGTCCTGGCTCTCCCTTCAGGTACGGTTCGTATTCGATTTTCTTCTTGTCCAGCAACTGCCCCGTGCGGTCGAAGATCAGCGCGCGAAGGCTCTGCGTGCCGCAGTCTATGGCGAGGATGAGGCTGTCTTCGTTCATCGCGCACCACCGGCCGCAGCGGCGGCCATAGGATCGGCCTGGAGGGCG
>CAZNCK010000012.1:21668-30302 GCA_964571545.1 uncultured Treponemataceae bacterium | reverse complement strand
CCGAGGATGTCGCGCAACACGATGTCGCCGCGGGCGAGTGGCGGACGCACGACGACCGGATCGAGCGCGGCCATGGCGTCCAGGAGGCGCGACAAGGGCAGCTCGCCTGAACTGCGCACGGGGAGCCGCCGCCTGATGGAGCCTTCAATGGTGACGGTGGTCGTGAGGGTGCGCATAGGGGCCACGGCTTCCTGGGCTCCGTACGCTTCGCCTTTGGGGCAGGCGTTGCCTGATACGACAGCGACGCCATCATCTATGGATACCTCGAGCCGGCAACCGCGAGGGCATTCAATGCAGGTAAATTCCTTCAGCTCTCTCAATTCGACTCCAGCCTTTCCAGTTCGACGGTCAGGCGACCATTGTCGCGCGGAACTGACGTTCCCGCCAGAGGGCCCGCCGAAAATCCCGCGAGCGCCTCGTTCAAGGCGCGGCCGTCAAGCAAGAAGCGCTCCATTTCCGGCGGCCGCAGCACCGGGTAGCGGCGTTCGAACAGCACAGCGCTGCCGGCGGCAACCCTGACTGTAGCCCCATCAAGCATCGTCGAGCGCGCCCTGAAGTAGAACACCGGCCGTTCGGCCTGGCCAGATTCAGCCAGATCGACGAACTGCGGTACCGCATACAAGAATTCAGGTCCGGCCTGGACAGGCATCAGGTTACGTGCTGGAACCTTGCCACTCGCGGCTCGCGCGGAATACCCGGCGGCCGATCGACCTGCCGTCTCGCCTGATTCCGAAACGTAGTCCGCGAGGTCGTTGACGTGCACCGCGTTGCCGCAGGCGAAGACACCGTCCACAAGCGTGTGCATGCGCTGGTCAACCTTGGGACCTTTTGTAACCGGGTCCAACGGTACGCCGAGCGACTGTGCCAGTTCATTCTCGGGAATTAGGCCTACGGAGAGTATCAGCGTGTCGCAGGCTACCTCGAGCTCTGTCCCCGGGATTGGTTGCAAGGAAGCATCCACCCTGGAAGTCGTCACACCGGTGACCCTGCGCGAGCCATGGACCGTGGTCACGGTCGAAGACAGCTCGAGCGGTATACCGTAATCCTCGAGGCACTGGCGCACATTGCGCGACAATCCTGATGGTTCCGGTTTGACTTCGTGGGCGCCAAGAACCTCCATGCCTTCCAGCGTCATGCGCCGCGCCATGATAAGGCCTATGTCACCCGAACCGAGTATCAGCGCCCGGCGGCCCGGCAGGAGTCCCTGGATATTCATCATGTACTGGGCCAGGCCGGCGGTGTAGATGCCGGCGGGTCTGTCCCCGTGAATGAAGACCTGCCTGTCGGTCCGTTCCCTGCACCCCGTCGCCAGCACTATGGCCTTTGCCTTCAATTCGACGACGCCTGACCGGTCTATACAATCCAGTATGAAGCCGTCCGGCCGGCGCTCGGCTTTTGAAACGAAGGCCTCCAACATGACGCTGCCGCCGAGCGCCGCGAAGCGGTCTGCGTCGCGTAGGGCGTATTCCGGCCCGGACAGCTTTTCCTTGTAGCGCACGAGCCCAAAGCCGTCATGTACGCACTGCTTGAGTATGCCGCCCAGACGTTCCTCGCGTTCCACGACGAGCACGCGGGCACCGGATTCCAGCGCGGCGCAAGCGGCCGCGAGTCCCGCCGGTCCCGCGCCGAGCACCACCACATCGGTAACCATGGCGCGTATCACGGCCTGGCTCTTTTCGTCGGGCCGACGCAGAGTTCCGAGCCAGGCCCCTTCTTCGTTACCGCCCAGAGCGGCGTCCCGGTTTCGCGCGCCAGTATCTCCATGACGCGGGGCGTGCAGAAACCGCCGTGGCAGCGCCCCATGCCTGCCCTTGTGCGGCGCTTTATGGCGTCCATGTTGGTCGCCGGAATGCCCGCATGGATCGCGTCCAGTATCTCGCCTTCTGAGACTTCCTCACAGCGGCAGACGATGCGGCCGTAGGCGGAATTCCGTTCTATGAGGCCGGCGCGCTGGTCCAGGGGAAGGCGCCTCGGTTCGGGCGGACTCGGTCGGTCCGAAATCCAGCCGGGCCGCGGACCTACAGCCTTGAATGCCGACACGAGTTCTACGGCCATACGCGCAACATCCTGGGCTATGGCCGGCGCCGAGGCCAGGCCGGGCGACTGGATGCCCGCGGCATGGACAAGGTTGGAAACCCGCTCGCTCTTTTCTATAATAAAGTCCTCTTCGTAGGTACAGGGCCTCACGCCCGAGAAGTAGGTGATAGTCTGGGCCATGGCTAAGCTGGTGTTGAGGCGCAGATGTTTCTTCAACTCAAGGAGTTCCTGGGGCCTCGTGGCATAGTCCTCCCTGCCTGGCGACTCCGAAGCCGTGGGTCCGACCAGTATGTTGCCTTCAACGGTCTTCACGAGGCCTCCGCCCTTGGTTTTTTCCCTGATCTGGAGTAGGCGCGGCATGCCCAGGATGTGGCGCTGCGATGAGCCTGAAGCGGCGTCGAGGATAAGTTCGGCGCCGCGCCGCTGGTGCAGGCTGAAAAACCTATCGCCAGCCATGGCCGCCACGACGTCGGCCCAGTTTCCCGCGGCGTTTATGACGACGCCCGCCCGGCAGGTTCCCCGGTTGGTAACGACGCGCTCTATCCTGCCCGCCTCGAGTTCCATGCCAAGGACACAGGCCTCTAGCACGACGTGGACGCCGTTCATCCTGGCGCTCTCCGCCAGCGCTACGGTGGCCTTGTACGGCGACAACACGCCGGCGCTCGGCAAGAAGAAAGCGCCGTGCTGGTCCGCTACGACGTCGGGTTCTTCAGCCGCCACCCGCGCGCGACTCCAGAATTCCCAGCCGTCAACCCTATTGCGTCTGGCCCGCTCCGCCATTATCGGATAAGCGGTTGCCGCGAGGGTTGAATGGAACAATATGAGCGAACCGGGTCGCTTGAACTCGATGCCAAGCTCCTTGCAGAGCGGCTCCCACAAGCGATTGCCCCGGACGTTGTACTCGGCTTTTTTCGAACCGGGTTTTGCGGCAAAGCCGTCATGGATCATGCCGTCGTTGCGGCTGGACGTGTGGACGGCTACGTCGCCTTCCTTTTCCAAGAGCGCTACGGACAGGTTCCATCGCGATAGTTCGCGCGCTATGGCTGAGCCGACCACGCCGCCGCCAATTACCACGACGTCATAGCAGGTTCCATCCAGGAGCCCATCGAACGCGCGCGGCCGCTCGAGTACCTCTTCGCTCAAGCCTATCACACCTATATCGTTGACGACGGACTTGAATCCCGATTTTGCCGCGGCCCAGCCGAGTTCAACCTTATTCTGATAACTCGTTACCTCGCCCTCAAGAACGACGGAGCCGCGATATTCCGATAGTTCAATCCCGGAGCAGCCAAGTCTGGCCGTTAGAGCGGCGGCCTCATTGATCCGGGGTTCCTTTTGTCGAGTTTGGGCTTGATCCGACCTTCTTGGTATTACCAGCATACCAGATGTATAGACCATTACAACCATCCAGTCAAGCTTTTTCATTGAAGCGACTCATCGACTGGACGCCGCGCCCGCGATAGCGATATCGTTTATCCTATGGCAATACAATTTCAGAGAAACGTCTTTCTCGCCGCACGTAAACCTGGGTCGTCGGTCTTGCTTAAATCAGGGAAAAAGAGCCCTCCTGACGCCAGTATTCCAACGCCAGGCCAGCTCATCGTGGCGCAGGAAGTCAGGCGCGTGTCGTTGCTCAAGCCAAGCGCGCTGCTGGCCATCGCCTCGCCCACCGTACTCGGCCGTGCCATCGATACCAGCGTGCTAGACGCCGCGGGCTACTCGGAATGGCGCGCCGAGCGTCGCGATGAACTGGTCGATGTGCAATCGGTGCGTGTTTCATTTTCTGCACGCCTTCCGGAAGGCGGCACGGAGCGGCAGTCGGGCATGCTGCACCTGCCCGTGCCTGACGAGAGCACGCCACGCTCATTGACCTGGGTGGTATTCCTGAGGGGCACCGAGCACCTTCGGGACAACGTGCCTTCGCGCGGCGGCGGTTCGGAACGAAGCCTGATGGAAGCCACGGCGGCGCTCGGGTATGCCGTGTGGGCTCCGGATTACGCCGGTTCAGGCGACGCGGAAGGCGCTCAGGAGTACTGCGTGCCCGAGTCCATGGCGGCCTCCGCTCTGGACGGCCTCTCCGCCGCTCGTATCCACGTCGCAAAACATTCCGCCGCCTATTCTGAAACAGGCAGACTCATAGTGCTGGGCTATTCGCAGGGCGGCCTGGCGACGATGGCCGCCCTCGAGGCGGCAGCCACGGGGAAAATTCCCGTGCCTGGTCTAAGGATCGTCGCTGGCTACCCTATGGGCGCGCCCCTCGACCTGATGATCGGGGCGCCCTTCATGAAAGCGGGCAGCTCGATTGTAGAACGGCCAGACTACAGCATCCTGCTGGTGCTGGGCTGGGCCCGCGCCTACCCCGATCGCGTGAAGATACAAGACATCCTCTCGCCGTCCATAATCCAGGAAATCGTTCCGCGAATAGACGGCACGCGGGATGGGGACGAGCTGTGCAGGCGCATAGCCAAGGCGGTCGGCAAGAAGCCCGATTCGGTGACCCGCGAGGATCTGTACCGTCCAGAATATCTAAACGCTATCAGCAACGCGCCTGAAACCGTGCCGTACCATGCCGCGCGAAGCGCCGGCCGGCTGGATAGATGGACCGCGCCCGCTGGCATGCAGGTGATACTCGCGGCTACTCCCGATGACGAACTCGTCCCCTTCCTGAACAGCCAAAACGCCTATGACTGGATACGCGGTCATAATCCCGCCGCGGAGGTCTCGCTTGTAAGACTTGAAAGCGAAAGCCACGGCAGGGCCGCCGTCGAAGGCTTGCTCTATGCGCTCGTGGACATGGACCTTCGCGAACGAAAGGTGCTTATATGAAGAAGAAATCGCCGCGGAAATCATCCCGAAAATCAAGCGCGCTAGGTATGCTCTTCGGAATGGCGGTAGCCGTCGCGGCGATATGGGCCATCGCGACGTATTGGCCAAAGGAAGCTCTGACTGCCATAGAGGAGCCCATGGCCACGTCCGTTCCGGCGCAACCAGAAACGCTCAGGGGCTTTGCGTCTCTAGACGGCCCGCCGCCCGGCTCCGACACTCCCTACAAGGGTACGCTCGTAGCCTGGGTTCGCTGGAAGGACATTGCCGGAGAACACCTGGTAATCCTGTCCAGGGCGACGGCGACACTAGAGGCTCTCCATTACAGCCGCAACGCCGCGGGCTTCGAGCTACGGGCCGAGCACTCAGCGATGCCTAACGCCGCTGTGCCAGAAGCCGCCGCGGCGTTTTTCAGAGACGGCATCCGCTCCGGCGACGCCGACGGGGATGGGCTCGGCGAGGCAATGTTCGCGTACTACCTCGACGAAGCGCCTGGCCCAGGTCCTAAAAGTCTCTCCCTAATAAGCTTCTCTGGCGACAAAACCCTATCAATACACGGCCGCACTAGATTCGATCCAGTTGACGGATCCTCCGTTGCGCCCGTAACTCGGCTGGACGACGACATGTCGGCCGCCCCCGAGGCGCTCCGTTCAGCCGCGCTGGAACTCTGGGCCGAGGCGCAGTTCGACCTGGCGGAACCGCCGGCCTATCCAGGCTTCTTTCCGCACCGCCGTTTCGACGGAGCCACGTTCAGCGGCGACGAACCGTTCTGGACGCTGACGATATTGCCCCAATACCTGATCCTCAAGCTCGCCAGCGAAAAAAAAGCCTCCGTCATCCGGTATGAGACTATACGCGCGGACGGCTCGGGTTTGATAATAGAAGGCAAGGGAGAGATCGAGGCCTGGAGCCACGCCTTCCGCGTGACTATAATCGAGACGCCCGTGACCGCGCCTCATGGGGAGCTATTCCCCTTTACCGCGACTATAGACTGGTCTGACGGCACCCGCCTCTCAGGCTGGGGTAGCCTTGCCGCCGACCGGGCCGAACAGTATGCGCCGTAGGTTAGTTTCGCTAAAGCTCAGGAGTTCGAGCATGGCGTCCCTGGCGCCAGCCTCGTCGCGCCGGTCTATGGCCTCGACGATGCGGCAATGCAAGGTAAAAACTGGCCCGACAACGGACTCATCGGCATAGAACGCCTCCAGGATGTCCTGATAGATACGCCTGAAGCTGTTCATGAGCAGCGGGTATATCTCGTTGCCGCTGGCTATCGCTATCGATATATGGAACTCAAAATCGATGTCGGCGACAGCGCGGGCCGGCAGCGAGCCAGCCGAACGTTCGCGTTCGAGCGACGCCCGGAGCTCAGCCAGGTTTTCCGGACTCCGGCGTTTCGCGGCCAGTCTGGCTGTTTCCACTTCGAAGAGCAGCCTCATCTCCAGCACACCGTTGAACAGCGAGGGCGACAGCTTGCCGCCGGCAAAATTCAGTATCGACAGCAGCATCTCGATGGAGCCCTCGCGGCGGTAGTCATTGACCCGGACGCCCTTGCGGCTTTCGATGGTGACGAGTCCCCTGGATTCCAGTGTCCGCAGCCCCTCATGCACCACCGGTCTTGAAATGCCGAACAGCACACCGAGATCACGCTCAGACGGCACCCGGTCTCCCGGCCGGAATTTGCCGGACAATATCAACGCCTCAAAACGCTCGATGAATACGTCCTTGAGCGACCGAGGCAGGATCGGGCTGTAGTTTTCCTCACCCAGGATTGACATTGCGTTGCTCCTCGATTGTTGGTAAAGCCAGCGACCAGCTTATTAGGCTATCGAGCCCTGGTCAAGCGAAAGCGCCGGTGCGCCGCGTCGCGTGTCCTTGATGACGGCGCCTAAAACGGCGCTGGACACGACGCAAGACAGGCGCCGAATCACGTGAAGACGACCGCCCAAGCGGACGGCCGACGGAGGGTATCGTGTTGAATAACTTGAATTCCATCATTGTCGAAGGCAACCTCGTGCGGGACCCGCTCCTGAAAACCATCCCGAACGGGCATCAGGTCTGCTCGTTCGCCGTCGCCTCGAACAGGTTCTACAAGCAGAACGAACAGACAGAAAGGGAAGTGTCGTTCTTCGAGGTGGAGACTTGGTCGAAGCTGGCCCAGACCTGCGGCGAGATACTCAAAAAAGGCCGGGGCGTACGGGTGGTGGGTCGACTGAAGCAAGATCGGTGGGAAGATGCTACCGGAAAGACACAGACCAAGATAAAAATAGTTGCCGAGCATGTGGAATTCAAACCCGTCTTCAAGCACGACGAGGACGACGCGCACGAATCGGCGGCCGAGAGTCCAGACGCCGCGGAGGAAACGCTTGCCGAAGCGGTGTTCTGAATAGCCTGCGAGTCCCGGGCATGCGGGTTTATTCCGTAGCCCGGGCGGGTTCCATCATGGCGATGGCATTAGTCCTGCAGACGGCTACGCAGGCCTGACAGCCGGCGCACAGTGTCTGGTCCGCGACACAGGAATCGCCGTCAAGGCTGATGGCGCCTGACTCGCAGACTTTAATGCAGCGGCGGCAGGTGACGCACCGGGCTCTTTTAATTACGGCCCGGGTCACTCGTATACTTCGGAGCCTGGGCGGTGCCAATCGGAACTCTTGAAGCCCCCGCGAGCCGGCCCGAAGAGCTGGGGCTCGTTATCGCCTATGCCGCCCCCGAGGCTCTCCTGCAGTTCCAGCGTAGCCCAGCGGAGCGAGGCGAGAATTTCTTCCTGCGCCTGCAGCATGCGGCCAGAAGGGCCTGAAACGCTTAACGCGCCTGTAAATCCATACCGGGGCAGATCCAGGGGCATGGCAAAACAGATCAAGCCGGGCTCCAGCTCCTCGTCGTCTATCGCCCAACCGCGCCGTATTGTTCGTTCGATTTCCTCGATAAGCTTCTGGGAATCGACTATGGTTTTAGGCGCGACGGCGGCAAAATGCGTATCAGCAAGGTATTGGGCGCGCATAGCGGCCGGAAGGCGTGACAGGATGCATTTCCCGCCGGCGGTGCAGTACAAAGGCAGCCGGTCGCCGGGATTGGTTCGCAAGCGGAGGGCGCGGCCGCCATCTGCCTTGGCCAGATACATCAAGTCGGAGCCGACGAGGGCCGACAGGTTCGCGCTCTCGCCGGTGGTCCGGGCAAGCTCGGCCAGTACCGGCTTGACCCTGCTGGCGATGTTCTCGGTGACGGGAACGCGGCTGGCTAGTTCCAGCAAGGCCAGACCGAGGGTCCAATCGCCGTCGCGGCGTTCGACGACGCCCTTCTTCTCCATAGCGGTGAGGTAGCGAAGCGCTGTCGCCTTGTCCCAACCGGTATCCCGGGAAAGGCGCGCAAGCGACGAACTACCGGCGCGCGCCAGATGGAAGAGTAATTCGAATGCCTTTAATGCCGACTCGCTCATGGCCCCACGTTTCTATAGTAAAAATTTATTTGGCATAAAATGAAACGCCAACACTCAACTTACTCGGAGGTTTCCACACTGTCAAGAGAAACCAGGTTGCTTTCGCAGGCTAAAACAACATGGTATCAATAGAAACAAATTGACAACAGCGTAAGGGGTTTATACCATAAGACGACGCGACCAGAGGCGCTCCTGCCGATGATCCGCGCCAAGGAGGAACAAGTATGAAGAAATCGCTACTCGTCATTGCGGTGCTCATCGCGATCGTAGCCCTTGTCGGATGCGCGAAGACTGAATCCAAAGTCGACTCGAACATCATCAAATTCGGAGTTTTCGAGCCC
>CAZNCK010000012.1:0-21658 GCA_964571545.1 uncultured Treponemataceae bacterium | reverse complement strand
CTATCCGACCGTCACGGTAGACGGCAAGGAATACAAGATCGAACTGGCCATAGCCGACAACAAGTCAGACAAGGTCGAAGCCGCCAACGCCGGACAACGGCTCGTGGACAGCGACAAGGTCCAGGTAGTCCTCGGTTCATGGGGTTCCGGTCTCTCCATGGCGGCCGGTCCTATCTTCAAGGATGCCAAAATTCCGGCTATAGGCCTATCCTGTACCAATCCGCTCGTAACCAAGGACAACGATTTCTACTTCCGCGTATGCTTCCTCGATCCCTTCCAGGGCACCGTGATGGCCAACTACGCGTTCAAGGAAGTCAAGGCCAAGAAGGCCGTGATCATCCGTGAAGTATCCAACGACTACTCGGTAGGACTGGCCAAGTTCTTCGTAGACAGCTTCAAGGCGCTGACCGGCGACGACAAGGCCATCCTCGCCGAGCTGAACTACAATACCAACGACCAGGACTTCTCGGCCCAGCTCACCCAGGTCAAGAGCCTGAAGCCGGACGTGATCTTTGCCCCCGGCAACTACACCGAGAGCGCCCTGATCATCAAGCAGGCCCGCGAACTCGGTATCACCGCCCCCTTCCTCGGCGGCGACACCTGGGAAATCGCAGAGTTCATAAACGTCGGCAAGCTGGCCGTTGAAGGCGCCGTCATGTCGGCTTTCTTCGACAACGACGCCCCTCTCACTCCGCTCTCCAAGGTCTTCGTCGAGTCGTACCAGAAAAAGTACGGCAAGTTGCCCTCCGGCACCGCGGTGCTCGGTTTCGACGGCTACCTCCTCGCGATCGACGCCATCAAGCGCGCCAACAGCGTAGACCCGGTCAAGATCCGCGACGCCATAGCCGCTACTAAAGACTTTGCCGGAGCGGCCGGCATCATCACGCTCGACGCCAACGGCGACCCGATCAAGAGCGCCGTAATCAAAGAAGTAAAGGGCGGCAAGTTCGTCTACAAGACGACCGTAGCTCCGTAATACAATTCAACGCATACGTCGCGCGGCGCCTTCCCGGCCGCGCCGGACGCCCGCGGCAGATCGACGAATTGCCGGTTGCCGCGGGCGTTCCGATTCTCGATAGCCGTGCTCTACCGCGGCGCAAGGACCGACGACGATGGAACTATCGACTTTCTTCCAGCAATTGACGAACGCCTTGAGCCTCGGAAGCCTCTACGCGCTCATAGCGATAGGCTACACGATGGTCTATGGCATACTCCGGCTCATCAATTTTGCCCATGGCGACGTATTCATGCTTGGCGCCTACTTCGCGTTCTACGCGGTGACCGCGCTGGCCATGCCCTGGTGGATAGCCTTCGTAGTCGCGCTCGGCCTTACGGCCGCCTTCGGGATGGGTCTCGAACGCGTAGCCTACCGGCCGCTTCGCGATTCGCCTAAAATATCGGTCATGATAAGCGCCATCGGCGCCTCGTTCCTGATAGAAAACGTCGGCATCGTGTTGTTCGGCGGCCGCCCCAAGAGCTTTCCGAGCATCCCGCTGTTCGACACGGTCGTGCACTTCGGATCGGTCTCTATGCTCTCGGTCAGCCTCTTCATCCCGGTCATCACCGCGGTGGTACTCGCGGTCCTCCTGTGGATAGTGCACGGCACCAAGACGGGCCTGGCCATGCGCGCGGTCTCAACAGACCTGGACGCGGCCCGCCTGATGGCCATAGACGTAAACAAGACAATCTCGCTGACCTTCGGCATTGGCTCGTTGCTGGCCGGCGTCGGCGGCATCATGTGGACGATGAAGTATCCGCAGCTCAACCCGCTCATGGGCGTCATGCCCGGGCTCAAGTGCTTCATAGCCGCGGTCATTGGCGGCATAGGCAATATCCAGGGCGCCGTGCTCGGCGGATTCCTGCTGGGTATCATAGAGATCATGATCGTGGCCTTCCTGCCGGAACTGACGGGCTACCGCGACGCCTTCGCGTTCGTGCTGCTGATCATAGTGCTCCTCGTCAAACCGGCGGGTTTGCTGGGCAAGAACCAGACGGTCAAGGTGTGATGCCATGAAACGAAACACCGTACTTACCATCGCCGGTCTCCTGGTCTTCGTGACCGCCGTGGGGCTCGCCGATGCCGTACTCGGAAGATTTACCGTCAGGATACTCAACCTGTCGGCCATCTATATCATCCTGGCCCTGTCCCTGAACCTGTTGAACGGCTTTACCGGGCTGTTCTCCCTGGGACACGCTGGCTTCATGGCGGTGGGCGCCTATGTAAGCGCCCTCCTGACGATGAGCCCGACGCAGAAGGAAATGAACTTCTTCCTCGAACCCATAGTGCCGATCCTGGCAAAGATCCAGCTGCCGTTCCCGATCGCGCTTATCATAGCGGGCCTCTGCGCCGCGCTGGCCGCCGTGCTCATAGGCGTACCGGCGCTCCGGTTGCGGGACGACTACCTGGCCATAGCGACGCTCGGATTCGCCGAGATAATCCGCGTAATAATCACCAACATCCAGAGCGTAAGCAACGGCGCGCAGGGCCTCAAGGCCATTCCTAAGTTCTCGACCACCTGGGTGGTATGGATATGCGCGGCCATCGCGGTCGTGTTCATGCTGGCGCTGGTCAGATCCAGCTACGGTAGAACTATGAAGGCCGTACGGGATGACGAGATAGCGGCCGAGGCCATGGGCATAGACGTGTTCAAGGTCAAATCGACCAGCTTCGTCATCTCAAGCTTCATGGCGGGCATAGGCGGCGCGCTGCTTGGACACCTCATCACGACGATAGACCCCAAGATGTTCACGCTCATGCTTACCTTCAACATCCTCCTCATCGTCGTGCTGGGCGGCAACGGCTCGATCACGGGATCGGTGCTCGGCGCCATCATCGTGACGGTGCTCATGGAGGCCTTGCGCTTCCTGGACATGCCCATGAATCTGCTATTCTTTAAGACGAACGGCCTGCCTGGCCTGCGCATGGTCATCTTCTCCATATTGTTGATGATTGTCGTGCTGTACAGGCAGCGAGGACTGATGGGCAACAAGGAATTCTCGTGGGATGGCGTCTTGGGTATATTCAGGCGCAATAAAAGCGCCGGGAACGGAGGCCGTCCGTGATAAAGACAGAAAACGTCAGCATGAGGTTCGGAGGCCTGACCGCCGTCTCGGACCTGAACATCCAGATATCAAAAAACGAGATCGTCGGCCTCATCGGGCCTAACGGCGCCGGCAAGACGACGGCGTTCAACACCATAACCGGCGTCTACAAGCCTACTGAGGGCAAGGTCATCTTCAAGGGCGAAGACGTGACCGGAGCCAAGCCTCACAGGATAACCGAACGCGGCATCGCGAGGACCTTCCAGAACATCAGACTCTGGAAGGACATGGATGTCCTGGAAAATGTACTGGTAGCCTGCCACCTACGCATGCATGTCGGGGTGTTCGCATCGACGCTCCACCTGCCCGGATACCGCGCCAAGGAGAAAAAATCGCGGGAATTCGCGATGTCGCTCTTGGATTCAGTGGGACTGGCGGATCTAGCCCACGAACCGTCCACCTCGCTGCCGTACGGCAAGCAGCGCCGGCTGGAGATAGTCAGGGCCCTCGCCACGGAGCCGTCGTTGCTGCTTCTCGACGAACCAGCCGCGGGGATGAACCCGCAGGAATCCATAGAGCTCATGGATTTCATAGGAAAGATCAGGGATCAGTATGACCTGACGATACTGCTCATCGAACACCACATGCAGGTCGTGATGGGCGTATGCTCGCGGATGTACGTGCTTGACTATGGCGTCACCATAGCCCACGGCACGCCCGACGAGATTCGCAGGAATCCCAAGGTCATAGAAGCCTACCTGGGGGTGGACTGATGTTGCGCATAGAAAACCTGTCCGTCCATTATGGCGGCATCCACGCCCTCCAAGGCGCCTCGTTCGAGGTGCCCGAAGGCAAGATAGTAACGCTGATAGGCGCGAACGGCGCCGGCAAGAGTACCTCGCTCAAGGCCATAGTCGGCCTCGTCAAGCCTAGTTCCGGTTCCATAACCCTCAATGGCGAGTCCCTTTCCAACCTTGCGACCAAGGACATAGTGCGCCGGGGCGTGGTGCTGGCGCCTGAAGGTCGCAGGATATTCCCAAACCTGACTACAGAGGAAAACCTAGCCCTCGGCGCGTTCGCCCGCAACGACAAGGTCGGCATCGAAGCCGACAAACGCAAGATGTACAAACTGTTTCCTAGACTTGAAGAGCGGCGCAAACAGAAGGCGGGCACGATGTCCGGAGGCGAGCAGCAGATGCTCGCCGTGGCGCGCGCGCTCATGTCCAGGCCCAAGCTCCTCATGATGGACGAGCCGTCACTGGGCCTGGCGCCTCTCATCGTCAAGATGATCTTTGACATCGTGAAGACAATAGCGGCAGAAGGGACGACCATATTGCTGGTTGAACAAAACGCCAAGGCCGCGCTGGAAATAGCCGATTACGGGTACGTCCTTGAAACAGGCCGCATAACCATGTCGGGGCCAGGCAAGCAGCTGCTCGCCAACGACGGCGTCAGGAAGGCATACCTGGGCGAGGGGATATAAGCTCATAACCATCTGAATCATCGTAGAGGACTCCAGCGGCAGCATGCCCCGGAGTCCTTTTTTTTAAGCTATCAATTATATCGATTGACTTTTAAATATTATTTACTTACAATAAGTTGTACCCTTTATAAATATTGTACATGGAAAATAATCGGACAATCGCAATCGCCGATACGCCCTTAATCTGCTTTTAATTTTTTTTTCTACGGGAGATACACATGGACACAAGCAAAGAAGAGACAATTTTCGGAGAGGATTGGCCGTATTCCAAAGCAAAATCAGCTCTCCTCAGATCAGCCGCCGTAGTCATGAGGGAGCGCGGACCGCGTTCGGCCACTCTAAAAAATATTGCCGGAAAAGCCGGTGTAACCGAACCGGCGATATTCAGGCATTTCGACGGCGTCGATGGCGTATTCCACTCGCTATTTACAGTCTCGGAACTGTTTTACGGCAAATTCGTTGGATGCTTCAAAGATGAAGAATACCTCGGCCTCGATCGCCTCGAAGCCTCAGTTGACAGGATACTCGCGATACTGAAGGATTACCCAGATTTTGCCTACATCATCGCAAAACCGGACCCTATCTACAGGCAGTACCCCAAGCTCAAGACGATGCAGGAGAAACTTGACGCGGCGCTGAAGGCTACAGTGCTCGAATGCCTCAAAGAGGCCAAGACGGCCAGCCAACTGATTCCCGCAGTGGAGCCGGAAGCATACGCGACGGCGCTGATTGGCGCGCTGTTCCAGGTGATGTACGCCTGGGTTGAAAACACCGACGGCTACGATCCGCGCAAAGAAGGCAAAAAGATCCTCGGCAACCTGTTTGCCCTGGCCAGGAAGCCCGGTCTGGAATCCAAGGTCGCCAAGCCCGCGGTCGCAAAATCCACGGTCGCAAAACCCGCAGTTGCAAAACCCAAGGTCGCGAAAGCAACCAAGACCACAAAGGTCGCAAAGAAATAACACTCCGCTTCAAACTCCGGGCGGGCAGCGGTCGTACCTTGCGCCCGCCCGATTGGCGGCATGCGCGCTTGACGACTGCCGGGCGGCCGGGTACTGTTCCAGCATGAAAACCCTGATAACCGGTGGAGTAAAGTCCGGAAAATCCAGCCGGGCCCTGGAGCTTGCACGGTCATTTTCACCTGATCGCTGGTTTCTGGCCACGGCCACTGCCTTTGACGACGAAATGCGCGACAGGATAGAACGCCACAAAACCGAACGCGCCTCAGACTTCACTACTATAGAAGAACCCATAGATATCGATGCAGCCGTACGGCAACGCATGATAGTCGACTGCATGCCGATGTGGCTCAACAATCTGTTCTTCGCGGAGCGCGAGCCCGAGTGGGAGACTATCCTGGCCCGGTTCATAGCGCGTTGGCCCGAGGATGTCATTGTCGTTACCAACGAAATAGGCATGGGCGTCATTCCAGCCGATCCCATGAGCAGGCGTTACGGCATGGCGTTGGGCCTAATCAACGCGCGGCTGGCAGCGGCAGCCGACCGCGTTGAACTCATGGTCTCCGGCATTCCGCTCAGGATAAAATGAGCCTGCGCCTTTCCGTTCCCTCGTACGTCCTGCCCGGCACCTACGTAGAAAACTTGCGGTTCCTCGACGAGAAGACTAGTCAGCGCGATGTCGAGCTGCTGTTCTTCATCTTCGACGAGGAAGCGCGCGCGCTGATGCGGGCCGAACTCCGGGAGATTGCCTCGTACAGCCCCCGCTTCGGATTCACCGTGCACATGCCCGATACCGTCGAGGCTGCGCATGAGGAAATACTCGAAGCCACGGCCGGTTTTTCTACAAACTTCATCATCCATCCGCCGCGCACAGAGTCAGAACTTCCTGGCTTCGTTGCGCTGTTGGATGAGTGGCGGGGCCGGTACGGCGAGAATAGGTTTCTCCTCGAGAACACCAGACTGGCCGCGTTCCACGCCGCCGAGTTAGCCTTGCTCGAATCGAAATACGGCCCCCCTCGCCTCTGCGCCGATATAGGGCACCTGCGCATGGAAGGCGTAGAACCCTCCGCCTGGGTAACGGCGCGCGCCAGCCGCATCGCTGAAATGCATGTGCACGGCTTTGACGGCGCCAGGGACCATGTGCCGTTCCAGGCCGGCGAAGCCTGGCTGGACGCGATGGCGCCATTTGCCCGCGGCTTTAGCGGTATCATTGAAATAGAGCTGTTTTCGTGGGCAGACCTGGCGTCCGCTTCAGCGATACTCAAGGCTCACTGGGAGGCGCCATGAACACGCCGCTGCACGGCTTCCTGAGTACCTGGACGCTTTGTTCCAGGATTCCGGCGCCTCTACGCACTGAACCTGATTACCGCAATGTCGGTTTTTGGATGCCCATAGTCGGGCTCGGCGCCGCGTCCTGTTCGATGGCCGGAGCAGCGCTGGGTGGCCTCGCCTTCGGCCCCGGCGCTTTGGCCGCCCTGTGCGCCATGGGAGCGCAGTACCTGCCCTTCAACCTGTTCCACCTGGACGGCCTGCTCGATACCGCCGACGCCGCCGGCGTGTTCGGCGATGTGGAAAAGCGACGGGCGGTGCTCAAGGATCCGCGCATAGGTTCGTTCGCGCTGTTCGCGGGTTTTCTGGCGCTGGCCGCGAGACTCGGCGCCACGGCGATGCTGCTGACGCGCGGCGGTACGGCGGCCTGGGGCGCGTTGGCGCTGGCTCCTGTCTCGGGCAGGCTCGGATCGATGCTCGTGACGGCCATGGCGGAACCATACGGCTCAGGCGGACTAGCCAGCGCACTCGGGCGTCCATCTCCTATTAACGCGACCCTGGGTTTCGCCGTCGCCGCAATTCCCGCCGCGATCTTGTTCGGAATCGCTTACGGCACGATAGGAGCGGTCGCCTCCATATTGATTGGAGGCCTGGTTGCCGTCGGGGTAGGCGCCATGGTCGCGGCCTGGTACGCCAAACGCATGGGCGGCTATTCCGGCGACGCGCTCGGCGCCGCCGTGGAACTGGGAGAGCTGTTCGTGCTGCTGATCGCAGCCGCCGTTTGTCGCTGAGTTCATGAAAAAGCCGCCCCGAAGGGCGGCCTTTGATCATTCAGATCAGAAAAACACCGTTATTGTAGGGCTTACGGAGCAACCGGCGCCGGGGCCGCTATGATCGTTATGCGTCCCTTGAGCTCCGGCACGAGGGGCTTGCCGAGCTTGCGCACGTACGTGATGAGCGCGTCGCGCTGGAACTGGCTGGTCTCGTAGAGGCTGAGCGCGTTCTTGAACATCAGGTAGCCGTCGCCGCCCGTGGCCATGTAGGAGTTGGTGGCGATGGTGTAGATCTTGGCGGGATCGAGGGGCTTACCGCCGATCAGCACGTTCTCAGCCTTGTTGGTGCCAAGGTTGATAGTAAAACTGACGCCGTCGGAAACCTGGGGGAAGGCTCCCTTTCCGGGGGTCGTTACAATGAAGTCGAAGAGGGCCTGCATGTCGGTGCCCTTGAGCTTGAGTACCGTCACTGAATTGTCGAAGGGCAGGACCGTGAAGACGGACTTCAGGGTGACGTCGCCGGCGGGCAGGTCGGCGCGGATGCCGCCGCCGTTGTTGATGGCGAAATCGACGCCCTGAGCCGAGGTCAGCGCCTTCATGGCGTCGGTAACGAGGTTGCCGATTGCGGTCTCGACCTTGCGGCTATCCTTGTTCGGGAACGTTTCGGCCGCGGTGCCGATCTTCTCCTTGAGGAGACCATCTACCTTGTCGCGATAATTGCTGAGTACCGGCTGTATGAGCGGGTGCTGTTCGAACTGGGGTCCGATGGCGACGCCCTTATTGTTGTTGTTGATGCTCACGAGTTCCCACTCGAAGCCGGTCTTCTTGCCGTCCTTAACGGTCAGGATACCCTTGCCGACATACAGGCCCCACTGGTTGGCCTGGACTATCGGAGTGCCGTTAACCACGACCGGTTCCTTGATGAGCGTGTGGCTGTGGCCGTCTACGATGAGGTCGATGCCGGGAACGGCGGCCGCGAGACCCCTCGATCCGGGAACATAGACCGCGTCGAGTCCCATGTGGACGAGGGCGATGACGACCTGGACCTTCTCGGTTTCACGAAGAACCTTGACCATCTCCTTGGCGGTCGCGATCTCGTCGGCGAAGACGAGGTCCTTGACTATGGCGGGATTGCCGATGGTGTCGGTTTCCTTGGGGGAGAGGCCGAAGATGCCGACCTTGACGCCCTGGAAGGTCTTGACGATGTACGGAGCATCCGCTACGTAGGCGCCGGCCTTGGTCTTGGCGTTGGCGGAGAGCATCGGGAACTCGGCGAGAGCCTTCTGAGCCTCAAGGACGGACAGTTCGTTGTCGAACTCGTGGTTACCCAGAGCTACCGCGTCGAAACCTATCATGTTGCGGCCGATGACATCCGGCTCGGCCTTGAAGAAGTTTGACTCGGAGAGGCCGGTATTGAAGTCGCCGGCGTCCAGGACCAACACGTTGTCGAACAAGGCGCGGGTCTGGCCAACGAGCATGGCCATGGCGGGAAGTCCGCCGGTCTCGGTGGCGTTGCCGTTGGCGAACGCTATCGGGTGACCATGTGTGTCGTTGACGTGAAGAATGGCTATCTTGACCTCCGCGCCGGCTTTTGCGGCCGGAGCGGCGGGCTGGCTGACGCAACCAACCGCGAAAATCGCGGCGATTACGGCCAGTACCAATGCAAATCTTTTCATAAGACCTCCCTGACATGGAAAATATGAAACTACCGCCGGGAAACAGCTCTGTATCACTGAAGCTCGGGGGCATTGATTTTAGCACTCATCACTGACCGAAGCAAGCTAAATGGTCACTATTTATAGATTCGCGGCAACCCTTTGACATACGATGCGCGCGGTTCTATATATATACGGCTTGGAGAAACGGATGCGACTACAACGTTCGAGCGGAATTCTATTGCACCCCACCTCCCTGCCCGGACCGTTCGGAATCGGCGACATCGGCCCGCAAGCCGCCCGCTTCGTCGCGTGGCTCGCGAGCGCCGGACAGCGCGTGTGGCAAGTCCTGCCGCTTGGGCCGACCGGCTACGGCGACTCGCCGTACGCGCCGTTCTCGAGCTTCGCGGGCAACGAACTGCTCATCTCGCCGGAGCTGCTGGCACGCGACGGGTGGCTGACCGACGGCGAACTCGAAGCGGCGCGGTTCCAGGAAACAGGGACGGTGGACTACGGCGCTGTAATACCCGCAAAGCGGGCGCTAGTCAGGACTGCCGCGGAGCGGCTGGTCGCCTCGGGAACAATGAAACACGAGCTTGCGGAATTCAAGGAGCGAAACGCCGCGTGGCTGGACGACTACGCCTTGTTCAGGGACATCAAGCGGGAGTACGACGAGCTGGCCAGCGTGCGAGGCGTGCGCGACTCGTCGTGGAACGCCTGGTGGCCAAAACCGCTGGCCAGACGAGACCCCGAGGCGCTGGCCGCGCGCCGGCAGGCCAGCGCGCGCTCGATAGCGCTTGTCGAGGCTGAACAATACCTGTTCAGCACGCAGTGGAGCATACTGAAGGGCCTCGCGGCCGCGAACGATGTGAAGATAATCGGCGACTTGCCCATCTTCGTGGCCATGGATTCGGCGGACGCATGGTCGAGGCCGGAACTGTTCCGGCTGGATGCCACAGGCAAACCTTCGGTGGTCGCGGGCGTACCTCCGGACTACTTCTCGGCTGACGGTCAATTGTGGGGAAATCCGCTATACGCGTGGGAACGCCACGAAGCAGACGGCTTTGCCTGGTGGATAGCACGGATCGAGGCGGCGCTTTCTCTGTACGACATGGTACGCATCGACCACTTCCGCGGCCTAGCGGCCTGCTGGGCGGTGCCGGCCGGCGAGAAAACGGCCAGGAACGGCTCGTGGGAAGCGGCTCCAGGCGCGGCCCTACTCTCGGCGCTTGTAGGAAAGCTTGGCGCGGAATTGCCTATAGTCGCCGAGGACCTCGGGTTCATTACCGAGGATGTTACAGCCTTACGGATACGATTCGGGTTGCCGGGTATGCGTATCCTGCAATTCGGTTTCGACGCGGAGGAATCCGGGCGCGGACTCGACCCGCGGAATCCCTTCCTGCCGCATAATTACGCGCCGGACTGCGTAGCGTACACGGGGACCCACGACAACGACACGCTGGCGGGCTGGCTGGATAGTGCCAGCTCCGACGAGAGGGCCTTCATCGAGGCGTTCCTGGGTTACCTTCCCGCCGATACGGTCCGGGCGCTGCTACGCGAGGCGATGAAAAGCGCGGCGGGCCTAGCCGTCTTCCCTATGCAGGACGCGCTGGGGCTGGGTAGCGAGGCGCGGATGAACACGCCGAGCACCATAGGCGGCAATTGGTCTTGGCGGCTCGCTGAAATGCCTGCTCCGGGCGACCGGCTCGCCAGGGAACTGGCAAGCATGGCCTGGATGTACGGCAGATCGCCTCACGGTGGTTCACCTCACGGTGGGGTGCGGCGTACCTGAATCACCTTGTCCTCTGAAGCCGCGTCGGCGCGTTCAAGACGCTTGACGCTCTCGTCGTAGAAGTATTCCTGCGCGGAGAATCGCTCCTCGCCCTCAACCTGCTTGACCCGGTGCCAGTGGCCCGAAGGCCCGAGGGCGCGAGCCTTGGCATTGTCTAGAAAATATGACATAAGCGTATCGTATACCCGTTCCCTGGCCTCCTCGCCGAACACGGGAAACAGCAACTCTATGCGCTTTTCCAGATTACGCGGCATCCAGTCGGCGCTCGACATGTACAGCTCTTCGGCGCCTCCGTTGCGGAAATAGCATAGCCTGGCATGTTCGAGGTAACGACCGACCACCGAGATGACGGAGATATTTTCAGAGTGCCCCTTGAGCCCCGGAACCAGTTGGCAGATGCCGCGCACATTGAGCAGCACCTTGACGCCCGCCCGCGAGGCCCGGTACAGCGCGTCTATGATCTCCTTGTCGCAGAGCGAATTCATCTTGGCGGCTATCAAGCCCGGAGATTCGGGGCTTGAGCGCTCGGCTTCGCGGTCTATCATAGAGATGATGCGGTGCTTGAGGTCGAAGGGCGCCATGGACAAGTGCCTGAGTTCAGTCAGCGCCGAGAGACCGGTTATCATGTTGAAGAACGAACCGGTTTCGGCGCAAATGATCTGGTTTGCGGTGAACAGGGATAGGTCGCCGTAGAGGCGCGCGGTCTTGTCGTTATAATTGCCCGTGGACAGGTGGGCGTAGCGACGCACCAGACCATCTTCCTCGCGCCGTACGACCAGGATGGCCTTGGCGTGCACCTTGAGCCGCGCCGCCCCGAACACGACTATGGCGCCCGCCTGTTCGAGCCTGGACGCCCATGCGATATTCCGTTCCTCGTCGAAGCGCGCCTTAAGCTCAACAACGGCAGTGACCTGTTTACCCGCGCGCGCCGCCCGCGTCAGCGCCTTGACTATGGGCGAGTCGCCGGAGGTACGGTACAGGGTAATCTTGATCGCTATGACAGCCGGGTCAGAAGCCGCGCTGTCTACAAACTCCACGACCGGCTGGAACGATTCGTAGGGAAGATGGAGCACGAGATCGTGTGCCCGTATTTCGTCCCAGATTGAATATTCTTCCGTAAATACAAACGGCGAAGGAGGATTCCTGGTACGGAAACGCAGTTTGTCGAAGCCCTTGAGCGCCGAAATTTCCATGAAGCCCTTGAGGTCTATCGGGCCGCCGATCAGATACACATCGTCCTCGCACAAACCGAGCGCGGTCATGAGCCTCGACTCGAGTTCCTCGGAATCGGCTGAGATTGACAGGCGCACGGGCCAGGAATTCTGCCTGTTGACGAGGACCTCTTCCATAGCCGCGACAAAATCGTCGTCGCGATCCTCGTCCACGCCAATGTCGGCATCCCTGGTCACCTTGAACAGGCAGCGCTCCTCGACGGTATAGCCGGGAAAGAGCCGGTGACCGAAATCCATCACCAGGTCATCGAGCAGGGCAAAGCGAACGCCCGTTCCCATAGGAAGCCGGACGAAACGGCCGAGATTGGAGGGCACCTGGATTATGGCGACGCGTTCCGCGTCACCATCCGGACTGTGAAGCAGGAAGGCCGCATGGATGCGTAAGTTGCCTGTCGTGGGAAATTCAGCCTGGGGGCCGCCTTCTTCTGAAACAGGCACCGCAAGCGGGGTCAGCACCGGAGCTACTTGCCCGCTGAAGTATTCCTCGAGCCAGCGCTTCGCCTCCGGCTCGTAGTCGGCGGGCCGCATGACCACGAGCCCTTCGGCGGCGAGTGCCGGCAGAAGTTCGTGCGTAAGGCACGCGTATTGTTTGACGGCAATCTCGCGCACGCGCTTGGAGATCGAGCCGAGCAGCTCCTCCGGAGCGTGTCCGGAATAATCGGGAACCGTGTCTCCAGAACGCAGCCGAGCCTTGAGCGCGGCCACTCGGACCATGAAGAATTCGTCCAGATTGCTAGACACGATGGCCAGGAAGCGCAGGCGTTCGAGCAGGGGGTTGCCATGGTCGAGGCCTTCCTCAAGCACGCGCGCGTTGAACTCAAGCCACGAGAGCTCGCGGTTGAAATAGCAGTTCTTGTCGGACCTGGAACTCATATCACGACCACCTTGAGGCCAAACACATCCTCGAACATATCGCTTTTCTCCGCCAGGGACAGCCGCTCAAGCGATAGGTCCCCCGGACTATCGGTCTGCAGGACCAGATGGTCCTCCTTCATCTCCAGCTCCACGAGCTTGAGCCGTTGCGTGTGGCCGCGGTCCAGAGCGTCGGCTACCCGCAGGATGGCCGATAGCTTGAGGACGACGGCACGATCCTCGCGGGGCAGGCTCATGTAATTGGCATGCGAAGGCGACGGACTGGCCTTGCGATGGTAGCGGACGAGGTTGGCTACTATCGTCAGTTCATCGCGCTGCAACCCGAATATCTCGCTGTTGAGCACGATGTATTCCGAATGCTTCTGATGCCCGCTTGTGCGTATGAAGTTACCGATGTCATGCAGGTAGGCCGCCGCCTCCAGAAGGAGCCGTTCTCTTCGCCCCATGCCGTGCGACTCATTAAGATGATCGAACATGAACAGGGCGTGCTCCGCCACGTGCGCCGCGTGGTCCTCGTCGAAGTGGTAGCGTCGCCCCAGCCCTATCACCGAAGCGACGACCTGTTTGTGCAGCTCCGCCTCGATATCGCCGCCGGAGCCTCCCGACATCGCGATAAGCAGGCCGTCTCGGAGACTGACGAGCGGTACGACGAGTTCCTCGGCGCCGGTACGTTCGAGAAACAGCGCGGTAATGACTAGGCCGGGTATCAGAGCCTCGGCTTCGGAATAGGGTACGCGGAATTCCGCGACAATGCTGTCCACCGATAGCCCCTTGAGCCTGTCGACCAGGGACAGGAACGCCTCGCGAGGCACCATGGTATAGTCAAGACGGGACTCCGAGCCCGCAATCCGGGCAGCGAAGCGGGCGTCGGTGCCTATGACTATGAACGAGCGTACGCCGCCCAGCGGCAAGTCGTCTTCGAGACCGTCACAGGCTGTCCTCACGCTGTCGGCAAGAAACCGCATCAGGTAGCCCGACGAGCCCATAGCCGCCTTGGACTGCTCGTCAACGCGGATAGTGCCCAGCCTAAGCGAGTGGGCCGCGACAATCTTGCCCCGGCGGAGCAACATCAGTTCAGTCGAGCCGCCGCCTACCTCTATGATGATTGAATTTGTCCTGGAAAAGAACCTGGCGTCGCCGCCAAGGGCGCGTTGCACCGCCAGATACATATAGTGGCTCTCTTCGATAGCCTCGATGACGTCTACGCGAAAGCCGGTGCGCATGGCGACGCGGTCAACGAAGGCGTCACGATTCTCGGCCTCGCGCAGGGCGCTCGTCGCTATGACGCGGGCGTCGACGGGTTCGACGCCGTAGGTGCGCAGCAATTCACGGAAACCACGAAGCACCGCGATGCATTCACGAGTGGATTCGCGGCTCACGAGACCGGTCATGAAGACATCCCGGCCGAGGGCGACCGGCTTGCCGGCCCGTTCCAGAATTTCATAGCCGCCGTCGCCCGATACATTGGCCACAAGGGCCCGGATGCCCGTCGAGCCTATCTCGATGACAGCTTCAGTCTTCGCGTCCACTCAACCTCCAGGAACCATACGCAACTGCGCCGTATCGCTCCAGTATGCCCGACGACGAGGGCGGGCGCAAGACTTTATACTTAACGCGAACCCGCGCCAGGCGGGCGTGACAAGGATACCGGGCTTCGATATATAATGGAGGCATGGCTTCACGTTTCAAATTCTACAGTTCTCGTTCGCGCCGCTCCAGCGCCCTCGGCAAGACATCCTCGGCAGCGATCGTCACAATGGCGATCTTGGCTGTGCTGATCAGTTCAGGCGCCCTCGCCTCCTGCTCCTCCAGGGAGGGTTGGGCCGTAGTACTCTGGCCGCCCGAGGGATCCGCTCTCGGCTACTGTTCCGTGGTTCCCGTACACTTCAAATCGAACATCACTAGAACCTACGCCGTTGGAGTTCCAGGTTCGTCCGCCAAGGAAGAGCTGGACCTGTGGCGCGTTGAACCGTATAAAACCAAGTCAAAGGCCAAGGCCGCCGCCCTGGGATATGGAGAGCTGGCGTCCGTGCTTGGCGTAGCGACACGTGACGGACTGCTTCTGAGAACCAAGCCGGTCAATACCGCCGATCAGGTATACAGGCTAAAGCTCGGCCAAGCGGTCAAGCTACTCAGCAAGGAAGCGGGCGCGGCCGTTGAAACGGGCGGAGAAAAGCTCGAAGGCGACTGGTATCTGGCGCTGGCCGACGACGGCACCTCGGGCTATGTTTTCTCCAACCAGCTCCAGTTATGGAACGCCGACAAGGAACCAAAACCGGTGTTCAACGCTCGGGAGGCCGGAACCAGTGCCTCGGTAGCGGCCTTGTTCGATACGGTATGGCGCCCTGATTACTTCAATACGATGATAACCACCGGACTCCTAGACCTCGCCGCGTATCAACCCAGGTTTGGAATATTCGCCGATCCGCTCAGGAAGGTCATCCGTGTCGAGAGACCGGGCTTCTCGCAGGTTTACCGCTACGACACGATAGAGGAACGCGACGAAGGTAGGTTCGAGCTCGCGCCGACCGGCGCTATATTCAAGTTCACCGCTTCTGGAACGCTGTCATTCACGCCGCCCGAGGCCGACATTCCGCCCGATGCGCTTGCCAGTCTCAGGAAAGAGCAGGGCGACAAGGCGATAATGAGCTACGAGTTTGTCCGGCACGAGAGCGATGTACAGGACATAGTCGCCGCGGAAGAACGCAGGCGACTCTCAAAGCTATCCGAATTCGTAGAAATCGGCGAACGGTTCGAGAGCGAACAATTCGGCGTTTTCATCGTCACGCGATCCGCCCGGTTCACCTGGGCCGCGTATGGAGCGCTTTCTCCCGTCCCCATTCCAGAGGACGCGGGGGAAACAGGTTCGATCTCCATGGACCTGTTCCTCTCGCCCGAACTCGCGGCAACCTGGAATGGCGCGTTCACGCTTCGCTTCGACGAGGGCAAGCGGCCGGCGATTTCTTTTGCGTACCGGATCGATGGCGACAGACTGGCTCTCGCATACCTGCCTCCAGACACCATCAAATCCGCTGTCGTTTCGGCCCCGGGTGAACTTGCGCTGACCGCCACCCTGAAACGATACCGCTAAGCTATGGCGTTCGTACAATTTTCAGGAGTCTCGCTAGCGTTCGGCGCGCGGGACATACTGTCCGACGCGGCGCTCTACATGTCCTCGGGCACCAAGGCGGCGCTCGCCGGACCTAACGGCGCGGGAAAAACGACGCTCCTGCGCATCGTGGCAGGCGTGTTGCCGCCCGATTCCGGCGACCGGGCCGTGCAGAAAGGCACCCGCGTATCCTACCTTGCCCAGTCAGGGGAGGCGTACTCAGGCTGCACCGTATACGAGGAAGCGGAAAAGGCCTATGGCGCGGTGGAGGCGCTGTTGGCCGAACGCGACGGCATAGGCTCTCGCCTCGAATCGTCCAAGGAAGGCGACGACGACCTTGCCGCTCTCATCGAGATATACCACCACCTGGACGAGACGATCAACGGCTCGGGCTATTGGCGACGTTCCGACCGTATCAGGGAAGTGCTCGAGGGCCTTGGCTTCAAACCCGAAGACTCGGGCAGGCAGGTGGAAGAGCTGTCTGGCGGCTGGCAGATGCGCGTCGCTCTGGCCAAGGTGATACTAGAGAATCCCGACATAATGCTGCTGGATGAGCCGACCAATTACCTAGACCTCGAAGCGCGCGACTGGCTGGAGGCCTATTTGCAGTCATTTGCCGGCGGCTTCATCGTCGTATCGCACGACCGCTCCTTCCTGGACTCAACGGTCAAGGAAGTCTACGAGCTGTGGAACGGCAAACTATCGCGCTACCCCGGCTCCTACACGGCGTATGAGAAGCGCCGCGCCCAGGAGCTAGAGAGCCTCTTCAAGTCCTGGGAGTCCCAGCAGGAAGAAATTGCTCACCTCGAGGACTTCATCAGGCGCTTCCGCTACCAGGCCACGAAAGCCGCTCAAGTGCAGTCACGCATCAAATTGCTGGACAAGATCGTGCCCATAGTCATACCCGAAGGCATGAAGAAAGTTCATTTCAGCTTTCCGCCCCCGCCCCACTGCGGCAGGATAGCCTTGACCCTGGACAGCGTACGCAAGGCCTACGGCCAAAAACGCGTCGTTGACGCTATTTCGACGACCATAGATTCGGGCTCTAAAATAGCCTTCGTCGGGCGCAACGGGGCCGGAAAATCGACGCTGATGAGGCTCATCGCGGGCGTGGACACCGACTACGAAGGCTCGATACGGCTCGGCTCGGGCATCACGGTGGGCTATTTCTCGCAGGACGTCGCCGATTCTCTGGATGAAACGCGGACCGTCGAGCAGGAAGCCTCGTCGGCCTGCCCCACCAACCTGCTGCCCGGCATCAGAACATTGCTCGGAGCGTTCTTGTTCCGCGGCGACGACGTGGAAAAGCCCGTCAGCGTGCTATCAGGCGGGGAGCGGTCTAGGCTTGCCCTGCTCAAGATCCTACTCCACCCGGCCACCCTCCTCATCCTCGACGAACCGACGAACCACCTGGATCTCGACTCCAAGGACGTGTTGCTGGACGCGCTCAAGCGCTTCGAGGGGACAGTGCTGTTCGTGTCGCACGACCGCTTCTTCATCGAAGGCCTCTCGGACCGTGTGCTGGAACTATCCTGCGGCTCGTCGCCGCGGCTGTACTACGGCGACTACGCGTACTATCTGTCAAAAAAAGCGGAAGATGCCGAGGAGACCGCCGTAGGTGGCGCGATCGGGCAACTCGGTAAAGTCGACCCGAAACAGGGGAGAGCCGGAGCGGGTATGCTAGGCTCTCGGCCCATGAGTCCAGGCGATTCGCCCGCCGCTGACGCCAAGCCGCTTGACGCTAAAGCCTCCCGCGAATTGGACAAAAAGCGCAAGGTTGAACGAAATAGACTGCGGAAGCGCGAAGAAGAAGTGCTTGCGCGGCTCGAGGCCATAGATGGGGAGAAGGCCGGGCTCATTGCCGCGATGGCCGAGCCCGCAAACTACTCTGATGGCCTAAAAATGAAGTCGCTCCAGGCGACGGCCGACGCGCTTGACGCGGAAGCCGTCGGGCTTTCAGCGGAGTGGGAAACAGTAGCTCAAGACCTCGAGGGGTACACGGATCTGGAGTGATCGCGGCCTTGGAGAACTGGTTATGCGGAAAAGCGGTACGCGGCGCGTTCCTCGCGACCGATGGCCGCAAGACAGGGTTTGAGGCCCTCCGAATCGTAGGTGGCCGATAAACGCGCCGTGTCGAGCGCATGAGCGGATAACGCCGATAGCACGGCCTTGCTGGTCGGCCCGACCGGACTCACCAGGGAATCGAGCGCGTACAGCGTGAACAGGTATTCATGCTCGCCGACCGGCGGACAGGGGCCGCACCAGCCATATTCCAGATAGTCATTGAGGCCCTGCTCTATATCGCCTTCAAGCCTGGGATACTGGGGCAAACCCGCAAGCAAGCGCGTTTCAGCCGCGGGAATGTTCCACAGCAGCCAATGCGTCCAAGGACGCGCATCCGGGCCATCTCGATCCTGGCACACGACAGCGAACGAGCGCGTGCCGTACGGGGCGTCGCACCACGACAAGGCCGGAGATCGATTCTGGGACTCGTAGGCGCAGTCAAACGGCAACCTCGAACCATCGGCAAAACCGGAACTCGTCAATATCATAGACACCTCCACATGCAAGAACACACTATGACATTATTAGTGTTTGTGTCAATGTCATTCAGCGAGAATTACGATTGCCCCAGAGCTCTCCTCGTCGCGGCGCTCTCGTCATCCTGAGCCTTGGCCCGGGTAATGGAACGCCTGAGCAGCCTGACGGCAACGAGCAGGGTCACGACGGCACCAAGGGCTAGCGGCGATCCCGCGAACAGGAAAAAGTCATAGAATCCGTGCACGGCAATGGCTGACCAGAAGCCCTTGTGTCGGGCGACGGCCGCTTCCGCGGGATCTGCGGCTCGTTTGGACACGCCAAGCCAGTAGCCCATGAGGCCTGTCGCGGCAGCATGCATGGGCACGGCGGTAAAAGCCCGAAACAGCAGTACCCAACCGCCGCCAAGGCCGTACATCAAATTTTCTGCAAACGCGAAGCCGAGGCTGACGCAGGCGGCGTAGACTATGCCATCCATCACCTCGTCGAACGCCGGATTCCTGAGCAGGTAGCGTTTGAGGAAAAAATACTTGACACCTTCCTCGACAACCGCGGCGGTGACGAACGATGTCCAGGCGATGCCTAGGAAACCAGGGAGCCAGGCCGCTGGCATATCGACGACAAGCTCTATGCCTATCGCGGGTATCGTCGCCAGAAAACCGTAGAGGACGCTTTTGCCGATTAAGCCGACAGGCTCTGGACGAGCTCGGTCTGCGCGATAGAAAAACATGAGGAGCACAACAGCCGGAAGCGCGGCTCCGACTATCAATATGGCGACATCGATCATGCAGACAGTATAAAGCAGTCCGTAGTAGTCTGTAAGGACGAAACAGCAAGGAGAACCGTCATGGACAATCGCTCTATAGTAGAAATCGCAAAAACAATACGCTGCCTCTCGATGGACGCAATCCAGAAAGCCAATTCTGGCCATCCGGGGCTACCCCTGGGGTGCGCGGAACTCGGCGCCCTACTCTACGGGGAATTCCTGCGCCACGATCCCGCGGCGCCGGCATGGCTGGATAGAGACCGCTTCGTGCTGTCCGCCGGCCACGGCTCCATGTTCCTATACTCGATGCTCCACCTGTCCGGCTATGGCGTAACGCTAGACGATATCAGGAACTTCAGACAGATTGGCTCGAAATGCGCCGGCCACCCGGAATACGGCATGGCTCCCGGCATCGAGACGACGACGGGGCCGCTGGGCCAGGGCATCGCTACGGCAGTCGGCATGGCCATAGCCGAAACGATGCTCGCCGCGCGCTTCAATACGAAAAAAAGGAACGTCGTCGACCATTACACCTGGGCGCTAGCGGGCGACGGATGCCTCCAGGAAGGCGTATCCGCCGAGGCAGCGTCGATCGCCGGCCACCTAGGCCTAGGCAAGCTGATTGTATTCTACGATGACAATGCTATAACCATAGATGGCGGCACCGCGTTGTCGTTTAGCGAGGATGTAGGCGCGCGCTTCGCGGCATACGGCTGGCATGTGCAAAAGGGCGACATGTATGACGTTGACGGCGTGCGCCGCATGGTCGTCGCGGCAAAGTCTGAAGCAGGCAAGCCTAGCCTCATCATGCTTAAAAGCGTCATCGGCAAGGGCGCGCCAACGATGCAGGGCTCGCACAAGGTGCACGGCGCGCCGCTCGGCGCCGAAGAAATAGCGCGCGCAAAAACCGCCATGGGCGTGCCCGCCGACGCCCAATTCTGGGTCTCTCCAGAGGCCAAGGCCTTCTTCGAGGCGCGGGGCAAGGAACTCGCCACTAGACGCGAAACGTGGGAAGCCGAGTATGCCGCCTGGCGCGTCGAGGAACCCGCGCTGGCGACGGAATACGACGCGATGCTCTCGGGGAATCCCTTGTCGCCGCCCGTATGGCCAACCGTAAAGGCCGCTGATTCTATGGCGACGAGGAACTCTTCCGGCGCCGCCCTCGCGGCGGCCTACGCGGCGTGGCCAGGCCTCATCGGCGGCTCGGCCGACCTCACCGGCCCCAACATGACACAGTTGCCGGGTCAATCATACTCGGTTGCCAACAGACCAGGCAGAATGATCCACTATGGTGTGCGCGAACACGCCATGGCAGCCATATCCAACGGCCTCGCCCTCCACGGCGGCTTCAAGCCGTTCTGCGCCACATTCCTCGTATTCGCCGACTACCTCAGGCCGGCCCTCCGCCTCTCCGCGCTGATGGGCCTGCCCGTCGTATACGTGCTCACCCACGACTCGGTGTTCGTAGGCGAAGACGGCCCGACGCACCAACCTATCGAACACCTGGCCTCGCTCCGCGCCATTCCCAATGTGCTGGTGCTCCGCCCCGCGGATGCCGAGGAGACGAATGAGGCCTGGGCCTGGGCTCTGGCCAGGACAGAAGGTCCGACTGTCATCGCCCTGACCAGGCAGAACCTGCCGGTGCTGGAAAAAGCTGATCCGATCTGGCGTGACACCTTCAGGACAGGCGCCTACGTCGTCAGAAACCCCGAAGGCGAACCCGACGTCGTCCTCCTGGCCTCGGGCAGCGAAGTTGAGCTGTCCCTGCGCGCGGCGAGCCTTGTTTCAGGCAAGAGCGTCCGCGTCGTCTCGGTACCGTCACTGGAGACGTTCCTGTCCCAGCCCGACGCCCTGCGCGACACGATAGCTCCGCCGGAAGCCCGTATCCTCGCCTGCGAGGCCGGCCGCTCCCTGGTCTGGGATCGCATCGCCGACGGATTCCTGGGCATCGAGCGCTTCGGCGAATCTGGCCCTGGCGCCAAGGTGGCGGCCCACCTGGGTCTGACCCCTGAGGCACTCGCGGCCCTGATTTCCCAATAAGCGTAAAGGCCCGGAAAACCGGGCCTTTACGTGAGGAGAGGCGTTTGTCGGTACATGCGCGCTACCCATGCAAGCATCGAGTAGGAGGGGGCGCCTTACGGCCCCCGTCCTCTCACACCACCGTACGTAC
>CAZNCK010000011.1:35016-41305 GCA_964571545.1 uncultured Treponemataceae bacterium | reverse complement strand
TGGGCCGGGACCGCGCGGGTCGTCCGGTCGCAGACGCTCTCGCTCAAGAACAAGGAATTCGTGGAAGCGTCGCGCGCTATCGGCACCTCAGACTTCACCATCATGGCACGGCACATTTTCCCTAACTGCGTTCCACAGCTCCTCGTGCTGTTCAGCATGAACATTCCCGGAGCGATCCTGGCGGAAGCCTCCCTGAGTTTCTTGGGCATCGGCGCCCAGCCGCCGGCCGCCAGCTGGGGACTCATGGTATCCAACGGCCGCGAGTACCTGTTCAACGCGCCCTGGGTAGCCATAGCCCCCGGCATCGCCATACTCGTGACGGTGTTCGCCTTCAATTTTCTGGGTGACGGGCTCCGCGATGCCCTCGACCCCTACCTGAAGACCTGAGGAGGCGGAACCATATGGAACAGCCATTGCTCGAAATCCGCAACCTCACGACCCGTTTCCATACCCGCGGCGGCATGCTCAATGCCGCTGACGACGTGAGCCTGACCGTGAACAAGGGCGAGATCGTCGGCGTCGTCGGGGAATCCGGCTGCGGCAAAAGCGTTACCTCGCTCTCGGTATTGCGGCTCGTGTCGGCTCCCGGCGAGATAGCGGGCGGCTCCATCCTATTTGAAGGGGAAGACCTGCTCGCGAAGACGAGAACGCAGATGCTCCAGGTCCGCGGCAAGGACATCTCCATGATATTCCAGGAGCCGATGACCTCGCTCAATCCCGTGTACACGGTAGGCAGGCAGGTCGCCGAGGCCCTCCTCGTGCACAATCCGGGCTCGGGACGTCCCGGTTCCAGGAAACAGGCGCGAAAGGACGCGAGGGCCGAGGCCATCAGGATATTCGGCCTTGTGGGCATATCGGAGCCGGAATCCAGGTTCGACTCGTATCCTCACCAGCTCTCAGGAGGCCTCCGGCAGCGGATCATGATAGCCATGGCCCTGATATGCAAGCCAAAGCTCATCATTGCCGATGAACCGACGACAGCGCTTGATGTGACGATAGAGGCCCAGATACTCAGGCTGATGAAGGCCCTCCAGAAGGAAACAGGCGCTTCGATCATGTTGATATCGCACAACCTTGGCGTCATAGCCGAGACCTGCGACCGCGTGTACGTCATGTATGCGGGCAAGGTGATGGAGGAAGCCGACGTGTTCGAGCTTTTTGGCCGCACCCTGCATCCGTATACGATGGGTCTCCTCGCGTCCATTCCACGGAAGAATGTCTGCGTCGATCCCGATGACGCGACGGCCACAGGCTCCGGACCACGGCCCGGAATCAGGCTGCACAGCATACCCGGCAACGTGCCTGACCTCACACGGCTACCCGGCGGTTGCAGGTTCAGCCCCCGCTGTTCCGAGGTCATGGACATATGCCGGCAGAAGGAGCCTGGGCTCTTCGAGGCAGGCTCGGGCACCGGCTCCGGCGCGGTCCACCGCGTGCGCTGCTGGAAATACGACACAGCGGCAAGGAGCGTATCATGAGCGGCGTGCTTGTCGAGGCCAGGGGGCTGGTAAAACATTTTCCGGTAGAAAAAAGCGTGTTCTCCTCGAAGAACGCCGTCGTGCATGCGGTGGACGGAGTCAGCCTTACCATACGTGAAGGCGAGACCCTGGCCTGTGTCGGCGAGTCAGGCTGCGGCAAGAGCACACTGGGCAGACTGCTGATCAGGCTCATAGAGCCGACCGCCGGTACGGTGAGCTTCCAGGGCGAGGATATAACGGAACTGAAGGCCGCGGAGTTGCGCAAGCGCAAGCGCAACATGCAGATCATATTCCAGGACCCCTACGCGTCACTCGATCCGCGCATGCGGGTGGTGGACATCGTAGGCGAGCCTCTGGTAACGCACAGGCTCGCGTCCGGCAAGGAACTCGGTGAGCGGGTGGGCAGCCTGCTGGACATGGTCGGATTGGACCGCTCGCACCTGAGCAGGTATCCGCACATGTTCTCGGGCGGCCAGCGCCAGCGGATAGGCATAGCCCGGGCGCTCGCGCTCGACCCGAAGTTCATAGTCTGCGACGAGCCCGTGTCCGCGCTCGACGTGTCGATACAATCACAGATAATCAACCTGCTGCTGGAACTGCGCGAGAAGAAGGACCTGACCTATTTCTTCATATCCCACGACCTCAACGTGGTCAGGCACATCTCCGACTCGGTCTGCGTCATGTTCCTGGGCAAGGTTATGGAATACGGGCCGACGAAGGACGTGTACGACAGGCCGCTGCATCCCTATTCGCTGTTCCTTATTTCAGCCGCGCCTGTACCGGATCCCAAGTGCCGCTACGACGACAAGCTCATCCTCCAGGGTGAAATACCCAGCCCCGTCAATCCGCCGGCGGGCTGCAGGTTCCATACCCGCTGTCCCTATGTACAGGACATCTGCAAACATGAAGAACCGGTGCCCAGGGAAAGCGCGGGACGCTATGTATCCTGCCATTTCCCGCTGGACCCGAAATGATGCCATTACTCCAGAGGAAGACCAGAGAGGAAGGTACGATATGAAGATCCTGATAGCCGTTGACATGGAAGGCGCCACCGGCGTCGTTAGCTGGGACCACGTCGATCCCAAGACCGCCGAATACCTCCGGTTCCGCCACCTCCTGACAGCGGACGTGAATGCCGCGATAGAAGGCGCGTTCGAAGCCGGCGCGGGAGACATCCAGGTCAGCGATGGTCACTGGAATTCCGGCAACGTTCTCATAGAAGAACTGAATTCCAGGGCACGGCTCAACACCGGCACCTCGTCGCCCTTTTCCATGGTGCAGAACATCCAGAATCCGGCCGACAGGGTGGATGCCGTGTTCTTCGTCGGCTACCACGCCAGAGTAGGAACGGCCAACGCCATACTGGATCACACCTGGTCTTCGGTGCGGGTCGCCAACCTGTGGATCAACGGCAGGATCTCCGGTGAAACAGGTCTGAACGCCTCGGTCTGCGGAGCCTTCGGCGTGCCCGTCATACTGATCACGGGAGACCAGTCGGTGGCGGCCGAGGCGCGCGAGTGGATAGACGGGATAGAGACGGCCATCGTCAAGACCGCCGTCGGACGGACCTGCGCCCAGTGCCTGACGCCGGCCGTCACCGGCCCGCTTATCAAGGATGCCGCCAGCCGAGCCGTCCGACGCCACCTCGCCGGCACTGGCCCTAAAGCCCTCGCGACCGGAACCCCGGTAACGATCCGCATCGAGTTCGTGACGAGCCAGATGGCCGACCAGGCCAGTCTCCTTCCCGGATCCGCGCGCATCGACGGCCGTACCCTAGAATTCGCCTCGCCAGACATGCCGACAGCTTACCGGAGCTTCAGGGCCGCGGTCAGCCTGGCCAACATCTAGGCCCGGATCATGGACACTCCCCCGGGCGACCTGCACCAGAGCACGCGCGACCCGCACCGGAGCCTGGTCGTCATCGACGGCCATTGTGACACCGCGACCACCGCCGCCGGTATCGGGCACAACGGCGAGCCGGTGCCGCCGCTCGACATAACCACCCGCCTGGGCGTGGGCCATGTGGACGTTCCGCGCTTGATCGAAGGCGGCATCACCGCCCAGTTTTTCGCGCTGTACACCAATTCCAGGCTCGTACACGAGGCGCGCGCCACCACCTGGCGCCTGCTCGAAGCCATGGAAGCCAGTTTCAGCCGCTCCGCTCTTGTCATTCCGGGTACCCGCGCACAGGACGTCCTGGACGCCAAGGCCGCCGGAAAGGTGGCGGCTTTCCTGACCATAGAAGGCGGGGAGGCTATAGGTGAAAGCCTGGATGACCTGCGCGCCTTTCATGCGCGGGGCGTCAGACTGATGACCCTCACCTGGAACCGCATCAACGCGATAGGCCGTGGCGCGGGGCATCCCGGGCCTGATGGCCTCACGCCCTTCGGGCTCAGGGTCGTGGCGGAGATGGAGCGGCTAGGCATGATAGTCGATGCGTCGCACCTCTGCGACCAGGCCCTCGACGAACTGCTCGCGGTGGCCCAGAGGCCTGTAGTCGCGTCACACTCCAATGCCCGCGCGCTGGTACCGCAGGTACGCAACCTAACCGACAGCCAGGCGGAGCGCATCGCCGCGACAGGCGGCCTGATCGGCGCAACCTTCGTCGGGGAGTTCGTTGATACGGACCCCGCCAAGGTGTCGCTGTCGCGCTTCATAGACCATGTCGACCACCTCGTTTCGGTGGCCGGCATAGAGCATGTGGGCCTGGGCTCGGATTTTGACGGCTTTGGAGCCGATTGCGGGCTCCTCATGCCGGACTGCTCGCAGCTGCCTGTCCTGACGGCCGGCCTCGCCGGGCGTGGTTACACCGACGACGGAATCCGAGCCATCATGGGCGGCAACTGGCTCCGCGTCATGAAGGAAATCCTGGGCTAGCACTCCGGCGGGCCGTCAGGCCAGCGCCAGTTCCGGTTCGGTCTCCGTCATCATGGAGGCCGTGTAGCCGCGCACCAGCCCCTTTGCCACGCACAGCTCGGCGAGCAGTACCGTGCCGCCCGCCGCGCCCCTGACCGTATTGTGCGACAAGAGCTCGAATTTCCAGCCCAGTATGGGGCAGGGGCGCAGCCGGCCTATGGTCGCGCTCATGCCGTTGCCGGCAAAACGGTCGAAACGCGGCTGGGGGCGGTCCTGAGCGTCCACATAGATGACAGGCCGCTCCGGCGCGCTGGGCAGGCCAAGCCCATCGGTGTCAGCGGGGGATTCAAGCCAGGCGCGGAGTATCGCCTCCTGGTCAGCCGGGCGCTCGAACGCGACCGACACCGCCTCCAGGTGCCCGTCGCTTACCGCGACCCGGTGGCAGGCGGCGCTGATGCCGAAGCTGGCGTTTTCCACAGCGCGGCTCAAGGGCGCGCCGTCGAGCGGAAGATGGCCGAGTATCTTAAGCGGTTCGGTCTCGAGCTTTTCTTCCTCGCCCGATATGTAGGGCACCGCGTTGTCTATGAGGTCCATGAACGGCACGCCGGGGTAGCCCGCGCCGGAAGCCGCCTGCAGCGTCACGACGTTGACGGCCTTGAGCCCGAACGCGTCATCGAGCGCCTTGAGCGCCAGCACCAGTCCTATCGTCGAACAATTGGGGTTGGTGACGATGGCGCCGCCTTCAGGATAGGGCTGCCGCTCGACGAGCCGCAGGTGGTCGGCGTTGAGTTCCGGCACCACGAGGGGCACATCGTCGCGCATGCGGTGGCTGCGGGCGTTGGAGACGACCAGAACGCCTGCCCTGGCCCAGTCCTCTTCTATGGTATAAGCCACCTCCGCGTCGAGGGCTGAGAACACTATGGCTGGGCCGCCAAATGGTTTGCAGCCTTCTACCGTCATCATGGACGCTATGACGGGCATGGGATCCTGGAGTATCCAGCGCGTGCACTGACCGTACGGCTTGCCCATGGAGCGCTCTGACGCGCAGAGCGCCACCGGCTCGAACCACGGGTGATCAAAGAGTATCGAAACGAGCCTCTGGCCTACGGCGCCGGTGGCACCCAGAACCGCTACGGGAATCTTCCGCATTGTCTTCTCCTTGCTGCTTTCAAGCACGTATGTACCGGGCCTCGGCCCGCTGTATGACTATTGCCGTTACGCTGAATTCCGGATCGAGCTGATGGCCTTCCGTGGTTCGCAGTCCTATCTGCGCGCCGCCGAGCAGGTTCAGGAGCGGGGCGTTGGCTTCGACGCCGGGACAGCCCGGAAATCCGAATGAGTAGCGCTTGCCCTTGCTTACAGCGCCCCTGCCCGAGAGTTCCAGCGAGATGCGGTTGTGGGCGAGTTCCGCGGCGGCCTCGGCGAGACCGGCCAGGAGGCCATGGGCCCGGAGGTAGGCCGACGAATCCCCGGTGGCCCTGAGGTCGGCCAGGTACGCCGTGGCCTTTCGGCCTAGCGTCACGCAGAACGCCGCGGCCATGTCTTCGTCGGCATAGAAGTCCGCTACCGATCGGCGTTCGTCGGAAGCCTCGCGCGGAAACCTGAAGGGAACGGAGCGCGCCGCCTCGTCATGGAACTCGACGATTTCGCTGTCTGGTTTTGTCGTCCTGAAGTAGCCGTAGCGGCAGGCCGCCTCCACGCCGCCCGCCAGGCGGAGCGACGCGACCGCCTCGTCCAGGGCCGCCTGACCTTCCGCCTCGTCGGCATAGCCCCAGCGCGAACGGACTACCGCATACACATCCAAGGCGGCTACAAGCTTTTCAAAACCAAGGCTGTCCATCGCGGCCGACCCGAGGAAGGACGGTATGAAGGCAGGCCCTTCGACGAGGGACGTTTTCGGGCCAGACCCCGCGGATAGTGTATGTGCGACCGGCTTGCGCACAGCATCGCTGAAA
>CAZNCK010000011.1:30423-34963 GCA_964571545.1 uncultured Treponemataceae bacterium | reverse complement strand
GTTGGAGCTGTCGGCGCCACCTGGTTTTGCCGCGCAAGCCGGACAGGCTGGCACAGCCGGGCCTGACTGCGCGCCGGATTGAGGCCTAGGTGCTGGCGCCGGGGCGAGCTTGTGTTCCCCGAGGATGCCCACGGCCTCGAATGGATCCCGGGCATAGGCTACGAGGCCTGGCCTGGCGGGTTCTATGCGGTCCGCGACGTACTCGCGGTCCACGGCCGCGCCGCCGCAGAGCAGTATGGCGCCGGAACCAGAGGTCGCGAGCGCCCTGGCCACCTGTTCCATCTCGACGAGCGAGCGTGTGAGCAGCCCCGAGACGCCAACCGCCAGCGCTCCGACTTCCACCGCGGCCCTGGCTATGTCGTCGGCATTCCGGTCGGTACCCAGATCGACCACGTCAAAACCGGCTGCCTCCAGCACCATGCCGACGAGGTTCTTGCCTATGTCGTGGAGGTCGCCGCGTACTGTTGAAAGCACGACGCGCGCCCCCGCCGGATGTGGCCGGCCGGGAGCGGCGCGCAGCACGCCAAATGCGTCGCGGGCAGCGTCAGCGCTTCTCAGTACCAGCGGTAGCGCTATGACGCCGGCGTCGTAGCGTCGGCCCAGTTCAGCCATCGCGCCGGCAATGGCGCCCGCTATGTCGACGGACGGTAGCGTCGCCGCGGCGACGGTCATCAGCGATACCGCGCCGGCGGCTCCCGCGGCGTCACCGGCGATTATCGCGGCGGAAAGGGCTTCGAGGCTGCTCGGTTCACGGGGCTTCGCGGCTTGCGCGGACGATTGTGTCGCGGCAAATTCCGCGGCGCTGGCTGATTCCGCGGCGGCCGGAGCGAAGGCCAGTAGCCGCTCGATGGCCTCGCCGTAGCCTTCAATTCCGGCGCGGGCGTCTATGAGCGCGTCGGCCGCTTCAGAGAGGCCTTCAGGCACGGGGCGGGCAAGCGCGGCCGGGTCTACGATGGCCGCGTCTAGGCCGGCGGCCCTGGCCGCGGCGGTGAAGCGCGAGGTGAAGGCCGGCCGCAGTGACTTGGGTAGCCCGAAGGAGCAGTTACCCGCGCCCAGCACCGAGCCGGAGCCAGGGCAGGCTAGGGCAAGGCCGCTGACAGCCGCAATGGTCTGGGCCGCTGAAAAGGCCAGCGACTTGTCGCCGGACGCCACCGGGAAGGTACAGGTATCGAACAACAGGTCCTGGGGCGCCAGGCCATGCGCCAGCGCGAGCGCGTAGAGGCGCCGGCAGATGGCCAGCTTTGTTTCACTGGTACGGGCGGGGCCGGTTTCGTCCATGGCGAGGCAGACGGCGGCCGCTCCATATTCCCTCGCCAGATCGAAGGCCCTGCCGGCCTTGGCGGCATCCTCAAGGTTGACCGAGTTGACGAGAGGTCTGCCCCCGAGCAGAGGCAAAATAGCCTCCAGCACCGCGGGATCGGTGGTGTCTATGGAAAGCGCGGCGCCAGCCACGGAGGCAACCCTGGAAACAATGCCGACGAGGGTGGCCGCTTCATCCTTAGCGGAACCGGCCACCGAGATGTCCACCGCGGCGGGTCCCCTGGCGGCCCTGTCCACGGCGAAACGCGCCGCGGCGTCGATATCGCCTGATTTGACGAGCGCCTTGAACGCGGCGCTGCCCGAGGCGTTGGAGCGCTCGTCTATCACCATGAACGATGCCGAGACCGCCTCGAAGGCGGACGCCAGCGCGAAGACCCTGCGCGGTCGCGGCGCCGGCGCCGCCGCTCCGGTCATAGCCCCGACCAGCGCGGCTATGTGTTCGGGGCTAGTGCCGCAGCAACCGCCCACGATGCCAGCACCGAGCCGCTTCGCGATGGCTGCGGTCCTTGATGCAAAACCTTCGGCGTCCAGCGGCCAGCTGACCGTCCCGCCAACGGAGCGTGGCAGGCCGGCGTTGGGCATTATGCAGATGGGCACGCTCGAGACCCTGGCGAGTGCCTCGAAGGCCGGTTCCAGTTCGTCAGGGCCACCCGAGCAGTTGAGGCCAAGTGCCAGCGGACCGAACGGTTCGATGATGGCGGCAAAGGCCGCGGGGGAGGCGCCGGAGAGCATCCGGCCGCGCGCGTCCACCGTGGCGCTGGCTATGAACGGCAGCTTCCTGCCAGCGAGGCGACTGGCTTCTTCCAGCGCGCCTATGGCGGCCTTGCACTGCAGCGTGTCCTGTACCGTTTCGATGAGCGCAAGGTCGGCCCCACCGGCTATCAGCCCCAGGAACTGCGGCAGGTAGGAAGCCCGCAGCTCCTGGTACGAACAGCCGCCGAGGCTCGGCGCGTCGGAACCGGGGCCGACGGAGCCGGCCACCCAGCGCGGCCTGCCGTCGGTTTTTTCAGCCTCGTCGGCCGCCGCGCGGGCCAGCCTGGCCGAAGCCTCGTTGAGCGTTCGGGCTAGATTTGGCCTCTCGAACCTTGAAAGCGCTCGGGCGCTGGCGTTGAAGGTGGCCGTCTTGAGGATTTCGGCGCCGGCAGCCAGGTAGGCCCGGTGCACGCTGGCCGCGACCTCGGGTAATTCCAGCGCCACCAGGTCACGACGATCCGCCTGAGCGTCGCCGAGCATAAGGTCAAGGAGACTGCCTGTGGCGCCGTCAGCTACGACGACGCGCTGGCGGATGGCCGCCTCGAGTGCGGAAGCACGGTTTTCAGGGTGACTGGCGCTCATAACGAGCTCCCGGATTTAGCGCCGAAGACCGCGGACAACGTCTCCACGGCATCGCGGGCCTTGCCCATGGTAAAGAAGTGCACGCAGGGAGCGCCCGCGTCGAACAGCGCCTCCACCAGGGCCGCCGCGTGCCTGACGCCGACCAGCCGTTCCTCCGTCGGCGTCCGCGCCTCTGACAAGGCTTTAGCCAGCTCCTGCGGCACGTCGACGAAGAAGGTGCCTGGCACGCCGGCAAGCGAGCGAAGCCTGACGAGCGGCTTGACGCCGGGGATGATGGGCGCCGTGATGCCGGCCGCCCTGGCCCTGGCCACGAAATCCTTGTAGCGTGCCGCGTCGAATACCATCTGCGTGGCTATCCACGCGGCTCCGGCGTTGGCTTTTTCCACCAGTGACGCCAGGTCAGACTCGGGATTGGCCGATGAAGGATGTTTTTCCGGGTAGGCCGCCACGCCGACGGACAGCCCCGCTGGTGAACCGCGGGACCCGTCCGACAGGTAGTCTCCCGCGTTCATGGCGGCGACGATGCGCACCAGGTCCACCGCGTGAGGCAGGGCGCCGGCCGATTCCGTGGAGGCCTTCGCCGCGTCGGTCTTCTGGGCAAACGGGGTGAAGCGCTCGTCGCCCCGGACTATGAACACGTCGGAGAATCCCGCGTAGCGGAGGTCTATGAGCTGGTCTTCGGCCTTGAAGCGGTCGCTGCCCAGGCAGACGACGTGCGGCACCACCACGGAGCCGGTCCGTTCCCTGATGGCGACGCAGAGACCGAGCGTGCCTGGCTTGCCGCGTATCGGCACCGCCACGGGCCTGCCTTCACGTTCCTCCCAGGCCCGACCCGCCGGATGGTCGGTGACGCTGACGAAGGCAGGCTCGTAGGGCGCGACGGCCTCTACGCAGGCTATTACACCGTCTGGATCGCCTCCGCGTGAAGGAGGAACAACTTCTATAGATATACGGCGGGGCCTTGCGGCAAGTGCTTTCAGTACACTGCTCATGATGATCTCCTTGCAGGGTAGGTACGGAGAAACTGGTTTGTATGACTTGGGTGGGAAATTCCCGAGCGTCATCCGATCCGCGTCGACGGATTCTGGATAGTCCGGGGGCCGACTTAAGAGTGGCCCCGCCGGTTCATGGACGCTCGGGGCGTCACATCGTCGTGCGCTTGGTTTTCGTCGTGGGGAGTTTGAGGCAGGACTTGGAAGCGGTGAGCATGCGGGCGTTAGAGGGGCTGAAGGTTGGTTGCTGCGGTACACTCGACCGTATTTGTTCCATGATCGTCTCCTCGCGGGCACGACGACCCGCACTGATGACTATACCGACCGTTGAAACGTTGTGCAAGAGGTACCTTTAGATAGAAACATCAATCAAGGACGAGCGATATAGAACCGTCCGGTTGCAATATATACGCCGCTGTAGCCAGCGTAGCTGGTGCTAACATGGTCGGGTTAAGCCTGCGTGTCGAAACGCCAAGCAGCCTGGCTAAGATTCCACCGTCGCCGGAGCCGATGAGCGGGCCGCGGTCTTCCGGCAACACAAAGCGGACGCCTCCTGCCACCACGGCTACGGTCCGGTAGCGCCTGGTGCCGAACGCCGCCGAGAGCGGCCCCCGGATCTCCGCTAGCTCCCATTCCAGCTCGATGGTCCCCGGACCAAGGTCGAAGTCGCGCTCCTTCGAGAAGCCGTGTCCTGTAGCCGTTTTTAGAGAACAGAGCGAACCCTGCTCCGTCGCCGACCAGATAGTCAGGCGCGCTGCCTCGGCGCCGTCGGTCCACGGCAACCAGACGCCGAGGCCGGCCGTAGCCGTTGCGACAGCCAGTATGCCAACCGCAAGCAGGGGTAGGCCAGCGGCTCTTGGAAACAGGCCTGCCGCAAGACCGATACCTGCGTA
>CAZNCK010000011.1:27165-30413 GCA_964571545.1 uncultured Treponemataceae bacterium | reverse complement strand
GGCTCCGCTCGCCGCTACCATCGCGGCTACCGAGCGCCTCACGCCTCCGCCGTCGCCTCTGCGCTGTATAGAGCTGATTCCCACTGAGGCGCTGATGCCCGCGCAGAGCGCCGCTAAAGCCACGGCCAGCCTTATGGCCTCCGCGGCGAGCGGCTCAGAAGCCATAGATCCCGGCGTACTTCTCGTTCAGATAGCGCACGAAGTGAGAGGCGTCGAGCGGCGCTCCCGTGACGCGTTCCACGAGTTCCCCTGGTTTGTAGGTCGCGCCTGGCTTGTGCACGTTTGCCCGGAGCCAGGACAGGATGGAGCCCAGGTCTCCGCGTTCCACCGCGGCGTCGGGGGTTATACCCTGCGCCTTCATCGTATCCCACCACTGCGCGCCGTACAGGTTGCCCAGGGCGTAGCTCGGGAAGTAGCCGAACAGGCCTACGGGCCAGTGGACGTCCTGCAGACAGCCCTGGGCGTCGTTCGGCGGTACCACGCCCAGGAGCCGCTTCATGCCCTCGTTCCAGGCCGCGGGTACATCAGCGACCGCGAGGTCTCCGGACATCAGCCTGCCTTCCAGCTCGAAACGCAGGATTATGTGCAACCCGTACGTCACCTCGTCGGCCTCCACACGGATCAGCGAGGGTTCTACCTTGTTGATGCCGCGGTAGAAGTCATCCAGGGCGACGCCGTCCAGAGCGGGCGCGAACAGTTGCTGGAGTCGGCTCAGATGCTGCCGCCAGAAGCCGCGCGAACGGCCCACGGTGTTTTCCCAGAGCCGCGATTGCGATTCGTGGATGGCCATGCTGGAGGCCTCGGCCAGCGAGGTGCCGCGGTACTCGGGCGCCGGGGCTATGCCCTGTTCGTAGAGGGCGTGACCGGTCTCGTGTATGGTGCCGAACACGCTGGACGGAAAGAAATTCTCCAGGTAGCGCGTCGTGATGCGTATGTCCGAGGCGCCGAGGCTGGAGGTGAACGGGTGGGCCGTCGTGTCGAGTCTTCCTCGCGTCAGGTCGTACGACAACGCCTTCATGAAGTACTCGCTGGCCTTAGTCTGGGCCTCGACCGGGCAGGCGCGGTGCAGGAAGTCATCGTTGACCTGGGGGCGACCGCGTATTTTTTCGAGCAGTTTGACGAGATCGACGCGTAGCGCTCCGAATACCGACGCAACCTGCGCCTCGGTGGCGCCTTCCTCGTATTGGTCCAGTATCACGTCGTAGGGCTTCTTTGTCGGGTCCAGGCAGGCGGCGACCCGCTTTGTTAACTCCAGCATTTTGGAGAGGTGGGGCGCGAACGCCTGGAAGTCGTTGTTCTTCCGCGCCTCTACCCAGGCCGCCTGCGAGAGGCTGGTAGCCTTGGCCATTTCCGAGACGAGCTCAGTCGGCAGCTTCGTAGCCCGCTCGTAACCGCGCCTGAGCACGCGCAGGTAGGCGCGGTCTATCGCCGGCAGCGATACGGGCCCGCCGGGCTGAGCGCTTGTAGAACCCAGCTCTTCAAGCAGGCGGCCGATCTCGGGCGCGCTAGCCTTGTCGTGAGCCGCGGCTTCCATATAGGCGAGCTGTTCCGAACGCTCTTCCAGGGCTCCGTCCGGCATGTACGTTTCCTGATCCCAGCTGAGCACGGCGGCTATATGCGTCAGGAGTCTGGCTTCGACGTCCAGGGCTCTGAGTTTCTCTATCGATTTCATTGTTTCTCCTTATTGTTGTACCGCGACCTCTGCCGAGCAGGGTAAGCTAGCATGGCATGCTAGCACCGGCCGGGCGTTGACGCAAGAACGGTTTTAAGTCGACAATCGGGCAGAGTATGAAGACATCGAAGAACTTGCCGCAGGGCGATAGAGGGCCGCAGCCGTGTTCGTCCGCGAAATAGCCGCACCGGTATCCGATCTCAAGGGCGCGGGGCCGTCCATAGCGGGCCGCCTGGCCAAACTCGGCGTATACACGGGCGCCGACCTGCTCCTCTTCCCGCCCCGCGACTACGAGGACCGCTCGGCAAAACGCCTGCTCTCCGAGTTTGGCTCCGGCCCGGTCAACTGCCGCGTGCTGGTCGTCTTGCATGACTGGTTCGGTTTCGGACGCATGCGCACGCTCAAGATTTGGGTACAGGACGAGGCCGGCACGCGCGCCGCCCTGGTCTGCTTCAACCGCTCGTTCCTGGAACGCAGCCTTCCGGTAGACGCCGAACTCAAGCTCTACGGCAAATTTGAATATCGTTTCTCCGAACTGCAGTCCTCCGCCTTCGACGCCGAGCCCATAGGCGACAGCGCGTCTGACTTGCCGGACGGCGTGCGGCCCGTGTATCCGCTGACCGAGGGCCTGGGCCAGTCCACTATCAGGAAACTGGTCGGACGCGCCCTCGCCGCCTGGGGCACGGTGGACGACGAGGTGCCGCCGTCTATTCGTGAACGCCGCGGGCTCCTGCGCAAGGCCGAGGCGCTACGCGCGCTCCATGTTCCCGACACTCCGGCCGAAACAATAGAGGCGCGCCGCTGCCTGGCCTACGAGGAGCTGTTCTACCTTCAGGTGATGATAGTCCGTCGCGCCGCCGCCCGCCGCGCCGACGAGCGCGCCCGCTCCGCTCCGCCTGAGCTGCTGGCCCGGGGCCTCGAGGAACGCCTGCCGTTCAAGCTAACCACTGACCAGAAAACAGCCATCGCGGAAATTGTAGCCGATATGTCGGGTCCCTGGCCCATGGCGCGCCTTCTGCAAGGCGACGTCGGCTCGGGCAAGACCCTGGTCGCCTTTTTCGCCGCCCTGTACGCCATCGCTGCCGGCGGTCAGGCGGCGCTCATGGCGCCTACCGAACTCCTCGCGCGCCAGCACGCCGACACCGCCGCTCGCCTGCTGGAGCCTATGGGCGTACGCCTGGCTTACCTCTCAGGCAACGTCGCGGACGCCGCCCGCCGCCCCTTGCTCGCGGCCTTGGCCCGGGGCGAGGTGGATCTGGCCATAGGCACGCACGCGCTCTTCTCCGAGGATGTCGTGTTCAAGGACCTGAGACTCGTCGTGGTGGACGAACAGCAACGCTTCGGAGTGCTTCAGCGCCTGGCCATGGGCGCCAAGGGCCGTAAGCCGGATACGCTGATGATGACCGCCACGCCCATACCGCGCACGCTGGCGCTGACGGCCTACGGCGACCTGTCCATCTCTACGATACGCACCCTGCCCGCCGGCCGCCTGCCCATCATCACTCACCTGGCCAGGGACGGCAACGAGGCCAAGGTCTACGAGTTCGTACGGCGCGAACTGGCGGCCGGCCGCCGC
>CAZNCK010000011.1:8373-27155 GCA_964571545.1 uncultured Treponemataceae bacterium | reverse complement strand
CGCCTACTTCGTCTATCCACTGGTTGACCGGTCCGACAAGCTGGCTCTCAAGGACGCGGAGGCCAGCTTCGAGCGCCTGTCGCGGGAGGTTTTTCCAGAATTCCGCGGCGGCCTCATCCACGCGCGCCTTCCCGAGGAGCAGAAGCGCTCCACGATGGCTGAATTTTCTGCCGGCGTGCTGTCCTTTGTCGTGGCCACCAGCGTCGTCGAGGTGGGCGTCGACGTGCCGGAGGCCACCTGCATGGTCATAGAACACGCGGAACGCTTCGGCCTGGCCGCCCTGCACCAGCTCCGCGGCCGGGTAGGTCGCAGCACCCTGCAGAGCTACTGTTTCCTCGTGTGGTCCGATCCCAAAGGCGCCGCCAACGGCGAAGAGGGTTCGCGCCTCTCCGAGGACGGCAAGCGCCGCGTTATGGCCATGAAGGGCACCACCGACGGTTTCCTGATAGCAGAAGAGGACCTGCGCATCCGCGGCCCCGGCGAGATAACGGGCACCACGCAGTCCGGGGCGCTCAGGCTGTCGTTCGCCGATCCTGTACGCGACGTCGAACTGCTCGAGGCCGCGAGAAGCGACGCCGCCGCTCTGCTGGCGACCGATCCGGGCCTCATGGGGCAGGAAGGCTCCATAGTCCGCGCCGTCATAGAGCGCGCAAGCCCCTTCTCCGAACGGACCGCCGCGACAGGTTGACCATCGCAGGCGAATACATTCCACGTTGCCGTCCGGCTTTTCTACCTATATACTGAATATTCAACGACCGCCCTGAGGCTGTTCCACTACGACATCGAGGAGCCTACCCGTGCACGTGCTCATGGTAACCAGCGAGGCCACGCCCTTCGCGAAATCCGGTGGCCTGGCTGATGCCGTTTCGGCCTTGTCCAAGGCCTTGCGCAGGCAGGGAAACGATGTTCGCATCGTCATGCCGCGCTACGGCAGCATCTCCACCCAAAATCTGCGCAAGCTTCCCTCCGAGCTGATCGTCGCTATGGGCGGCACGACTGAAAAAGCCCACCTGTATCAGGGGATCCTGCCCGATTCCGATATACCGGTGTATTTCGTCGAACACGAAGGTTTCTTTGCCCGTGAAGGCATCTATGGTTCCAAGGCCGAGCCCGATTACGCCGACAATCCGCGCAGGTTTTCATTCTTATCGAGATCCGCGTTCAGGCTTTGCGACGCGCTAGGCTGGACGCCCGATGTATTCCATACCCATGACTGGCCGACGGCTATCGCGGCCGTGTACAAGCGCTACTCCGAACCCGGTTACGATGGGGCGTCGAGCGTCCTGACTATCCACAACCTGGGCTACCAGGGCATCTCCTCCAAGGAAAATTTCAGCTACCTGGGCCTGCCCTGGGAGCTGTTCCACGGCGCGGGTTTCGAGTTCCACGACAGGATCAACCTGCTGAAGGCGGGCATTACCAGCGCCGATGGCCTGACCACGGTCTCTCCCACCTACGCGCGGGAAATCCAGTCGCCTGAACTTGGCTGCACCCTGGACGGGCTACTCCGCGCGCGGGGTTCCAGCCTCGTGGGCATACTCAACGGCGTAGACGGCGTTGACTGGAATCCGTTCACGGACGCCTACCTTCCTGCCGCCTATTCAGCCGATGACCTGTCGGGCAAGGCCGCGTGCAAGGCCGCCTTGCAGAAGGAATTCGGCCTGCCCGTGGATCCGGACAAGCCCCTCATAGGCATGGTGTCGCGTTTGGCCGACCAGAAGGGGGTGGGCGAACTCTTTGGCCCCACCTACGGCTGCGCCGCCAAGCTGTGCCTGGACATGGACCTGCAATTCGTCGTCCAGGGCACGGGCGATCAGTGGTGCGAGACGGAGGTGCAGACCCTGTCCGGACGCCTGACCAATTTTAAGGCGAGGATAGGCTATTCTGAGCGTATCGCACACCTTATAGAGGCGGGCTCCGACTTTTTTATGATGCCTAGCCGCTACGAGCCCTGCGGCCTCAATCAGATGTACTCGCTGCGTTACGGCACCCTGCCTATAGCGCACCGCACCGGCGGCCTTGCCGATACCATTTCCAATTTCAATCAGGATACGGGCGCCGGCACCGGATTCCTCTTCGATCACTTGACGCCGCGGGCGGTCTACGATACTACGGGATGGGCCGTGTGGGCGTACTACAATCGCCCGGATCAGCTCGACGCCATGCGGCGCCGGGCCATGGCCCTGGATTTTTCATGGGACGCGGCCGCGCGCGAATACGAAGCGCTCTACCGTGAGACAGGCGCTTGAGGAGATACAATGGCCACTGCAACTGATGTGCTCGATTACAAGAAAGACGCGGTGCGCGAAGCCATCGTCGGGGCGTTCAAGAAGCGCCACGGCGAGGCGGCGCCCGCCGACATCGTCGCGTTCACCGGACTGCCCAAGCCCCAGGTCGACGCGGAACTGCCGGCCGTGGCCGACGAGTATAGCGGCAGGCTCAAGGTAACGGACTCGGGAGAAATCCTGTATTCCTTCCCCGACGGGTTCAAGAGCCGCTACAAGGGATTCGGTCCGGGGCTCAAGCGCTTCCTCAAGGCCTTGGGTAAAGGCGCGACCGCCGTCGGCACCTTCCTGTTCAAGGCCTGGATCATGGTGATGCTTGTCGGCTACTTCGCGCTGTTCATAGCGCTCGTCGTGCTGGCCCTGCTCGCGTCGGTCGCCGCCAGCGCCGCCGACAAGGATAACAGGGGCCGCAAGGGCGGCGGCGGCTTTGCCCTGACCGGCCGGCTCCTCGAAATGTTCATGCGCATCTGGTTCTACAACGAGGTGTTCAAGTCGCCCAACCAGCGACGCTACGAAGTCGGCGCCAGGGCCAGGACCAAGGAAAACAGGCGACCCCTCAACAAGGCCATCTTCTCGTTCGTCTTCGGCGAACCCGATCCCAATGCCGGCCACGATTCGGTGGAGAAGCGTGCCTTCGTGGCCCTGGTCAAGGCAAAGAAGGGCGTCGTGCTGCTTGAGGACTTCATGGCCGTCACCGGACTCTCGCCGGAAGAAGCCGACAAGGCTATCAACCGCTACCTCTACGAGTTTGAGGGCAGCCCCGAGGTCAGCGAAAACGGCACCGTGTACTTCCACTTTCCAAAACTGCTCCTGCGAGCGCGATCGGACGATGCCGGCGCCGCTGATTCGCCATTCCAGCGACTCAGGCCATTCTCCGCCAACGACAAGAAATCGAACGGATGGTATGCCGTGATCAACGGTTTTAACCTAGCGTTCGGTTCGTATTTCCTTTATTGCTCGCTAGCGTATTCGACGCTCGCGACCCAGCCCATATCGGGCGGTACCTACCTGTTCTGGTTTGTCGGCAGCCTGCTTTCCCAGTTCGCGGCCAATCCGCTGGCCATCATGACCTTTGGCCTCGGCCTCGTGCCGCTCGCGTTTTCGGCCCTGTTCTGGCTCATTCCCGCGTTGCGCGCCGGCTCTGTGAACAGGCAGAACGAACGCATCAAGCGGGGAAACCTGCGCCGCGCCCTGTACGCCAGCGCCGTCGCCTCTCCCTCCGCTGTCCGCGAGCCCAACCTGGAATCGTTGCCAGCCTCGGCCCGGCCCAAGGCTGCCGCCGCCGGGCGCAGGGTGCTCGAAGAGCTGGCCGCGTACGAAGGCGCCGAGCCGGCGGATGGCGGCGCGTGGCGCCTCGTCGAACTGGAACGCAAGACTGTCGACGCCGAACGCGTCCGAGCCTCCGTGCGGCCCGAGGACTCCCGCCTGGGCGGCATCGCCTTCGATTCAGGCGCATGAGCGCGACCCCCGCGGTCGGTACCGCATTCACCGGCTATCACAAAGGCGACCGCGCCAAGGGCGTCGCCTTTGCCGTGGTCTCCGCCATCAGCTTCTCCACCCTCGGCCTGTTCGCCAAGCTGGCCTATTCCCAGGGCATGGCGCCCGCCCAGGCCCTGGCCTGGCGCTTTACTCTGGCTTCGGTCGTGTTGTGGGCCATACTCCTGAAGCGCGGCGGATACCGTAGACCCTGGCGCGAGTACCGCAATACCCTGATGCTCGGAATTCTCGGCTTCGCGCCTCAGGCCGGCCTCTACTTCCTGACGGTAAAATACCTCGATCCTGGCCTGGCCTCGCTGCTCCTGTACCTGTATCCGGCCTTCGTCGTCGCCTTCTCGTTCCTGTTCATCAAGCGCAGGCCGCGACTGGCCCAGATCGTCGCGTTGGTCTTCTCCAGCGTCGGCTGTGTCCTTACGCTGTGGACTCGCGGCTCTTATCCGCTGATCGGCTACTTCTTCGGTCTCGCGGTGGCCATCACCTACGCCGCCTACCTGGTCGCCGGCGAGAAGGTCATGCGTGGGATTGACCTCATATTCATAGTCGCAAATCTGCTGGCCTCGTCTGCCGTCGTCTACTGGATCATTACGCTGGCGACCGGAGTCTTCTTCCTGCCGTCTGCTCCGGCCGCGATAGGCGGCATCATAGGCATAGCCGTCGTCGGTTCGGTCATTCCCATAGTCACGCTGTTCGCGTCAATCAGGCTCATAGGCTCGTCAGACGCATCGCTCGTATCGACGATAGAGCCGCTGTTCACCGTAGCGCTGTCCGCCCTCATCTTCGGCGAACGCCTGGGCGAGCTCCAGTTGGCCGGCGGCGCGCTGATACTGATAGGCGTACTGCTGCTCAACCTGAAATTCAAGAAAGCCCTCTAGCATGCGCGTGCTGGCCGTCATCGACCATCCCTGGGCGGAAAGCTTCAATCACGCCATTCTCAAGGCCGTGGTCGGAGGACTTGAAGCGGCTGGCCATGAGGTCGACGTGCTTGACCTGCACCAGGACGGTTTCAATCCGGTCATGAGCGTTGAAGAACTCGCGGTCTACACCGCCGGGCGCTGGCTGGACCCCAAGGTCGGGGAATACCAGGCGCGCATCGACGCGGCGCAGTGGCTATACCTGGTGTTCCCTGTATGGTGGGAGACGGCGCCGGCCCTGCTCAAGGGCTTCTTCGACAAGGTGTTCCTGCCTGGCTGGGCCTTCGCCGAGGCCGACGCCGCGCCCTTGCTCACGCGGCTCCGCGGCGCCACCGTGATAACAACCATGGGCGCGCCTAAGGCCGTCCACACCTCAGTCCAGCCGGCCGTCTGCAGGGGCACCCTGGAAATGGTCGGCGTCAGGCGTACCCGGTGGATCAACTTCCTCGACCTGGGCAATTCGACGCCAGCGCAACGAGCAGGGTGGTTGGCCGAGGTCTCGGACAGCGCCCGCGATCTGCCCTGATACCCTAATCCCCCCGGCTTATAATAATCTTGACAGAGAAGTACGGATGTACTAAATTATCAATGTACTATAATACTAGTACAATATTGCCAGGGAGGTAGCCGCGTGGCCCCAGCGCTTGATAAGAAACCCATTCAATTCAGCCTGGACGCGAAGAGCGGGGTGCCGTTTTACAAGCAGATCATCCTGCAGGTGGAGTTCGCCATAGCCGACGGCCGCTTCATTACGGGGGACCAGCTACCTACCGTTCGTAGCCTCGCGGTCGACCTCAAGATCAATCCCAATACCGTGGCGAGGGCGTACAACGAGATGGAAATACGCGGCATCGTCAATACCCAGCAAGGTACGGGCACCTTCATCGGCGACAAGGAAATACACCTGACAGAAGTGGAACGCGAGAATATGCTAGAAAACCTGGTCCGGCCCTTCGTGACCAAGGCTACGAGTTATGGATTCAGGGCTGACGAGGTGCTCGTCGCCGTTAAGGAAAGTTTTCTGGGAATGGCCCAGGGAACGGAGGCATGACCATGGATTTTTTTGGATTTGGCGCGCGTAAAGCGGCGGTCGCTAACCCTCGCATCAAGAACCCTCCGCTGGAAAAGAACCGCGATGATTTTTCATTCAGCATTTTTTCTTTCATTATTATGTTTACGATCGCGTCGCTGGGCGCGGCGGCCGGAGTCATAGGGTTCGGCGCGCCTGAGCCCGCGATATTCATCCGGGGCTACGCCGCTCTCGTCCTGGCGGCGTTGCTGTACACCCTATATCCCAGCTGGAACGCTCTGCTCTACGCATTGCTGCTAGAACTCGTAGCCTTGTTTTCGGCGACGGGTCTAGGCGGTAATTGGGCGATTCTGGGCTACGAGGCGGATGTCTCTCATATCCCCTTCATAGTCGGCGTCCTGCTCGCGGCGGTCTTCGGGCCGTCCTTTCAGATCGTCGCGCAGTGGGACAAGGCGCTCGTGCTCAGGCTAGGGCGATTCCATAAGGTAAAGGGTCCTGGTCCCATCTTCCTCGCGCCGTTGATAGACCGGTGCGCGGCCGTCGTGGACACGCGTATTCGGGTGACTGATTTCAGCGCCGAGCGCATACTAACACGCGATACGGTGCCTATTCACGTCGATGCCTTGGCCTTCTGGATGATTTGGGACGCGCAGAAAGCCATACTCGAGGTAGAGGACTTCCTGGAGGCGGTCACGCTCTCCGCGCAAACGGCGCTGCGCGATTCCGTAGGAAAATACACCCTGAGCACCCTGCTCGCCGAACGGGACACGCTGTACAGGGAAATACAGGGCATCCTGGACGCCAAGACAAATCCCTGGGGCATCACCATTCTCAGCGTGGAATTCGTCGATATCCAGTTGCCCAAGGACCTGGAAGACGTGATGAGTAAGCAGGCCCAGGCCGAGCGTGAGAAGAATGCGAGAATACTGCTCGCCGAGGCGGAAGAGGAAGTCGCCGGCCACTTCGTGGCGGCGGCGGCATCGTATCGGGGACAGCCCGAGGCCCTGAGCCTTAGGGGCATGTCCATGGTGTACGATGCCATGAAGACCCGCGGCAGTATGGTGCTCATGCCGTCGGGAGTCTTGCAGGATATGGGCATGGGTTCTGTTCTCGGCGTTGCGGGTTTAGCTAAAAGAGAAATGGAGAAGGCCGCCGCGAAGGCGGTCGATGGCGGAGGGGTCATAAGCCCTGAAGCATCGCAAAGCAATAACGAGGAGGCATGAGATGTCAACTATTTTGCAGCTCGAGAGAGTCACCAAGACCTATAGGAAGGGCGAGAATGAAGTGCACGCGCTGGTCGGCGTCGACCTGAGCATCGAGCCGGGAGAATTCCTGGCAATAGTCGGACCGTCCGGATCAGGCAAGACCACACTGCTCAACATCGTGGGTTGCCTTGATTCCCCTACATCCGGCGGCGTGCGGTACAACGGCACTCCTCTGGGCGGACTGAAGGAAGACCAGCTTTCCGATTACCGTAAAAAACATATCTCGTTTATATTCCAGTCGTACAACCTCATACCGGTCCTCACCGTGCGCGAGAACGTCGAACTGCCGCTCGTCATAGAACGCAAGCTATCCAAGGCGGAGGCGCGGGCGAGGGCGGAGAAGGTGATAGGCGAAGTAGGGTTGGCCGGGCTTGAGGAGCGGTATCCCCGGGAATTGTCCGGCGGCCAGGAGCAGCGCGTAGCCATAGCGCGCGCGCTGGTCAAGGATCCGTACATCGTGCTGGCCGATGAGCCGACGGCCAACCTTGACTCTCGCATGGCCGAGGAGATCGTGGATATCATGAAGGAAATAAACCGGACCAGAGGCGCGACGTTCATATTCTCTACGCACGATCCGCTGGTCCAGAAACACGCGCGGCGCATCGTGACGATACGCGACGGCTCCGTGCACGCCGACGAGCGGAAGTGAGGGCGGCATCATGGGTACCCTGTTTAAGATAGCGTGGCGCAATGTCTGGCGTCACGGTAAGCGGACGGCTTTGACTATCGTGACTATGGCCATAGGTCTCGGCCTCTATATCGGGATGGATTCCATGCTCAAGGGCATGGATCGCGGAGGGTTGGACAACATCATCAACCTTACCGATTCCTCGGTACGGGTGACGACCACTACGTATGAGGAAGAGCGCGGTAGCTTTCCCCTCGACTACGGCATAGAGGATACAGCCTCGCTGGAGTCATTCATCAAGAAGGACCCGCGGGTGCTGGCCGTTAGCATGCGGACCCGTTTCGTAGGTAGCATGTCCAACGGAACGGACGCCATACCCGTAATGGCCGTCGCCCTGGATCCCGTCGCTGACGGTAAGGTCTTCACGCTGCCCGAATTCGTTGACGGAGTCTGGTTCGGCGATGGCGGAGAACGTCAGGTCGTACTCGGAAAAGGGCTTGCCGCTGACCTTGGCCTGAAGCTTGGCGACTGGGTAACGCTTTCGGCCCGGACTCGCTACGAGGCTCAGAACGCGGACGATTTCCGTATCGTAGGCCTCATCAACAGCACCGCGCCCGCCATCAATTACAGCGGCGTATATCTGGGATTCGATGACGCCGAGGAATTTCTCGAACTCGAGGGGCTGCGGACCGAGGTAGTGGTCAAGATGGAGCACCGCGTCAATCTGAAGGATGCCATGGCCGATTCCGACGGCCTCGCGGCGGCTATAGCACGCGAGTATCCGGAGTTCAGCGCGCTGAGTTTCGGGGAAGTGGGCCGGCAATTCCTGGAACTGGCCAAGGCCAAGTCAAAATCTATAGGAATGATCATCTTCGTCATGATGCTCATCGCCGGCGTGGGCATAGCCAATACCATACTCATGAGCGTGTTCTCGCGCGTTCGGGAGATAGGCGTGTTGCGCGCGTTCGGATTCGCTCCCAAGGAAATATCGAGGCTGTTCCTCATTGAGGGCGGCATACTCGGATTCGTAGGCTCGATAGCGGGTATGGTCGTAGGCCTTGGGCTTGACCTATACATGATCTATGTGGGATTCCCGCTTGAATCCATGTTCAAGGGCATGGACCTGGGGCTGCCGATATGGGGCACCCTGTACGGCGAGTGGAATCCATCGCAGTTCGCGGTCATCCTGATCGTAGGCGTCCTCGTAGCCCTGATCTCCAGTAGGTCGCCGGCGCGTCGCGCGTCGCGGATGGAAGTGACCAACGCACTGCGGTTCGTATAAAGGAAGGCGACGTATGAACTGGATACTCGATATGGCGCGGCGCAACATCAAGCGCAACAAGCGCCGGACCATACTCGCGGCCTCGTCGATAGCGCTGGCCGTCATGCTCATGACCTTCCTTGGCGGACTCGTAGGCGGCATCCTGGACAACATGGTGCGCAACCTCACGAGAAGCGATATGGGGCACGTGCGCATCGTCACCTCCGGTTTCGTGTCCCGGTCTCGCTTCATGCCGGTGGACGAGCTTGTACCGGACCCGGACGCCGTTATGGCGGCTATCAAGGCTATTCCCGACTTGCCTGGAAGGTTGATCGTTACGACCGACCGCATCATGTTCGGAACGCTCCTGTCCAACGGACCTAAGACCAAGGCTGCCGTCGGTTTCGCCGGAGACGCCGCTAAGGAAGCCGGACTCATGGACTTGGATCGTTCCATAGTCGAAGGCCGGTACATCTCCGGCCCCGGGGAGACTATCCTCGGGCAGAAGCTTGCCCACGATCTTGGCTTCAAGGTCGGCGGTTCGATGCTGGTGGTCACTCAGGGAGCCGATTACGGCTTGCACATCAAGCGCTTCACGGTCGTGGGCCTGTTCGCGTCGGGGCTCAACCAGCTCGACGGTTCCTTCTTCCAGGTGCCTATCGCCGACGCGAGGACCTTCCTGCGCACAGCGGGCGGCAGCCAGCAGATCCTCGTGATGCTTGACGATTACCGCAAGGCCGGCGATGCCGCCGTTAGCATCCGGACGGCGCTTGCGGGCCTGCCTGGCGGTCCCGGACTGCTCGTGCAGCCCTGGACGGAGGTGGGAGAGTATCCCGGCCTCATCAAGATGATGGAAGGTATGTACCAATACATATTCGTGGTGATAGCGGTGCTTGGCGCCTTCATCATTACCAACATCCTCATGATGGTCGTTCTTGAGCGGAAGAGGGAAATTGGCATACTCAAGGCGATGGGCCTCAGGCGCCGCGATGTCTTGGGCATGTTCCTCGCGGAAGGAGCGCTCATGGGCGCCATAGGCAGCGGTGTGGGCGCCGCGCTCGGCATGGTCCTCTGCTATGTGATGTCCATATACGGACTCGATTTCAGCGCGGCCATGGGTTCTATGACCATGCCGATAGATCCTATTTTCTACACGCGTTTCGAGTTGATGAATGGCGTGACCATGTTCCTGCTCGGCCTCCTGGTGTCCATCGTGATGTCCATATCCCCGAGCCGGCGGGCCGCGACTATGAATGCCGTCGACGCCATCAAGAGCGTCGCATGATAGGGGCTCCGATGCCGCGCCGCTTCGGTACGGCCCGAGAGCCTCGACAGGAGTAGCACTATGAATAGAATGCTAACGATAGCAGCGGCGCTCGCCGCGTCATCCTTTCTGACCGTGGTCGCAGTCGCGCAACCGACCCTCCCCTCGCTTTCCGGCGAGGCAATAATGAATAAAGTCGACTCCAACGCGACGTACACGACGATGGCGTATACGGGAACCATGGAAATAGATCTAGGTAACCGCCTGCTCCGCAAGGAGATGAAAGTAGTCGCCGAGGGTAAGGATACATCCTTCGTGGAGTTCTCCAACCCTGAGGACCGCGGTGTCCGCTACCTGAAAGTAGACAAGGACCTATGGATGTATTTTCCTTCTGAACAGGAGACCGTCAAGATTTCCGGCCACCTGCTTAAGGAAGGTATGATGGGGTCGGATGTTTCCTACGAAGACGCCCTGGAATCAGGAGCCATCAGCGATAAGTACGACATCAGCGTTGTGGGTACCGAGCTGCTGGACGGCCGTGCCTGCTATGTACTCGATCTCAAGGCCAAGGTTCGTACCGTAAATTATGAGCGCCAGAAGTTCTGGATAGACGGCGAGCGCTTCGTGGTGCTCAAAGGCGAGATGTACGCCAAGAGCGGACGCTTACTCAAGGAGAGCCACGCTCTTTCCGTGAAGCAGTTCGGAGCGCGCTGGTTCGCTACCGAGGTGCGGATGGAGGACAAACTCAAGAAGGGCGGCGGCACCGTATTCAAAATGAAGGATATCCAATTCGGCATGACCTTGCCTGAAGACATGTTCAGCCTCAGGCGCCTGAACCGCTGACGGAGGGGCAAATGAAGCTCACCGTACTGGCTCTCGTCGCCCTCGTACCCGCTATAACGGTCTGGTCGCAGGAAGGGCAGTCCGGCTTCGATCCCGACGCGTTCTTCTCTCCGGCGGGCTCCGGAACTGGCGAGACGGAGGCCTCCGCGTCTACCCAGTCTGCCCGGCCGGCGGGTCTTGAATTCTCGGGCGATGCGAGCGCCGATATCCTGTATACCGTACTCGAGCCCTTCGACGAGTCGGCGAGGACTTCAGACTACACAGGCGCCACGTCGCTCAGGCTTGACGCTACGGGCGGGGACCGCAATGAGGCCAAGGTAGAAGCATCCGCCATAGTCCTCATGATATACGGCGTAGCCGAAGCCCCTGTTATGTCGTTTGAGCTCAAGAAACTGTATCTTTCTATATACACCGCGCTCGCCGACATCTCGGCCGGCCGCATGGTAATCAACTACGGTCGGGGTACCGTCTTCTCGCCCGTGGACCTGTTCAGCGCCGTAGATACCTCCGACCTCGGGCTTGGCAGGACCGGGACCGATGCTCTGCGCGCCTTGTTGCCCCTCGGCGACTTCTCGGGGCTGGATCTCGTCGCGACCCTTGGGGCCTCTACGGGCGAAAGCATCGCGGGCGGTCGCCTGTATGGCAATCTGGCAGGCGTCGATGCGGGCGTATCGGCCTTCGGCGTAGGTCTGGCGGACGGGAGCGGCGATATAGTCGCTGGCCTTGACTTTAAGGGAGACCTCGAATTAGGCGTTTCCGCGGAAGCCGTGGCGCGTATTCCCGTTTTCGACTGGCATCCGGACGGTTCCGAGACGGTCTACAGCCTCATGTTCGGCGCGGACTACTCATTTGCCGACGCCTGGTTCATCGATGCCGAATACCTCTGGAACCTCCGGACCGGTGATGCCTATGCGGTCGGCGCCTTCCGTTCCGACCATACCCTGTTCGGCGCGATTTCCTGGAAGCCAGACGAGCTGACCGCCCTGGACCTGCGTTGCATAGCCGCCCCGTTCGAAGAGGCCGTTCAGGCAACATTCTCCCTGTCACGGTCAGTGGCCGCGGGCGCGAGCATAGTCGGTTATGCGCTGTACCGGAGCGGCGACGTCGAAGGCCGGTATCTGGATGGCCCCGCGCCTTCAGCGATCGGGTTAGCAAGTTTCAGCCTAGGCATCCGTCTCTCCGTAGCCTACTAGAAAACGCCGTCCAGCGCGGAACTAACTTTCCTTTGCCCGGCCGCCGTATTATTATTGTCTGATGAAGTACCTTACCATTTTGCTCATGATAGTGCTCTCGGCCTGCGGGCGCACGGCTCCCGCTCAGGCTGGAGCTCAGGGAAGGACGGATATAATGAGTCAACCGGGGTCGCAGTCGCTCGTGCTGGGCGGTGGATGTTTCTGGTGCCTCGAGGCTGCGTATGAAGTGTTGCCAGGGGTGCTCGGTGTGGAGTCGGGTTACGCCGGCGGGAACCGTGACGATCCGAGTTACGAGCAGGTTTCAACGGGCCTTACCGGCCATGCCGAGGTCGTCAAGGTGGTGTACGACCCGACTATCATAAAACTGGAAACCCTTTTTGAACTGTTCTTCCGAATTCACGATCCGACGACCAAGGACCGCCAGGGCGCGGACATCGGCTCCCAGTACCGTTCCATCATCTTGTACGCCGATGCCGAGCAGAAACGGTCCGCCGAGGAAGCCATCAGGGCCACGCAGCCGCAATTTACCAAGCCCATCGTTACACAGCTAGAATCTCTGGAAAAATACTGGCCGGCGGAAGACTACCACCAGGATTTCTACCGAAAGAACCCGACCTACGGCTACTGCCAGGCCGTCGTGGCTCCCAAAGTAGAAAAAGCCAAATCCTTCGCCGATAAACTCGTCCCTCTGAAGCCTTGAGAATAAAGAGTCAGACCACGGAGTCACGGAGCAGGAAAAAACAAGAAGAAAGATGAAGTAGGAATTCCACTTCTTTTTTTCCCTCTCTCTTGTCTTCCTCCGTGTCTCCGTGGCAAAGTATTAGTGTACCAGACCGCAAACCAGGCCGTGTACCGGGTCTTAGTTCTTGAACATCTTGGCTATGCGGTGTTTGTAGAGTTCGGCTACGACGTGGCGCTTGACTTCCTGCTTCGCTGAAAGTTCCTTGCCCACCTCGAAAGGCGTCGCGAGCAGTTCGAAGCGGAATATTCGCTCGAAGCTCTTGAACCCCGTCTTGGCGTTGACCGCCTGGCCAATTTCGTAATCTATAAGCTCCTTGACCTCGGGCTGGGCCAGGAGCGTCTCGTAGTCGACGATCGGTATGTTGTTGTCCTTTGCCCATGCCATAATCATGTCCTGGTCGGGCACGATGATGGCCGCGAGGAAGTGCTGATCCTGGCCGAGCACAACGGCTTGCTTGACGTACGGGCTGTCGCAGATGCGCTGCTCTATAGGCAAGGGTTCGATGTTTTCGCCGCCCAGTAGCACGATAGTGTCCTTGGCGCGTCCGGTTAACTTGAGGAAACGCTTCTTCGTAAGCATGCCCAGGTCGCCGGTGTTGAGCCAGCCGTCAGACGAGAGCACCTTGGCTGTCAATTCCGGTTTCTTATAGTAACCGAGCATGACCTGCGGACCCTTCACATACACGATACCCTTTTTGCAGGTACCCAAGTCCTTACCGGCTTCGTCCAGGATCTTGAACTCGGTGCCGCGTATGGCCGGCCCTACGGTGCCCATGACCGGCTTCCGCTGCGGCCTGAGTCCAATGACGGGCGCCGTTTCGGTGAGTCCGTAGCCTTCTAGTATCTGCACGCCTATGGTGTTGAAGAATATGTCCACCGAGGCCGGCATCGCGCCGCCGCCCGAAACGCCCGCCTTGAACCGGCCGCCGAGCTTGAGCTTTATCTTCTTGAACACGAGTAGCTCTCCGAGGCCGCGCAACGGGGCGAGCAGGATGAGCGGAATGATGGGCATAAGAAGATCGAGGATTCTGGAGCGATTGCCGAAATCCGGCAGGAGGCCGAGCATCATGTTGCGGAAATAAGCATAGCTCTCGCCTACGGCAACGAAGAATCCAAAGAGAACCTTCTTGGCTCCGCCGGTCTGCCTGATGTTCTTGTAGATACCGTCCTTGACCGATTCCCATATGCGTGGAACGCTGGCCATCCACTGCGGCTTGATGGCCTGGAAGTCCGGCAGCATGATGGCGCCTATCGGCTTGGAGTACGCGATGCTGTCGTACACGGCGATTATGGCATACTGGACGATGCGCTCGAACGAGTGCCATACGGGCAGCACCGACAGCCATATCTGGCCCGGCTGGAGGTCTATGATCTCGGGCAACACCTCTGTCTGGTGCAGGAAGTTAGCGTGCGACAGCATGACGCCCTTGGGCTCGCCGGTAGTGCCGCTCGTGTAGATGATGGTCGCCACATCGGAGCTCTTGCCTTTGGCGGCCTCGGTTTCGTATTCGCCGGGCGTCTTGGCTCGCCTCTTCTGACCCGCGGCAAACACGTCGGCAAAGCTCTTGATTTCGATTCCCGCGGCGTTCGCCTCCGTCGTAAGTTTTGCCGAGGCGGCGTCGAACAGCACCACAGTCTTGAGCAGGGGCATTTCCGTCTTGCGCGCTATGATTTTGGCGAGTTGCTTCTCGTTTTCCAGTATGGTTATGGCGCATTCGCTCCACGACAGGATGTACGACAGTTCCTGTTCGGTGGCGTCGCAGCCGCGCGGCACGTCAGCCGCGCCGAGACCGAGGATGGCAAGGTCGCTTATGAGCCATTCTTTGCGGTTGTCGGCGATAAGGCCTATGCGCTCGCCGCGGGACAAGCCGAGCTGGGCTAAGCCAGCGGAAAAAACCGCTACTTCTTCAAGGAGCTGGCCGTAGGTCGTAGCTTGGAACACATTCTTTTCGTCTTTGCTGTATTGCATGACGAGGTCGGGCCTCGCGCGTACCCTCTCCATGAACATGAGCGCCAGTGTTTCGGCCATAGTAATCCTCCCGCTCGGGACTCGGCAGCGCGAGGCGCATGCCGGGTTTGACGCTCCATGAGCGTCATTGACACTATGACAATATACTTATATATGTAAAATCACGCAAGCGTAGATTTCAACGCTCGATCTTGAGGCGCTCCGCGGGCACGTCGACGAAATATTGCCTGAACTGGCGTTCCATTTCATCCAGATCGCGCAGGTTCTGTATGGCGTAGCGGAGATGGTGTCCGAACGACAGATTGTCACAATAATAATAGAAGAAACGGCGCGCGCGGCTGGCATGGAAGGGCTGCGGCAACAGCTCCTTGATTGACCTGAGCATTCGCAAGCCGATTTCCTCTATATCGATGTGCAGTTCAAAGGCAGGATCCGCTTCCTTGCCCCTCAGGAGGGCGAATATCCAGGGGCGACGCACCGCCTCCCGGCCTATCATGGCGCCGGCTGCTCCGTACTCGTCCATAGCGGCGGCGAATCGTTCCGGCGTTCTCACGTCGCCATTGCCGACCACCGGTATGCTGAGGGCCTCGGCTACGGCTTTAACGTAGAGCCAGCGTCCCGAACGCCTGAATTTCTCGCTTTTCAGCCGCGGATGGACCACCAGGTAGTCGGCGCCGGCGCCTTCCAGCGCCAGACAGAACTCGATGAGCGCCTCGCCCGATTCTTCGTAGCCCAACCTGAGCTTGGCCGAAACAGGCACGCCGGGGGCCGCTGCCTTGAGCGCCGCGATAAGCTCGGCCGCCCGTTTTGCGTCCTTCATCCAGCTGACGCCGCCGCCGGCCCTCTCTATGAGCGGCGCCGAGCAGCCAAAATTGGCGTCTATGCCCCCAAGCGGCGTACCCGAAGCGCGGCGTTCTTCAAAGAGGCGCGCGGCGGCCAGGGCCAGCGGCTCTATTTCTGAATCGAACAGCTGCACGACGGTCTTTTCAGGCGAGGGCGCCGAGTCCATGAACCAGCGATCGAAGGGCGAACGGGCCAGGTATCCCGACGCGCTCGTCATTTCAGTATAATATCGGTCGCAGGAGCCGAAGGAGTCGATGAGCTCGCGGAGAGGCCTGTGGCTGAGTTCAACCATGGGCGCGAGGAGGAGGGCGCGTGCGGGAAGTATCGGCATTGCCTGGACTATACGCCGGCCGGCGCGGTTGCGGCAAGCGCAGTCGGAACCCGCGCTTGCAAAACGCCGGATTGGTTTCGATGATTGACTATTGCCTGTCTTTTGCGGTATAAACCCAAAGCGCGAATATCGGCGCTTCCGCGTCGCGGTCGCTCATCGATCGGCGGCGCGGCTCGCGGTTTTTACCGTGACCCAACAACCGAAATCGACGTTCCGGCAATACTATCAGGAGGAATTCGTGAGCGTAAAGATCAGGCTCAAGAAATTTGGCGCCAAGAAGCGCCCGTACTTCAGAATCGTTGTTCTCGATACCCGTCAGCCCCGTGATGGCAAGACCATCGACGAGCTTGGCATCTATCATCCGATAGAAAAAGAAGGCAACCAGATCCGTCTCGACGAGACAAAGGCTCGCGCCTGGCTCGCCAAGGGCGCCCTTCCGAGCGACACGGTCCGCAGCATCTTCAACAAGCAGAATATCCGTCTCGACTGAGCGACGGGGCTCCGCGACAGGCGGCCCCGGGGCTCGACGCTTCCGCCTCGGGCGGCTGTGCCGGCGCCGTCGCTGAACGAAAGGGCCAATCATGGAACGAGATTTCATAGAATACGTAGCCAAGTCTCTCGTTGACGATCCTGCCGCGGTGTCGGTCAACCTCGTCGAAGGCGATGAGGGTACGGTCATCGAGCTTCGTGTAGCGCAGGACGACATCGGCAAGGTCATAGGAAAGCGCGGTCGCATCGCCAAGGCGATACGAACACTGCTATCCGCCGCCGCGACCAGGGGCGGCAAAGACGTCAAGCTCCAGATCCTCGACTGACGTGGAAGAACTTGCGCTCGGCCGCCTCGGCGCGCCGCACGGCGTCGAGGGACGCATCAGGCTTGTATCGTTTTCAGGCGAGAACGAGCACCTCCTCAAACTCAAGGAAGCCACCCTTAAAAGCACCGATGCACGCGTGCTCAAGGTACGTATAGAATCCGCCCGCGAGTTCGGAGACGGCGCCCTCCTCAAGTTCGCGGGCTACGACTCTCCCGAGGCGGTGCATGTGCTGGCCGGAATGGAGTTGTGGGCTCCCCGCGACAAGGCCTCTCCCCTGGACGAGGATCAATATTATTACGCCGATCTTGTAGGCTGTACCATCGTCGTAGGCGAAAAGACGGTAGCCACCGTCATTGCCGTGTGCGACGGCGGCGGCGGCGATCTCCTCGAGGTCAAGAAGACGGACGGCGGCTCTTCCTATGTACCGTTCCGTAAGGAATTCGTCGGCAAGGTGGACATACAGGCCAGACGCGTCGAACTCGTTGCGCCTTGGATTCTCGAGTAGAGCGTCTCAGGCATGAAGATCGATGTGCTCTCCTTATTCCCCGATATCCTCAAAGGCTTTTTTACCAGTTCTATAATGGCGCGGGCCGTGGAACGGGGACTCATCTCATATACTCTTAACGACATACGGGATTACGCCATAGACAAGCATCACAAGTGCGACGATCAGATATTTGGCGGCGGGGCGGGCATGCTGATGTTGCCGGCTCCCGTTTCCGCCGCGTTGGACGCGGTGGATGCCGACAACGCGCGCGTTATCTATGTAACGCCGGGCGGACGCCTGTTTAATCAGGCCTACGCGCGCGAACTTGCCGCGGAAGAACGGCTCGTCATACTCTGCGGGCGGTATGAAGGCGTCGACCAGCGCATCATCGACCGCTACGTTTCCGACGAAATCAGCATAGGCGACTATGTGCTGTCTTCAGGCGAGACCGCCGCTATGGTCATCGTCGACGCTGTCTACAGGCTCATTCCCGGTGTGATAACAGGCGAATCCCTGGACGAAGAGAGCTTTGAGGGCGGTCTGCTGGAATACCCCCAGTATACACGCCCTGCCGTTTATGATACCATGAAGGTCCCTGACGTTCTCGTCTCGGGCCATCACGCGAACATAGTCAAGTGGCGCATGAAGAAACGGCTTGAGAAGACACTTCTGTACCGGCCCGACCTGCTCCAGGGCAAGGGTCTGGAAGGTGAACTCAGGGCCATGATTCTGGAATTAATTGGACAAGGGGGAGAGGCATGAACCTCATAAAGATGATCGAGGCCGGACAGACCAAGGCCTATCAGGATGTTAAAGCCGGAGATACCGTTCGCGTTCACTTCAAGATCGTTGAAGGCAAGACAGAACGAATCCAGCTCTACGAAGGCCTTGTTATTGCCATGAAGAACTCGGGCGTTGGCCTGACCTTCACCGTGCGCAAGAACTCATACGGCGTCGGCGTTGAACGCGTGTTCCCCATGCACTCACCGCGCATAGAGAAGATAGAAATTCTCCGCTACGGCAAGGTTCGCCGCGCCAAGCTCTATTACATCCGCGAGAAGATTGGCAAGAAGGCCAAGATCAAGGAACTGCTCGGCGGACGCAAGCCCGCATTCCGTTCCCAGGCGGCCAAGGCCTAAGAGCTTGCGGCCGGTCGGACCGGAGCCCATAGTCAAGGTACCGCTACAGTCGAAAGTCGGCGACGGCCATGAGCCGCCTGCCGACCTTCGCATTTTAAAAGACCGTGGCCCCGAATCACGCGCAGCCAAAGTCGGTCCCCATACCGAACCTGGCCCCCTTGGCGATCCCGCCAGGATAAAAACCCTAGCAGGGTTTGAGAAATCCGCTACCGGCGGTTTTACAAGCGCCGTGAAGGAACTCTCCGCCGCGCTGCGGCTACCGGTGGATAGTGCTTCCTTT
>CAZNCK010000011.1:0-8363 GCA_964571545.1 uncultured Treponemataceae bacterium | reverse complement strand
CTCCGCATTGATAGGAGAGCGCCTGCCCCTCGATACCAGGACTGCGCAGGCTGTACGACGCGTCGTCCGCCTTCATGACGACGACCCCGCGGCCGCCCGCATCGCCGCGCGTGCCCTGGCGACAGGTCTGGATCCTGAGGGCGTCGCTGTCCGCAAGGTGCTTGGCGTTCTGGACGCGCCCGATTCCGGTGGCTCCGAAGGATCTTTTTCAGGCGGATCGTCATTCAGCGGATCATCCGCGGGAGAAGACGGAGATCGCGAGCGGCGTTCGGGTATCACTGCGACGCCCCTGGAAACACCCGAACCATCGGCTGATAGTGCTGAAATCCAGAGCCTCGTGACCCGCCTCAAATCCGCCGCCAGAAGCGCCATGGAAGACCCTGATCTGAGGGCTCTTGCCGCTCCGAGCGCTGACGGGGCAGGCTGGGCCTGTATACCCTTCGATATTCCCTTCGCGGGTATTAATTTCCATGGATTTTTCCGTATACTGTATTATGGTACAATTGGTTCCGCCAGAAAACTGATCGCTGACATCAGGTTCGGCGATGAGCGCAGGCTCCTGGAACTGTCCGGCTCCGGGCTGAATACCGTTGCGTCGTATTACGCGGATGACGTGCATGAGAGGCTGGCTTTCGATACCGAGTTCGGCGGAATTGGCAAGGAAATCGCGTCGAATCTGGCTGCTGGTGACTTTTCCGAGCTTTCGTCACGATGGAGCGTTGACGAGGATGTCTGAGCGATCGATACGGAAATCCGTGGCCCTACGCTGGGAAGAATCGTTGCCCGCGCCCTTGGTCGTCGCCAAGGGTTCTGGCAGGATGGCGGAGCGGATAGATACTCTCGCTCAAAATGCGGGAGTGCCGGTAGTTCAGGACGATCTGATAGTGGCGGGGCTGGAACCGATTGATATAGGCGAGTTCGTGCCACCGGAGTACTGGGAACTCGTGGCGCGTGTGTTGGTTTTTATAAGGAAAGTACGAAAATGAAAAAGAAGTATTCGCTTGACAGAATTTTCCCGGGTTCTCGTTTTACCGCCGATGCATATTCGGACGGTGATATAGTCTTTGCCTCCGCCGGTGTTGCAATCCGCGCCAAGGACATAGATGGACTCAAGCGCTGGGGCATAACGGCAGTATTCAGCGAAGGTCAACTTGAGGATCCTTCGGACGAAAAAAAGCTAGCTCCTGTCGGAATCGTTAGCGCTGAAATCGTAGCCAAAAGCGCTTCCGGCGCATTCGCCGATAAGGCCTTGTTTACCGCGTATTCCGATATGGTGGAACGCCTTAAGCGTTTGATGGACAAACTCGCAGCGAACGAAGGCATTGAAGCCAAGAACGTGGACAAGCTTTCACAGGACCTCGTGCAGCTCGTGCGCGACAAAGAAGCCGCCATTGTATCGGCCATCCTGTCTTCCGACATGCAAGGCTACGACCAGGCTCGCGCGGGCGTCAACTGCGCCATCTTGTCCGTTGTCGTCGGCCAAACAATGAAGCTTCCACCCCATCGCCTCATTCATTTGGCGTCCGGCGCCCTGCTTCACGATGTGGGCATGCTCCGGGTTCCCGACGAGATCATCAAGAAAAAAGGTTCGCTTACTCCCGAAGAGGCGCAGAAGATGCGCGCCCATCCCTTGCTCTCCTACCGTATCATCATCAAGGAGTTGCAGTATCCCGACGATGTAGGCCTCGTGGGCCTGCAGCACCACGAGCGTTGGGACGGCGAAGGGTATCCCCGCAAGACCGCTGGGCAGGATATAGACCTGCTGGCGCGCATCGTATCGGTAGCCGACGCCTTCGAGGCCATGGTCAGCCAGAAGCCGTACCGCAACTCAATGATAGGCTATGCGGCCATCAAGAACCTGCTGTCTGACAACTCCAGGCGTTTTGACCCCGACGTGCTCAAGGCCTTCGTCAGGAGTATGGGCATCTATCCCATCGGCTCCATCGTCGTGCTCAACAACGCTGCCGTTGCCAGGGTCATCGATACCCACGCTGACGCGCCGCTGCGGCCTAGGCTCAGGATCATAGTCGACGAGTTCAGCAAGCATTACAAAGATGATTCCGGCGATATGATAGATCTTCTGGCGGAGAAGTCCTTGTTCATTGCCAGGGCTGTGGATCCGCGGGAACTGGCCACCCCGGCTTGATAAGCAAGAGCGCCAAGGGCCGCGCGGCCGAGGATCTCGTCGCTGTCTCCATGGCGGCGGACGGCTGGTCCATTGTCGCGCGCAACTGGCGCCGTGGCCGGGGAGAACTGGATATAGTCGCCCGCAAGGATGGAATCCTGGCCATAGTCGAAGTCAAATCAGTAGACGCGTATGGCCTCGAGAGCCTCGAATTGTCGGTAGGTCCGAGAAAGCGCCTACGGATAGTCGAAACGTCTAAACTCTTCGTTGTCGCGCATCGAGAATTTAGTAGCGCCACCGTACGGTACGATGTCGCCACCGTGGCGGCGGGTGCCGTGACGGCCTACTTCGAGAACGCGTTCGCGGAGCTCACATGACTGACGAAGAACGACACGATTGCAGTTCGGACAGACTTGAAGAACTCAAGGCCATGGTGCATGATGAGCGTTATATGGCTGGCGCCATTCTTCGCATAGCGTATGTGCTCAGCGATGAAATCATGGACGGTATCGGAGTAAGCCATGGCGGATGGAAACAAGGATTCTAAGCGAAGATTCGGCCGACGGGGACGAGGAAGATCCGGTCCCAAGGAAGGCGAGCGGACAACTGAAGCCGCGAGCGTCGATGAAACGACCGAAGAGCGCAAGTCAGTCCTGGCCGATCAGCCCGCTGTCGTATGTTCAATCTGTGATAAGCAGATTTTTGACCTCTCCAGCGCCCTTGCCGGCAGGGATGGGGCGGGGCCTGTTCATTTCGACTGCGCGCTCGCACAGGCCGCGGTCGGTGAAAACCTCGAACCTTCGGAACGTGTGGCGTATGTCGGTCGCGGCGCTTTTGCCGTCGTTGAATACCGCGACAAGAGCCTGACCGCCTTTACCATAAAGCGCCGGATTCAGTGGGAAAAAGAAGGCGAGAAGTTTGACTGGCGCAAGTCGATTCAGCAACGCTTCGGGTTGTAAACAGAATCTTCCCGATTCATGTGAAAGAGTTTGTTGAAGTAAATTAGTTACATATTCATTTTTTGCGATTCATAGTGTACACTACGGGGATGCCCAGAATGTTGAGCTTGCTTCGCTGTGTGCGGGTTTTTATGTTCTTGGCATTTTTGTCGGTGGCGGCGGCTCCGCCTTCTGCCCAGACCAGGAAGCTTGTTTACGGCCTTGTGCCCAATTCTCCTCCGACGACCTATGTAGATGCCTCGGGAAAGCCCACGGGCTTCTTTATCGAACTGTATTCCAGGATACTGGACGATCTGGGCATCGAATACGAGTATCGCGTTGGCACCTTCGCGGAACTCTACCCCTTGATGGTAGCAGGCGACGTTGACTTCTTTACGACGCTCGTAAAGACTAACGAACGCGAAACCCAGTTCATATTTGCCGAAACGGCTGTATCCGCCGGCTGGGGGCAGCTTTTTGTAGCGCTCGGTACCGAACTTCAGTCGGTTCTCGACCTGCAGCACCGAACTATCGGCATCGTAACCGATGACCGGAATGGCGCCAATTTCAGGACCTACATCGATTCGCTGGCTATCCCGTGCACCATTGTCGAGTATGCCGATTTTGAGCGACTCGTTAAGGCCGTGAGTTCAGGCGAGGTTTATGGCGGGGTGCAGTCAAATTGGTTTGTCGCGGCAGAAAAGCGGGTGCAACCCACTACCGTAGTGTTTGCCCCGTTCCGCTCGTATCCGGTCATGTCTCAGAACAGCCCGTTCAGCGCCGAATTGCAAAAAATAGTCGGCCATTATAGCGAACTCCTAGCGGATCCGGATTCGTATTATTACGAGCTTCAGGCTGAGTGGCTTGGTCATGAACGCACCGAGACGACTATCATACCAGCCTGGTTGATCGCGGCGCTCGCGACCCTGCTCGTCGCGGCCGGCGTTTCAGTCTTCGTCATCAGGCTGCTTACCGACAAATTGCGCGTTGCCAACCGCGATCTGGAACGCAAGGTCATTGAACGCACAGACCTCTTGGTGCGTTCTGAAAAGCTGGCCGCTCTGGGTACGCTGGTAGCCGGCATCGCCCACGAATTCAACACACCCCTACACGTCATCATGGCCAGTCTCGACACGCTCCGCACTAGTTGCGTTCACGATGGAATGTCATCGTCTGAGCTAGCCGACTTGGAATACCTGATCGCGCGCCGTGGGCAGAACGTCCTGGATACTCGGGCCGACTCGCGGGCTCGCTTGCGGGCAATCCATGCTCGCCTGCTTACGCTCGCTCCGGAGGATACAAACCGGCTTGCTCCGGTGTTTTCAGAACTTGGAGTACTCGAGCCAGACGCAGAGGCCGTGCGTATCCTTAAGAGCGCTTCCCCTGAAATGCTGGCCGAGGCGCTTTCAGTTGCGGTCAGGCTCGATACCTTCGACGCCGCTTCCCTGGCTTTGGACCGCATGGGTTCAATCATACGCGCCCTTCGCATCTACGCTCACCGCGACCAGAAAGGCGAGGCTGTCGTGGTTTCGCTCGCGGTTCAAATCGACTCTGTCCTCACCTTGTTTTCGGATCGATTCAATGACGAAGGTATCCGCGTCGTAGCCGATTATGACAGCCTGCCTGAGTACCGCTGCTTTGCCGACCAACTGCAGCAGGTTTGGATGAACATCATCACCAATGCCATCGAGGCCATGGGGGAGAGCGGGGTGCTTTCCATTGTCGGTCGCCGCGACGGAACCGGCCTGTGCATATCGGTGACCGATACCGGCCCGGGCATACGACCGGAGCATAGAGAATCGATTTTCGAGCCATTCTTTACGACCAAGCCCGAAGGCGCGGGCACCGGCCTGGGGCTCAGCACGGCCAGCGAAATTGTTAAGACGCATCGCGGAACCCTGGAATTCGATTCGAGTGCCGCCGGCGCCACGTTTACTATCCGCTTGCCGAGCGCAGGCATCATAGAGCCCGGCCAGATCGTCGATTTCAAGGAACTCGTCGATGCTTGACAGGATAGTGCTCTGCGTCGACGACGAAGCGATACTCCTACTCGCCGCCAAGCACGCATTACGAACCAGGCTCGGCGATGGTTACCGTTTTGAGACAGCCCTCGATGCCGAGTCCGCGTTATCCCTCATCGACGAGTGCATCCTGGCCGGCCACACCATTGAGGCTGTGGTAAGCGACTGGCTCATGCCGGGCATGCGCGGCGACGAGTTCCTGCGCAAGGTCAGGGAACGCTATCCGGCCATTTGTCTCATACTCCTGACCGGCTATGCCGACAGGTCCGCCGTACAGATACTCGAACGCGATATAGGCCTTGCCGCCATATTCCAAAAGCCCTGTAGCATGGCTGCCCTCGCCGGCGTCATTAAGGCCTCGGCGATAACACAGCATTACTAGTCCCGCGCATCCCTTATTGTTGTTCGCAAACCGGAGGCCCTATGTCCGACGATTCGTATACCGTACTCGTGGTCGATGATTCCAGGGCCAACAGGGGCTTTCTGGCCAGCATCCTGGAAGAAGATGGATACCGGATAGCCCAGGCCTCCGATGGCGAGTCTGGTTTGCTTGCCGCCGCGGCGGAGTCTCCAGTGCTTATACTTCTAGACGTGGTGATGCCCGGCATAGACGGCTTCGAGACGCTCAGACGCCTCAAGGCGGATCCTGCTACGAGGCGCATCGCCGTCATCATGTTGACGAGCCTGGGCGATCAGGAATCAAAACTCAAGGCCTTCGATTACGGCGCCGTGGACTATATCGTCAAGTCGGCCAATGAAGCAGAGGTTCGGGCCAGGGTTCGCGTGCACGTGCGGCTCGCCAAGGCCAACGAGGAGCTGATGGCGGCGAGGGCCGAGAGCCTCCAGCAGATAGCCGAGGCTCAACGCTCGCTGCTCGTCAAGCCATCGGACCTTCCTGAAGCCCGCTTTTCTGTATACTACCGCTCCCTGCGCGAGGCTGGCGGCGATTTTTACGACGTGGTGCCGGTATCGGACGGCGTATTCTTCTATCTGATGGCCGACGTGGCCGGGCATGATGTGGGCACCAGCTATGTCACGCCGGCGGTCAAGGTCTTGCTTAAACAATGCGCCACTCCGGCGCATTCCGTTGAAGAGTCTATGGCCTATCTGAACGGCGTACTGTCCAAGACAATTCTTGAGGACAACTATCTGACGGCGTTCGCGCTGCGCATCAACCGCCGCGCCGGCAAGGCCGTTTTCACCGCGGCCGGCCATCCGCCTGCGTTGTACCTACCCAAGGATGGACCGGTGAGGCTGGCCGAATGCGAGAGTCCCTTCATCGGCATGCTGGAAGAATCCAGTTACAGTTCTGTCTCTATGGACGTGCGTGAAGGCGATCGTTTCATACTCTATACTGACGGCCTTGTCGAATTGCACTTGGAGTCTTCTCCGTGCATTGACCTCAACAAACACTTGATGGACGTCGTCGGCGGGCTCCGCGATATTTCTCTGCAGGAATTGCCCGCTGCCCTGGTGCACGCTATGGGCGCGGACAATCCCGACGACGATGTGGCCGTTATGGTAGTGGAAGTCTAGGCCGACGACAGACAGAAACGGTCGAAAAGCCGCGGAGGCAGGGGAGGGGATCTGGTAGCATCTGTCCTTCCTGGGGTATTCTGACGGTTATGGATACTAAAACCCTGTCGTTCACGGTTGCCCTGGTAGGAACGGCGCTCGCCCTTCTTATCGTCATCTTCGCCGTGTACCGCAAAGAACGCGGGCTCTCGATCTACGCCGCGGGCTTCCTTGCCGCCGTCGTCGGTTTCCTGCTATTCATCGCTCAGGCTCTGTTGCCCCGATCGATGGGCAATATCCTGGCCAACATGTTGATCCTGTTCTTCCAACTGAGCCTGGCCTGGGGGCTACGTGTCCGTTCGCGGCTCGGCTCCGGTTGGCCGCGCCGCTTCTGGATGTACCTGCTCGTGTGGCTGATAGCACTGGTGGTGCTAACGACAGTCTTCGAGTCGTTCACCTTGAGGGCTATCTTGTTTTCGGCATTTATCATCCTTGCCGCCCTCGAATTCCTCATCGCGTTTACACGAATACAGCCAGCGATATCGAAAATCGTCTATCGCGCCGTCTGGTGCATAACCCTGTCGTTCAGCCTGCTGCACGCGGTACGCATCGTACTTCTCATGGCTTATTCGAGCGTACAGACCCGGCTCACGGACAACACGTTCGTCAGCATCTATACCTTTACGTTCACCTCCTTCTTTGCGATCCTGTGGGCCGGCCTCATCCTGCTCATCGACGTCGCCGATCTCTTCGAGCAGCTGGGACACAAGAATAAGGCTCTCGAGCTTATGGCGACGAGCGATAAGCTGACTGGGCTTAAAAACCGGCATAGCCTGGATGCCCGGCTGGATTCCGAGATTGAACGATCCTTGCGCTACAGCGAGCCGTTATCGATCATTCTGTTCGACATCGACCATTTCAAGCGCGTAAACGATACCTGGGGACATCCGGCTGGCGACGAGGTCCTGAAACAGATGGCCCGTATCGCGTCAACACGCCTGCGGGGCCCGGACGACCTGTACCGCTGGGGCGGCGAGGAGTTCCTCATCGTGGCGCCTCATACCGACCTACAAGGCTCGCTAGCCCTCGCCGAGAAGCTCAGGGCCGCCATAGAAGCCGACACTTTTCCTTTAGTCGGACCGTTGACCTCTAGTTTCGGCGTGGCAGAATTCCAGCCCGCCGAGGACCGCGATGCCTGGTTCAAGCGGGTAGACCAGGCCTTGTACCGAGCCAAGAATACGGGCCGCAACAAGGTTGTCGGCTTCGGAGAGCAGGAATCCATGCCTGTCGCGTCGGTGAGGATAGACTGGAGATCAGAATGGAGTTCCGGGAACCGAGTCATAGACGATGGGCATCGAGCGCTCCTGGAGCTGTTCAATAGTCTTCTCGATATCTCCCTCTCGGAGACAGACAGAGAGAAATGGATGCCAGGAATGGAAGCGCTACTGGAACACGTGGTAGCGCATTTCGCCGACGAAGAAAAAATTCTGTCGGAACTTGGCTATCCGGACCTCGTAAGCCATTCCGCCCTACACAGCGACCTTGTACAGAAATCCCTGGCACTTGCCGCCAGGGTAAAGACCGGCGCCGGCTCGGTAACGGAACTCTTCGATTTTTTGGTGAACCAGATCGTCGTAGGGCACATGGTCAACGCTGACTCGTTCTTCTTCGAATATACCAGAGCGCAGTGAGAGGAAGCTTCAAGAAAAAATTAGTTCATCGAACCTTGTGTCCACATCGCAAGCGCTGGTGCTCGTTCTAGCG
>CAZNCK010000010.1:5691-43801 GCA_964571545.1 uncultured Treponemataceae bacterium | reverse complement strand
AAGCAGTACGGCGGTTCGCGCTATTTCTTCGTCAAGGCTGACATCTGCGACAGGTTAGCTGTGGAGAAGGTCTTTGCCGACTATGCGGTAGATGCCGTTTGCCATCTGGCCGCCGAGAGCCACGTGGACCGCTCAATTCTCGGCCCCGAGGCCTTTATCAAGACCAACGTGATGGGCACCTTTACCCTGCTGGACGTGGCCCGTAACGCGTGGAAGGGCAGGGACGATGTACTGTTCCACCACGTGAGCACCGACGAGGTGTTCGGCTCCCTGGGCGATACCGGCTTCTTTACCGAGGCCACGCCCTACGACCCCCGCTCCCCCTATTCAGCTAGCAAGGCCTCCAGCGACCATCTCGTGCAGGCCTACCACCACACCTACGGCATGCCTGTAACGCTGACCAACTGCTCCAACAACTACGGCTCCTACCAGTTCCCCGAGAAGCTCATACCCGTGATGATCCTGAACATGCTGGAGGGCAAGGCCCTGCCCGTCTACGGCGACGGTAAAAACATCCGCGATTGGCTGTACGTCGAGGACCACAACTCCGCCGTCTGGACCGTCATGAAAGAGGGCCGCGTCGGCCAGACCTACAACATAGGCGGCGAGAACGAGTGGGAGAACATCAAGCTCCAGGACAGGCTCATAGAACTCGTGGCTGAAGAAGCGCATAAGAAGGTTGCCGACCTGCGTGCCCTCATAACCTACGTCAAGGACCGCCCCGGCCATGACCGCCGCTACGCCATTGACTGCTCCAAACTCAAAAGCGAACTGGGCTGGAAGCAGTCCGTGGACTTTGACGAAGGCCTCCGCAAGACCGTCCGCTGGTACCTGGACAATCCCACCTGGATAGCCCACGTGCGCTCCGGCGAGTACGCAAAGTGGATGGACAAGAACTATACGCAACGATGAACCGTGAATTATTCGTTTACTCCCACCTTGCCTTTCGTGTAGACTGGATCGAATGCTAATTTTAAAGCTCGCCGTGCGCAACCTGCTCAGACATCCGCGCAAGACCTTTCTTCTCGGCACGCTCATAGCCGTCGGTATGGCGGCGCTATTCGTGGCCAATGCCGTCTTTGACAGCACCAATTCAGGCCTTGAGTCTTCATTCATCCGTAGCCTTACCGGTGACGCGGCCATCAGTGCCAGGTCTGAGACGGCCTTTAGCCTCTTCGGCAGCGAAGTGCCCATCGTAAGCGAATACGAGTCGATCCCGCCCATACCCGGCTTCGCGGAACTCGTGGCAACCGTCCAGAATGTTGGAGAGGTGGACGCCTGGACCCCCGTCGTTTCCGGCGTGGCGCAGATGCGCGTTGGCGGCTATGCCGTCAACGTGCCGGTGTTCGGCGTAGACCCTGCTTCGTACTTTGCCGTCTGTTCCGACATAGTCATAGAACGCGGCGACGTTTCAACCCTGGCCAGCGGCGGCGTGTTCATCAACGCGGTGCTTGCGGCCACCGTGGAGGCCACGATAGGCAGGCCGCTGGCGCTCGGAGAGGATATTGTTTTTGGCATGTACTCAGGCGGTAGCTTTAGGCTTAAAAAGGGGACCTTTTCGGGCGTGCACCGCTACGTCAGCTCCACCGAGTCGCTGGACCGCGTAGTGCTAGCTGACGCCACCCTCGTCCGGTCCATAGCCAACTATACTCTCGGCTTTGCCAGCCGCGATGCTCCATCCTATGCGCTGGAGGCACAAGAATCCTTTGACCTCGACGACCTGTTCTCGGACGCTGCCGATGTGGATACCTCATCCGGTTCAGGTCTGACCCTCGAGGCTGTCGAGGCCTCGATGGCAGATACCAGCGAACGCGATGCTCTGGTGATGACTGATGCCGCCGCCTGGAGCTTCGTGCTCGTTCGGGCTAAAGAAGGCTTAAAAGATTCCATCTCAGGCTTGCTGGCAAAGGCTCTTGATGATGCTGGTCTTGATTGCCGCGCTATGGGCTGGCGCTCCGCCGCGGGTACGAGCGCCCAGGCCCTGTTCGCCGTGCAGGCGGCATTCTATGTAGGCCTTGGCTTCGTGGCTCTGGGCGCCGTACTCGTCATCATGAACGCTCTCGTCATATCGGTGCTGGAACGGAGCGCCGAGATAGGCACGATGCGCGGCCTCGGCGCAGGTTCTTCCTTCATCCGCAGCCTGTTCATAGCCGAGTCGATGCTCCTGACGATGAGCGCCGCTCTGGTCGGCATACTCGCCGGAGCCCTGCTTTCAGCCTGGCTGTACGACACAGGCGTCGCAGTTACCAATCCGCTTCTTGTGTCGCTTTTCGGAGGCACCATGCTGCGCCCCGTACCCACCCTGAGGAGTGTCTTGATGCACTTGGTATTGGCGGCGGTCGTTGGAGCCTCAGCCTGGATCTACCCCGTATCGCTGGCCATGAAGGTTCAGCCGGTAGCGGCCATGAACGCCGGCTGACATGAGCATATTCTTCCTTGCCCTCAGGAACCTGCTGCTGCAGCGCAAACGCTACGCGATGATAGGGGTTGCGGTGCTGGTAGGCTTTGCCCTCATCACCGTCTTATCGGGCGCGGCCTATGGCGCTATGGACACGGTCAAGGCCAAGGCCGCGCGGTACTTTGCCGGCCATGTCAGCGTCACCGGGTTTATCAATGGCGCCAACGGCCTTGAAGACCCTGGAAGAGTAGAGGCATTACTCCGGGAATCAGGGCTTAACGTCAGGACGATGTCACGCAGGACAGCATACAATAGGAGTGATGCGTCTATTTTTTTTGGCGGGGAGACCGTGCGCCAGCGTAAACTGGTAGGCGTGTCATTTTCTGTGGAGCGAGGCGAGCTCTCGAACCTCGCTTTCTCCGAAGGTTCCCTGGAGGCAATGTTCGGCGAGGCTGGCGTCGACGGCATTCTCATAAGCGAGTCTGCGGCAGCTCTCATGCGCTGCAGGGTAGGTGACGATGTCAACCTGTACCTAACCACCGATGCCGGCCAGTACAACACTGTCACCCTCGTGGTGCGCGGCATATTCAGCGAGACTAGCCTCTTTGGCTATGTGGCCTACATGCGCAACGAGGATCTGAACCGTCTGCTCCTGCGGGCGCCCGATGCGGCTACCGACATCGCCCTCTATGCCGATTCCAGCGTCGATGTGGATTCCCTGGCGGAGAACGTGCGCCTGCTCCTCGGGGCGGAATTCTCCGTGTATCCAACCCTTAAGACAAAAGAAGACCTGTATGCCGCCATGGCGGCCGATGGCGCCGGGCAGAAGATAGCGGTGCTGACCCTCGATGCCCATCTTGCGCAGATAAAGAGTATCCTGGACGCGTTCCTCGTCATCACCTACTTCGTGCTGGCGGTGTTCGTGCTTATAGTCATGATGGGCATACTCAACACGTACCGTGTTATCGTTTATGAACGCACCAAAGAGATAGGCACGATGCGCGCGTTGGGCATGCACAGGTCCAGCGTATCGGCGCTGTTCCTCTTCGAGGCGCTCGGCTTGGCCGTAATAGCCTCGACAGGAGGCCTTATCGTCGGTGTGACCGTGCTCTGGGCATTGCGCTTTATCGATATAGGCACTATACCCGCCGCCGGTATGTTCACTGATCAGGGACGCCTGGGTTTTTACCTCTCTCCTGGCGTTCTGGCGCTCAATTTTGCCATCATGGTCGGCGGCGTGGTAACGGCAGCTCTTGGTCCTGCCCGCAAGGCCTCTATGGTTAGGCCAGCGGATGCGATGCGCGGAGAATCCTGAAACTTCAACCTATTCTGGATGTTTGTTCTGGTATGAATATTTTAGACACTGCAAGGATCCTCATGAAGTATAAAAATTCCCTGATCGCCTTGGTGCTTTTCCTGTCGGCTTTCGGCTCGAGCCACGCCCAGTCTCCTACGGATTACACCGCTCTGCTTGCCAGGGTTGACCAGGCGGTAAGCTTCCAGGATCACGATCTGTCGGCCGAGTACACCATTGATAAGCGCGATCCGGGCGGCGCCGTGTCCACAACGGTGGCCACCATGTTCCGTCGCGACAGGACCGGCCAGTTTCTCATCCTTGTCCTGCAGCCAGCCATAGACAAGGGTAAGGGCTATCTCAAGATAGACGACAGCCTATGGCTGTACGACCCCGTGGACAGGGTATTCACTTTTACGAGCGCCAAGGAGCGTTTCCAGAACTCAAGCTTCCGTAACTCTGATTTTAATCGTTCCAACTTCTCCAGTGATTACAAGCCGGTATCCGGAAAACGCGAGAAGCTCGGCAAGTTCGACACAACAGTGCTCGACCTGCAGGCCACAAACGACAAGGTATCGTTCCCGCGCATGCGCATCTGGGTAAGCGATGACAATCTGGTACGAAAGATCGAGGATTACAGCCTCTCCGGCCAGCTAATGCGCACCAGCGCCATACCCAGCTACCAGAAGGTGGGCGACAAGTGGGTGGCCACCGGTATGGTCATCCTTGACCACCTTAAAATGAAGAAAATCGGCGACAAGACCGAATATGAGCGCACCACGGTGACCATCAAGAAGCCCTCAGTGTCCGCCTTGCCGGATTCTGTCTACACCAAGGAATACCTTGAAAAGGTATCGCAGTGACATACCGCGGCCGCGCGCGTTTCGTCGCGACCATTCTGTCCTTTGCGGCAACGACCCTTGGCGCCCAGGAAGAAGGCAGCCTGGACGAGTTGTTTAGCGATCCGGTAGAGGATACCATCCTGGTTGAAACCGGGACGGATCACCTGAGCCAGTATGTCACCGAGCAGGGTATTAAGCTCTCGGGTAGCTTCAGCGCGGAAGGCGGCGTGGCCGCGGGCTGGACCTCCTGGCCCGTTCTTTCAGACCCGTCCGCGGGCTTCGACGGCACCATAGGCCTGACGTCCACCGTGACGCTTGCCTTTGACGCAAGGCCAGACCCCGATTTCCGCTTATATGGTACCGTGACGACAAGCATGGATCCCCTGACAGTTGATTACACGTGGAACGCGTTTTCCATTGATGAACTATTCATCGACTACACCTGGGTTGGTGACGTATTCATACGCATGGGCCAGCACGATATTACCTGGGGGCAGGCTCGCCTCTTTGAGAGTATAACGGACATCATGGCCGATGCCGCGGAAGGCTTTTCCCTGCGGGCCAACTTGCCTACCGTCATGGGCGGCGTCTCCGTGATAGGCATGACCAACCGTTCCGGAATTACCTCGTACCGACAGATAGTCTATGCCGCCAAGGTCGACGAGGTGGTGCTGGAAACGATGCTGTCGCTTGGAGTCAGGTACCAGGTCCACGAAGGCCTCAACGCGCTGCTTTCAGTCAAGCGGGTACTCTGGGGTGTCGACCTTCTGTCCGATGTTGTGGTGCATTACGATGAATCATCGATGTACCCTCGGGTGCTGGCTGGTTTCTTCAAGGAATGGCCCGAAGTCAGGCTCTACGGCGAATACTATTATGATGGCTCAGTCTCTGGTGGCGTCGACCATACCGCTGGCTTGGTTTGCGGCTTTAACAACATTGCCGGTACGCCGCTCGATCTTGGTCTGCAGTGGATGCATGCCTTCATTGACAACTCTGGCTCCGCTACGGCCGGGCTTACCTGGAAGCCCTGGAAGTACATCACGGCTACCTTAGCCCTGCCGGTGGCTTACGGCGCCGATGATTCGCGCTACGTGACAACCAGCAACAGCGATATCGCCAACCGCCGCATTGTGCTGGTGTTTGGTATTGAAATGTCAGTCTCGTTTTGATAGAAACCATAATTCACCAAGGGGAGTACCTGCATGGCAGAAAGTGAAGGCGAGCGCAGGGCGCTTGAAATTGAAGATACTATTTCCCTCATAGATCTCTTTGCGGTGGTGCTCAGGCGCCGGCGGCTCATAATCCTGTCTACGCTCTGCGCGGTCGCGCTAGGCATCATAGCGTACTTCGTGTACCCCGCGTACAGCTTGGCCAAGGCAGAGCGAGAACGCATCGTCGAGGTGAACATGAGCCTGATGCTCGGTTCAAGCTTTGACGGGAGCATCGCCGAGGTGGAAGGCACAAATTTCCTGATACAGACCCTGACCGATCCCTCTACTATTTTGGCTGCGCTCAGGACCGCGGGCTACAATAAGGTGGATAAGATCCCCATAGAGGCCGGTGACGCCGAGGACCGGGCCTTGTATTCCATCCGCAGACGCCTTGTAGAGAACAAGGCCGCCGACGGATCCGGGCTCAAGGAAAGCTCTCGTCTGTACTCGGTTAAGCTCGATAAAAGCGTTGTTTCCATAGTATTCAAGAACGGTGATCCCGAGAAGGCAAGGGCTTTTTTGGGTGCTCTATTGGTCACCGTGGAACGCGACTTGCACGCTTTCATTCTACCTTTTGCCGAGTCAATTATTGCATCCTACGAGCGATTCCTGATGATGCAGAATCCAAGTGAGGCAGTGGAGGCCAGCATAGCCCAGGGCTACCGCGATTATTCCATAGCTAAATCCATCGCCGCGGGGACCTCCTCCACGCTAACCATACTCCGCAAGCCCTATGTGCTGGTGCCGGAACTGTCGCTGGCGACTATACAGAAGGATGTGCTCAAGAAGGCTATCATCCTGGTGTTCGGCGTGTTCTTCATGGCAGTGTTCGCCGCATTCGTGTTGCAGTACGTGGATACTGTCAAGAAGGATCCGGAATCCATGAGCAAGCTCCGGGACGCCCTGGCCAAGCCCCGCTCCTAGATCCCTATACTCTTGATCCTAAACCTGGCTTTTGGGCCGGGTTTTTTTATGTTCAGGCAATGAACAGCAAGAGATGCCATGTGCCTCGTTCGGCTTGTCTTTTGCAAGGTGATGGTCTAGAATCATAAAACTATACAATAATACTGATGGACGGTCATGATGACTAATCTCTACGCAGGTCTTATCGCTGGTATTCTGAATATCGCCGCTATACCGTTCATCATATTTGTCGCTACCAAACGCGGGTGGTTTGACAAAGTCAATGACAGGAAGATCCATACAGGCGAGATTTCCAGGCTGGGCGGCGTTGGTATTTTCTGGTCATTCGCCTTCACCCTGCTACTCGTATCTATATTCTCCCGAGACGCGGCCAAGGATGCGCTAACATACTGGCCTGTTGGCCTTGCCTTGTTGCTCGTGCATGTCGTAGGTCTGGTAGACGACTTCAAGGATCTACGCGCAAAGCTCAAATTCGCCGCGCATCTGGCCGCAGCCCTCATCGTCGTGTCCGCCGGATACCATTTCAGGACCATCTATCTTCCGTTCGTCGGGACGTTGCAACTGGGGTTCTGGTCGTATCCGCTGACCATCTTCTGGATCGTTGGAGTCATAAACGCGTTGAATATGATAGATGGTCTAGACGGGCTTTCTGGTGGCATCAGCGTGATCGGGACGCTGGCCTTTGCCCTCATCTTTATACAGAGGCAGATGGGCACGCCGTCTGTGGCGGCAGTGGCTCTAGTAGGTTCGCTGGCAGCCTACTTGTTCTATAATTTCCCGCCTGCCAGAATTTTCATGGGGGACTCGGGCTCCACGTTCCTGGGTTTTATCCTGGCGCTGTTTCCTCTCCTGGCCGTTCCCCGGCAGACCGACAGCGGTTTGTGGTTCTATGATGGTATCACCATACTGCTTATACCCATCTTTGATTCCTTCGCGGCCATCATACGGCGCATGCGACAGGGGCTGCCCATCATGAGCGCAGATAAATGGCACCTGCACCACAAGCTTCTGCACCTGGGTATGAACGTCAGGGGCATACTGGCTGTTATCTATGCCCTCTGCATGGCCCTCGGCCTCGCCGCGGCCTCCGTGCTGTACCTTTCCCCGTTGGTCCACTGGCTGGTTATCATGGCCGCATGGTTTTCTGTGGGGCTTTTCTTTACCGTTCTTCATTTCAAGAAGGAAAAATCGCTGGAGTTGGCAAGTCAGGGCGGAGCCGAATAGAGCCGAGTGTGTTAGACCGGAATATTGCAATGTCGGGTATTGTATGCTACCTTTGTTCGCTTTATGAACACAACTAGGCATCCTTATATGCTTTCAGACTTACTCCGCCGCTCGCGTGGTTCAGTGTTCCGTCCTGTTCTGAACTTGGCAGATGACCAGAAACCTCGGAAGGACATCATCATTTTCGCCCTTGTCCTGGTTTTCGCATTGGCTCCTGCCACGGCACAGTTTCAGGCTGATTCTCCCGTGGGGCAGTTCCGGAATCTAAATCCCGAGGAACTCTCCATCCTGGTTTCGGGTGGAACCCTGTTCAGGCAACCCTCAGACTGGCATGGGCTGTCGCTGCCTATGGCCGCGCCGTTTTATGCGGACATTGAAGACCTCGTCCGCAAGGGCGGGCACAACTATATAGGAGAGGTAGTGCTGGTTCTGCCCGTTAGGCAGGCAGAGAATCTCCTACCGGCCGTAACCAAGAGATTACTGGATTATGAGGATTATGCCGGCATACCATATTGGTCAAAGCAGAACGAGCGATACTACGAACTCTTCAAGTGGGTACGGGTTACCAAGGGTACCCGCGATCAAGCGAAGGGCGCGGTAGAGACACAACAGTACATGAAACCCTTCGGCGAATACGGATCAGCCTACGAGTGGGATTTTTCATCAACGAGGCTCTCGTTCAAAGGCGTCAACACCACCGCGCTGTCCTACAAGGGCTTCAAGTCCGTTGCGCCGGGCGGCATGCACTGGCGTTTCGAGGCCTACCGCTCCGGCGGGTACTGGATCCTCTACGGACTTGGCGCGGTCAAGGCCATAGATCTGTTCGGCGCATTGCGCGAGCGGCTCTCCACCTCTTTCATGGGCCGTATAGAAGCGTTCTTTCGACACGTCTACGGTGAACGAACGCAGGGATGAGACACCATTAAAAAAACAAGCAACGAGCATACGTCATGAGAAACCTTATACTGTCAGGCGTATTGGCGCTGGTCGTGGCGGCTACCGCCCATGGACAGGGCTATGTCGTAGAAACGGTGGCCTTCTCCAGCGAGGGCCGGACCGGGGAATACCAGCTTTCGCTGAAGGCCGGCATAGAGGCCGGCCAGTATTTTCAGGATCGCGCGGCCCTGGAGCTGTTTCTGGCAGACCGAACACAGGTGTTGCTCAACGAGCGGGTGCTGGACACGGTTTTCATCAACGCCGAGGAGGGGCTTCCGCTCCCTGATGGCAAGATACCCGTGACGGTGTATTTTTCCACCAGGGACACGTGGAACATCATCGCCCTGCCATACTTCAATTACGATTCCAATACTGGTCTTCTGCTTTCCGTCAGGGCCCGCGACTATAACTTTCTGGGTTCCATGGAGGCGCTCAGGATAAACCTGAATATGGATCAGGAGTTATCCGGCGACCTGTTCTGGGGCGCCGATGCCGATTTCAGCTATCCTTTTCCGGCATTTGGCCTGGACTGGGCATGGAACCTTGAGGGTGATTTCAGCATGCCCGATGACGGAGGACCGGTGCAGGGCAAGGCCGCTACCGGAATCTCGGCTTCGGTGCCGCTGGCCCTGGGTGATCTGCAGCTTACGTTGACCCAGGCTGCCAAATTCAACCAGCAGGATGATGACGTACCGTACCTGGACGAGGCTTACTTCTCGACGACCGCCCAGATTGGCTGGCGCTTGCCTGTGGATCTGTCCTTTTCCCGGTATCCTACGGTTCTGCGTCCTCGCGTTGAACTAGGCGCAAACTGGCTGCCAGGCGGATTGCAGGACGGGGAGCTAGCGCGAGGCCCCGCACTGGAATCAGGATTTGGACTGTCGCATGGCAGGATAGATTGGCTGGGCAATTTCAGGAAGGGCCTCATGGCTACGGCCGATGTATCGGCCACTTACTATCTGTCGGATGCCAGTTTTGCCCGCAAAGTAACGCTCGAAGCCTCCGCCTTCAACGAGGCAGGCTGGTGGGGCTCCGGCATGAGGGCCTACGCCGTCTGGAGCCCAGAAAAGGACAGCAACGGAGCCGGTTCTGTGGTCAGGGGCGTCCTCAATAGCCGCGCCGCTACTGATGCCGCGGTCGCCATAAACCTGGACCTGCCCGTGAGGGTTCTGCGTTTTGTCCCCTTCGAGTGGTTTGGCAAGCCTTGGATGAAGGTGTTCCAGTTCGAGCAGCACTGGAGTCCCTTTGTTGACGCGGCACTTGGACACTACGATGGAACCTGGTTCAACCCGGAGAAGGGCTGGTATGGCGCGGGGCTCGAAGTCATGACCTTTCCGCTGGCCATGCGCAGTTTCTACGTGAGGATTTCCATTGGCTGGAGCCTTTCCGACGTAGTAGCTCTGGGCGCTCTTGAAGGCAAGAGTCCCCGGGACGGAAGGTCCATCTATGAATTGTTTTTTGGGCTCGGGCATCATTATTGATATCCGGTCCGGATTCGATATGCTATGTGCAAAGATAATCAGGAGGTTCCATGAGCACTGTTAAAACGGTCTATGTCGGCATGAGCGCTGATCTTATCCACCCCGGCCATCTCAATATTATCCGCGAGGCAGCCAAACTGGGCGACCTCTACATCGGATTGCTTACAGACAAGGCCATAGCCAGCTACAAGCGCCTGCCATACCTGGCCTACGACCAGCGCAAGGCTGTCATAGAGGCGCTCAAGGGTGTAAAGGCCGTAATCGCGCAGGAGACGCTCGACTACCGGCCAAATCTTGAGAGCCTCAAGCCTGATTTCGTCGTGCATGGAGACGACTGGAAGGAAGGCGTTCAGAGACAGACCAGGCAACAGGTCATCGATACCCTGGCAAAATGGGGTGGACAACTCGTGGAGGTGGCGTACACCGCGGGCATATCGTCGACACAGCTTAATACTGCCATACGCGAGATAGGAACAACGCCCGACATTAGACGAGCCAGGCTCCGCCGTCTCCTCCAGGCCAAGGATATAGTGCGCATAGTCGAGGCCCATAACGGCCTTACGGGTCTCATCGCGGAGAGCGTCAAAGTAGAAGTCAACGGCAAGGTCCGCGAGTTTGATGGTATGTGGGCCAGCAGCCTCACAGATTCCACCGCCAAGGGCAAGCCCGATATAGAAGCGGTAGACATCTCCAGCCGCATCGCCAACATCAATGACCTCGTTGAAGTCACTACTAAGCCCATCATCTTCGATGGCGATACCGGTGGCCGTCCCGAGCACTTCATCTTTACGGTGCGCACGCTCGAACGCCTCGGCGTCTCGGCCGTCATTATAGAAGACAAGATAGGCCTCAAGAAGAATTCCATGCTGGGCGTCGACGCGGGCCAGCAGCAAGATACTATAGAAGACTTCTGCCACAAGATCATGGAAGGCAAGAAGGCCCAGGTCACCGATGACTTTATGATCATCGCCCGTGTCGAGAGCCTGATCCTGAAGCAGGGCGTCGAGGACGCGCTGACCAGGGCCAGGGCCTACATCGCCGCCGGAGCTGATGGCATCATGATCCATTCCAAGGAAAAGACCCCCGATGAGATACTGGAGTTCTGCGCCGGCTTCAAGAAGTTGCCCAGGATCGTACCGCTCGTCGTCGTGCCCTCCACCTTCGATACTATCTACGAAGCCGAATTGGTAGCAGCCGGCGCCAATATTGTCATCTACGCCAACCAGTTACTCCGGAGCGCGTACCCCGCAATGGTCGATACGGCCAAGTCAATACTGACCAACCAGCGTGCCTTCGAGGCCAGACCCAACCTGATGTCAGTCAGCGAGATCCTGCACCTCATTCCAGGCGGACACTAATTATGCTGGATTCCGGTCGCTTCATAGGGCAGCTCGCGGAGCTCGGCATAGACTATTACGCGGGTGTGCCCGATTCGCTGCTCAAGGACCTCTGTGCCTACATCACCGGGCATTGCCCCGGCAGGAACCACGTCATAGCGGCCAACGAAGGCGCTGCCGTGGCTTTGGCGACCGGATACCACCTTGCCACCGGCAAGGCCGGCATGGTGTACATGCAAAACTCGGGAACCGGCAATGCCATCAACCCGTTGCTGTCACTGGCTGACCCCGATGTCTATTCAGTGCCCATGCTGCTCGTTATCGGGTGGCGCGGAGAGCCTGGCGTACATGACGAGCCCCAGCACGTCAAGCAAGGCAGGATCCAGGAAGCCCTTCTGACCTCCCTTGGCTACCGCTGGGAGGTTCTTTCGGACGATCCGGAAACGGCTTCCGGACAGGTGGTATCTGTCGTCTCGGACATGAAGCGTACCGGATCACCCGTGGCTCTGCTCGTGCGCAAGGGCACCTTTGCGCCCTGCTCCATGCCTGCCGCCGACCTGCCCCCGTACCATATGACCCGCGAGGAAGCCATCGAGGCAGTCATTAAAACCCTGGTTGAGGGCGACCGTATCGTATCCACGACAGGCATGGCCTCCAGGGAGATCTACGAGCTACGCGATGCCGCCGGCGAGGGCCATGACAAGGATTTCCTTACGGTAGGTTCGATGGGGCATGCCGTCATGATAGCAATGGGCCTGGCAAGCTTTTCCAAACACACCGTCTACTGCATAGACGGAGACGGTGCGGCCATCATGCACCTGGGAAGCCTGGGAATAGCGGCCAAGTCCGGGCTTGGCAACCTGAGGCACATCATCATAAACAACGGCGCTCACGACTCCGTGGGCGGACAGCCTACGATAGGCTATGACCTCGATTTCAAGGCCGTCGCGGGAGCGCTGGGCTACGCGTCCACGTTCCGCGCCGATACACCTGAAGAACTGGTTAATGCGCTGGCCGGAATGGCCAGCGCCAGGGGCCCGGCCTTGCTTGAGGTCAGGGTCAAGGGCGGAGCGAGGAAAGACCTGGGCAGACCAAAGACCACACCCGTACAGAACAAGACGGCGTTTATGGGGAACCTGTAGCCCATGACGCAAACGGTACGGCACGGTCCAGGCATATTCAGGCAACTCCCGACTGCACTGGCGGAGGCCGGCATCAGCCGGCTTTTCGTCGTGCACGGCAAGGCTTCGTTCCAGTCCTCCGGGGCCGCTGCCATCCTGGAATCGGCCCATGGCTTGGCCGTATCATACTTCTCCGACGTACCGGCCAACCCCGAGATCGCCACTGTCCTGCGATGTCTTGAGGCTTACCGCTTGGCCCGGCCACAGGCCGTGCTCGCCGTAGGCGGCGGCAGCGTCATCGATACCGCAAAGGCCGTATTAGCCTTTGCCTCGGGTGCCCCGGAAGCCGATATCCTTGCCAATTGCTTTGACCCATTGCCAGGGCGCCCCCGGTTCATCGTGGCTCCCACGACGGCTGGTTCAGGCAGCGAGGCTACCCATTTTGCCGTCTTGTACAAAGACGGCAGCAAATACTCGATCGCCAATCAGGGGCTCAAGCCCGACGAAGTGTACTTAGATGCTGAACTTACGTTGTCCTGTCCGCGCGCCCTCACGCTGGCCAGCGGCGCCGACGCCGTCTGCCAGGCCGTGGAGTCGTGCTGGAGCAGGGGCGGAACCGACGCGTCTCGTGCCCTAGCTCTGGAGGCTCTTCCGGTGTTGCTGGATAACCTCTTTATCGCGTGCGATGAACCCGGATCCCTTTCAGCGAGGTCGGCCATGCTCAGGGGCGCCAACCTCGCGGGCCAGGCTATAGATGTATCAAAGACTACTGCCGGACATGCGTTAAGCTATGGCCTGACCTCGAGATACGGTCTGCCGCATGGCCTTGCCGTATTGGCCGTCATGCGGCCGCTGATCGAGCTGATGGCCAGCAAGTATCAGCATTTCAGTGTACATGGCTCACTTGATGATGCCTTCGTGCGTTTTGGCGCTTCTTTTCCCGAAGCCTTTACCGCGTTTTCGGAACAAGTATGGCAGCGCATGGACATGAAACAGCGTTCAGTCGCCGTGCGGGATTGCGGCCTGAACGCGGTGGCGTATCTGGTTTCCGGCGTCAACCTCGAACGCCTGTCCAACCATCCTGTGAGTCTGACCCAGGACGACCTCGATGGCTTGTACCGGAGCATCCTCGCGGGACTAGGCGGCCAGAACTCTCGTGAAGGATCACACACATGAAGATACGGGCTTACGGTGGACGGATAGGGTATAGAAAAGCCAAGGGAAGCATGCTCTCCGGTGTGGGCAAACTCTGGACCGTCTTCGACGACAAGGAGCGGCGGGCCATGGTCATGCTCCTCGTTTCAATCCTTTTCCTTGCATTCGTCGAAATGGCCGGAGTCGGGTCTATGCTGCCTTTTCTTACCGTGGCATCCAATCCTGGTTTTGTGGAAAGCAACGAGCTCCTCCGTTCGGTCAAGGCCATGCTGGGCATCGAAAGCAACAAAGTCTTCCTTGCCGTACTGGGTCTGTTCGTCGTTGCCGTCATCATTCTGCAGAACGCGTTCCATGCGCTGGTCGTCGTCACGAAGAGTCGCTTCAGCCAGCGGGTGGGCAACAACATGTCCTGCCGGTTGTTCGGTCACTACCTGAACAAGCCGTATGTTTTTTACCTGAACGAAAACAGCTCCAACCTCTCCAAGAACGTGCTCGGAGAAGCCCAGCTCGTGGTGACCGGTTACCTGACGCCGCTGCTTGAGGCTACGACCGACGTGGTGGTTGGACTGGGACTAATAACCGTGCTGGTGGCGGTAAACCCCCTGGCGGCATTCATAGGCGCCGGCGCCATCGTCCTCGGTTATGGCGTCATGTTCCTTGGCGTCAAGCGCCTGCTCGTCAAGCTGGGCGAGAAGCGCATGGACGCCAACCGCGAACGCTTCAAGGTCGCGGCCGAGGCCTTCAGCGGCATCAAGGACGTCAAGCTGTTGGGCAAGGAAAGCTTCTTCATGGACCGCTTTCTTAAGCCGTCAAAGAAGATGGTCAGCGCGACCATCAGGATAGAAGTCATAGGCAAGCTACCCAACTACGTCCTCCTGGCAATCCTGAACAGCGGTATCGTGCTCGGCGCTACCTTCCTGTTGGTGACGACCGCGGATTTCGCCGCGTACATTCCGCTTATCGGCGTGTACGCCATGGCCGGATCTAAGCTATTGCCGCGCTTCAAGGAACTGTTCGCGCATGTAAGCAAGATGCGGGCCTACCAGTCTGTCGTGGAACTGATGCTCGACAACCTCGAGGGCGAACGCTCCGTACCCAGGATAGGCGGGTCATACCTCGACGTCACGCCCCTGCCGTTCAAGCGGGATATCCTCCTCCAAGGCGTTCGCTTTGCCTATCCTGGCACCGAGGCGCCCGTCATCAAGGACCAGAGCCTGACGATAGCGCACAATACCACGGTCGGGATCGTCGGCTCGACCGGTTGCGGCAAGACGACGCTCGTAGACATCATCCTGGGCCTGCTCAGGCCGCAGGAAGGCGGAATCCTGGTTGACGGTACGACAGTGACCGAAGCCAACCTGAGGGAATGGCAGGCCAACCTTGGGTATGTGGCACAGTCCATCTATCTCTGCGATGACAGCGTCAAAGCCAATGTCGCCTTTGGCGTTCCTCCCAAGCGCATCGATATGGACGCGGTCCGCCGCGCCGCGGAAGCCGCCAACCTGGCCCGTTTCATAGAAGACGAGCTTCCTGAAGGCTACGACACCTCCGTCAAGGAGCGCGGTTTGCGCCTTTCGGGGGGGCAGAAGCAGCGGCTCGGTATAGCGCGGGCGCTCTACAGTGATCCTTCGGTGCTGGTGCTTGACGAGGCTACGAGCGCTCTGGACGGCGTTACGGAGAGCGTCATCATGGAAGCCATCGAGAACCTTGGCGGCAAGAAGACGATCATCATCATCGCACATCGCCTCACGACCCTGATCAACGCGGACGTGATCTATATGATGGACAAAGGTTGCATCGTGGCCCAGGGAACCTACAAGGAACTCATGGAGACTAACGAGCAGTTCAAGAAAATGGGGCGGGTTGACACATGAAGACCGGAACATTGCTGAAAGTTTTTCTCTGTCATCTCTTTATTGTTTCCGCTATCAACGCACAGGAAGTAATCGGTTCTGTTGAAGAGGCGCGCCTGGACTTTCTGGCCCTAGACGGGGCGGTAGACCGGCCGTACTTGAATTATCGTACCCTCTCCGATAATTACCCCGATGCGTTCCAAACTTTGCGAGTTTATGGGCCGGAGTTGTTCATGTCATACAACAGCACCCGACCATACGGTTACAATGATGGCGCGCTATGGCAAGGCAAGGGGTTCAACTCAAGCTTTTCTTCGGGAATACGGTTGCAGAGCCACGGCTTTGAACTGACCCTGAAGCCGGTGCTGACGTTCACACAGAACCTGGACTTCGACATCATGCCCTCCGCATACTCAGCCAGCGAATACGGCTATATATGGGCGTACGGGCCAAGCGCTGGTGCGGATGCTCCCCAACGTTTCGGTGACGATTCGTTTTTTCAGTATAGCTGGGGTGATTCAGAACTTAGGTATACGTGGAACTCTCTGACAATTGGGATAGGCACACAGTCCGCTTGGGTAGGGCCTGGCAGGATCAACGCCATCATGCATTCAAACAATGCGGCTCCGTATCCAAAGGTGGATTTCGGAGTCAGGCGCACTCCGCTGAACCTGTTCTCATGGTACGCGGGCGACATCGAGGCAAGGATGTGGGCCGGTTACCTGACCGAATCTGACTACTTCGATGCCGATGCCTCAAATGACAACAATATGCTTAGCGCGCTTTCGTTGTCATATGCCCCCTCGTTCCTGCCTGGTTTTTCAGTGTTCGCCAACCGATCATACCTGGCGCCCTGGGCCGTGGAGAGTGCTTCTTCACTGCTCAGCCTTGCATTCGTCAACTTTGACAAGGGCGGGGCGCAGGATGTCTGGGATCAGCGGGTCTCCCTCGGCTTTGACTACCTCCTGCCCGCGGTTGGCTTTGAGGTCTATGGCGAGATCGGCATGAACGATTATGCGCCGGGTATCATAGGTTATATACGCTATCCGTTTCACAGCATGGTGTATACAGGCGGCATGAGGAAATCGGTAGTGTTGTCCGCTGTCAATGATGTCAAGGGTGAATTGCTTTTCGAATGGACCAACCTCGAACTGTCGCAGGATTTTCAGTTTCAGTGGCCCGCGACGTTCTACATGCACCACCAGATCCTGCAGGGCTACACCAACGGCGGACAATGGCTGGGAGCGGCCATCGGTACCGGAGGCAACAGTCAGTACCTCGGATTCAAGATCTATCATCCGCGTGGAACCGGTGAAATATTCATACAACGGGTCAATCCCGACAATGACTACATCTACAAGAACAGTATAACCAATGGCGTAGCCTTTGACGCCAAGGACATCCGGGATTTCAGGGCGGACCTGAGCCTTGGAGTCCGGTCTTCCTGGGATATGGGTCCATCAATCCGGGCAAGTGCGGGCTTAGTTGCGACGATGATCAACAATCCCCTCTACGATGCCGATTCGTACTGGGATACCGTTCGTGAATATAACATCAGGGTTGAAACCGGCATCTCGTATTTGTACTGAAGTTTTTTATAAAACTGCAAAGAGGAACCTGCGATGGAGCAGGATGATACAAGGAGCGGTGGACGCAATGGCAAAACATCTCAAAGGGCGTATTTACAAGAGACTCTTAAGATTCATCTGTAATTTTCCAACTGTGGTTAAATTTTTCTATGATAGTTTTCAGTTTCTGGTAGTGCACATGCCGTTCCTGCGCTCGTCGTACAAATGGAAGATGATACGCACCCGTGTTCTGAACTTCGAGATCCAGCGCGCATTGTACCGACGGGGAAAACCTAGTGCCAGCAATATTTTGTTCGAGGTTTCATACGCGCAAGGGGACGTTCTGGCGGATGCCCGAAAACGACGGGCAGACACCGGATACTTTACGCTCGACGTGGTGGTAAACGGCCTGCTCATCAAGGGTAAGGTTAATGACTTGTCCGCCGAGCATGTGAACGTCATGGTTGATGGTCTGCTCCTGCGCAAGATTACCCTGGCGGCCGACCGGGAGTTCTTCACCAAGGTACAACCGTCGGTTCTGCAGAGCTTCCCGCCGCACTCCGTGATAAGCGTTCAGACCGGGAGCGGCTGCCTTCTCATGTACGGGATGGCGGCCTCTGCAAGCCTCAATGCTCCGTTCGGTACTGGCGGGCTGGAAGGGCTACTGGGCGAAGGTCATCTGCTTTCCAAGAAGGGCGGAATGTCCACTTCGGCTGATACCATCAAGGAGCACCAGGAAAAGTTCCTGCAACTGTACTCAGAGGTGCGCGCGGTATTCGACAAGGATATCGGCACGCCTTTGTTCCTTACGTACGGTACCCTGCTGGGGTATGTCCGCGGCGGTGACTTCATACCCAACGATGACGACTTCGATGCGGGCTACCTGTCCAGGAAGGGTACGCCGCAGGAGGTCAAGAAAGAAACGCTTGAAATCATGCTCAAATTGCTTCGCGCCGGTTTCAGTATCGGAATCAACGCGGTGGGACGATTGTTCAAGATACACCGCGATACTGATGTTCATCTTGACCTCATGCCGGTATGGTTCGAGGGTGCCTGGAATGTCGCGTATCGAGGAGCTTGCGTCAAGGCTTCGGAGAGCGATTTCCTGCCTGCCGTCAAGGGAAGTCTGCGCGGGGTAGAAGTATACGCACCCAGGAATCCCGAAATATTCTTGGAAGGTTACTATGGCAAGAACTGGAGGGTGCCCGATCCTGGATATGTCTCCGACTACAGGCAGACGGGCAAGAATCTCAAGGGCAACTACGGTAAATTCCTGCTGACGCCCTATGAATACCTTAGGCTACTGGACAAGGTAGAGGCAGAACGGAAAACAAATCCAGACATGGGCACGTTGATCGCCTCAAGCCTCAATGAAAGCGTGTAGTTCGATGCGGCGGAGTTTTCGATGATACAGCGACTGCTGAGAAAAGCCAGGATATTTCTGCCTCAATGGATGAATGACCTGTTCCTCGACAACGATCACCGCAGGCTTCACAGTCGTCTTCTTGCGGGATCGGGACTCGAACATAGTTTTATTCCGGTTGACGTTTCTGTACCCTGCGCCTTCGTGTTACTGCAGTACAATCAGGCTAACATGACCATCGAGTGCATCGAGGCGATAGAAAAACTCGACAGCCTCATACCGGTTAAGATCGTCGTCGTGGACAATGGATCAAAAGATGATTCATTGTTGAAGATCCGGGCATATTCTGATAACAAGACATCTATCCATGTCCTCGCTTCTAAAGAGAACACCGGATACGCACGGGGTAACAACCAGGGATATCGCTTTGCGAAAGAAGTACTGAAGTCGCAGTTCATCTTCATACTCAACAACGATGTCATCATAGAAGATAAACGTTTTCTGCAAAAAGCCATGAGATTATATGGCAAGACCAGTTACTCCATCCTCGGGCCCGACATTGTAGTACGAGGAAAGCGTGATGTTCACCAGAACCCCCTAGGTTATTCACTGAAAACTGGTGCCGATATGCAGAGGTCCATTGCCCGTGACGAGAAAAAACTGGAAGACATCGACAGGGATACTACGGAAGGAATGCCACCCAAACCGTATGGGCACAAGATAAAGGATCGTTACCGGCGGCATGGAAGCATAGTTCTTCATGGTGCCGCATATATGTTTTCCCCGATTTTTGTCAACGATTTCGAGTATCCATTCGATGAGCGTACGTTCCTGTACGGAGAAGAAAATCTTCTCTCCTTGCGCGCGTTGTCAAGGAAGCATGCGTTGTTCTATTGCCCTTCAATTCAGGTAGTCCACAAGACCAAGACTTCTACCGAGACTACGGACTTACGTGCCTACAGAAAATTCAGGTATGCAAACAACATCAAATCATGCAGGATTTACCTTGAGGTTCTGTCAACCTTGAATGGACGGGGCTGAGAACATGGCTAACAGCAGAACGCCGCCTCGCGGCATGATGGGCGCGTTACGCACCTTCAAGCACTTTGCGGTTACGGGCTTGTGGAACAGCATCGCTGCAAGGAAACTCCTCGCAAAGTATTCGCTGGACACGATTGAGACAGATTTAGGCGGCCATCATCATCCGGTAGCCATCGTCGCCATTTTCAAGGGAGAGGATGAGTATCTCCGTGAATGGCTGGAATTTCACCTCATCGTCGGCGTCTCTCATTTTTACCTATATGATAATGGCAACAGCGAGGCGTCCCGCGTTATCCTTGAACCGTATATCAAACAAGGTCTGGTCACGTACCTTGCTTTTCCTGAATTTCCTGAACCGACCTTGCGGAACAGGTATGGCAAGGACCAGTTCCGCAAACTCAGCATGCAAAACCTCGCGTACGGAGATTGCACCAGCAAGCATGCCCGGCAGTGTGACTGGCTTGTGAAGATAGACCTGGATGAATTCATCTATCCTCTGGCTCCCTACAACACGCTGGACGCGGCCTTCAGCAGATTTGACAAGAAGCGGATAAAAGGCTTTACCGTGCTGGCCGCGAGATTCGGGCCTTCAGGAAACATCTCCCGTTCGGGTTTACCAGTCATAGAGACTTTTGGCATGCGGAACCCGGGATACGATAACGACTGGAAGTCGGTGGGCAACGGTGCGTTTATAAATAGGGGCGCGGGGTACCATGGAGCCCATTCCTTCTATTACCGTTTCGCGCCGTGGGCAAGAATCCTCGCTGACGAGAATACGCGCGATATCGTGAGGATAAATCATTACTATATAAAATCCCGTGATGAATATCTGGACAAGATACAGTTTCATGCGGTAGGGCACAAGGCCGGCAAAGAAGTTCCAGATAAATGGCCGCTGGCCAACGACGAGGCCAGCCATCCCGACGACGGTTCAATCCTGCGTTTCCTGCCTACTCTCAAGGCACGCCTGCGATGATGATTCTAGCCGCAAAGGTCTTACGAAAATACGGGAGGCTTGCACCCGCGAGGCTGATCCTTGATCTGGCCATGAAGCTGGCTCCCGGTTCGGTTGCGGTATTTGCCGAATTCTGCGTCAACCGCATGGCTGCCAGGGATTTTTCCGCGATCACGGAACGGTGCAAGGCGGTGGCCCGGATGACTACTGTCTCGGATGCCCTTAAAGAGGCTGCATCCTCGTTCCTGACCAGGGCAAGTCTTGATGACGATGCCTCGGTCGAAACCATGGCGCTTCTGAGAAACGGATTCAGGAGTGCGTCGGCCCGCAGCGCCGAGCAATTCCGGCTTGGTCAGTACGCGGCTTCAAGGGTTGCCTTCGCACAGGCCCTCGCACTCTCGGGAGCGCCGGAAAAGGCTGTTCCAGAATGGCTTGCCGCTTTTGATGCGATTGCTGGTAGTGATGCTGGCGATACTGAATCTGCCGGAGCGCCCCTTGTCGCGGATGCCGTGCTTCCCGTTCGGAAGATCGTCGTTTCGGGCATGTACTGGTCCGGCTCCGGGGCCATATATGATTACTTGCGGGAATTTGGGCAACTCGCTCCCGTAACCGGTGAATTGCGGTTGTGGAAAGAAGACGGGCTCTGCTTGAATGACCTTGCCCATGGGTTCGGGGATGCTCGCCGGTTCAACGACGACTTGTTCCGCTTCCTTGCTCTGGCACTGGCGGGGAACAGCCCTGTAGCGAATTGGCGCGAGCAACTGGCCGTACAGTACGCCCTGGCAACGGTGCGTTCGGACATCTACGGTCGCTATGCCAGGGCTTGCCGCTCGTTTGTTGAAGAGGCGGTAGCGCTTGCCCGAAATCGGGACTCCCCGCATGATTCTTTCATTGATACCGCGGCGCGTTTTTCAGACAGGCTCGCAAGGTACTGGGCTGGCAATGACGCCGATTTGGTACTATTTGACAATATCGTGCACATTGGCGGCATAGATGCCGTCAGCTTACTGGGGGACGCGGTCGTGCTATGCTCGTTCCGCGATCCACGATCCAATTTCGTCGCGCGCTGGTATGAGAATCCTCGTTTCCATAGGGATGTCGGCAGGTACATCGAATACTACCGGGATACCATGGAACGGTTCGAGACGGCACTAGCTGGATCCGCGGAGCTCGCCTCGCGGGTGAGGCGCATTCGCTTTGAGGATTTCATCCTGTCGGAGACGTACAGGGATGAGCTGGCTGTATCCTGCGGGCTGGATCTAGGCCGCAGGGACAAGGGGCGATACTTCAAGCCGCGCGCGTCGCACCGAAACGTAGCCAACTATATTGATTTTCCCCACCAGGACTCGATCAGGCTGATCGAACGCGAATTAGGCGCGTATTGCGTGGAACCAACAACAGCATCGGAGCATGTTCATGGCTAGAAAAGGCATTGCCAGAACCAGCGCGGCCGCTCTCAAGCGGGCGCTGGGTAGCAACGACGCTGCCTATAGGTTACTCAAGAAGGTCGCATATTTCTTGATCTCCATCGTCAAGGTTTTGGGCTCGGTGTCGCCCCGCAACCTCGCGTACTTTATTTTTCCCGAACCCGCCGGATTTGCCGGATATGTAACCCGGGTGGACACCAGGGACATAGCCGGCGTTGCGTTCTGTCGGGAAGGGGAACCGCCGGTTGCCGTGCAGCTCCTGGTTGACGGGGCCGTGGTCAACACTACATACGCAACCCAGAAGGTACTCGGACCCTCGAAATTTGCCGGGACCACCATCGGTTTCCATTTTCCCATGAAGGGTATCTGGAAGCATGTCCGCAAGGATCAGGTCTTACAGGTGCTTGCCAACGGCAAGCCGCTCCGCTTTCGGGCTGGTTTTGGTCCTGGAAAACCGTTGACGAACAAAGGGGTTCGGAAGCTCTCTGAACGGGGAATCGTTGCGCTGACGGCTGAAGGAAACCTGATCAATAAATTCGGGAGGATACAGCGCCCGAAAGATGAAAGCCGGGACTGGGCTGAAAAGACGTTTGGCAACTATGCTGACCTCAACGCGGTATTCGAGCGCGAGTTCGGCATTTCGCTGTTCGTGTTCTACGGAGCAATGCTCGGCTACGCGCGCGAGGGCGGGATACTCGCCCATGACCTCGACCTCGACCTGGCCTATTTCAGCGAAAAGACAAACCCCGACGATGTCCGTCTGGAGTTCTACGCCATTACAAAGAGGCTGATGTCTGTCGGCGTGCAGGCTGTACCCTTTACATACAAGCTCCAGTTCAAGGGCAGTGGCCTGAGCGTTACGCCCTGCTGGATCTCTGACAGCGGTTTCTCGAGTACCTTCGGCTATGTAGGCGACGACTACAGGGTTACCCGCGAGGATATCCTGCCGCTACGCAAGGCCGAGCACGATGGCCATGCCTTGAACCTGCCGAACAATCCACAAGCCGTAGCGGCATACCTGTATGGCCATGGCTGGAAGTATCCCGACCCGGGCTGGAAATGGCTGCCTGAGTACAAGAACAGGCCCCAAATCCTCGCCGCAAGGCTCACCGACAGGGATGTCAGAGAACTGCAGGCGTTCAGCGAGCAGGCGACATGAGTAGCAGGTCACTGCATGCGAGGTTGAGGATCATGCTGGATTCGCTTAGGCAGACCCGGCGCCTCGCGCTCAAGGCGTTTGAAACGTACCTGCCTCCGGCACTAGGCTATCCCCTGTCCAGACTCGTAGATCCGTTCTTTCGCCGCTCGGCGCTTGCCGCCGGATATTGCGAGCGCCTTCAGCTCGAACCGGACCTTGTCATGTACGAGTCCTACAACGGCCGCGACTTCGCGGGCAATGCCTATGCCCTCTTCAGGCACCTTATCGACCGCAATGACTATGCGCATCTGAGGCATGTGATCGCCGTTCCTTCGCTCGATCATCCCAAGGTGCTTCCGTTCAGGAACCATCCCCGCGTCATCCTCGTTAAGGTGGATACTCCGGCCTACATCCGCTACGCGGAAAGCTGTACCTGGTTCATTAACAACGCATCCTGGAAACCGTACCTGATCAAGCGTAGCGGCCAGACCTGGGTGTATACCTGGCACAGTACGCTCCTCAAGAAGCTGGCCGTGGACAAGGGCGCTCCGTGGGAAGCCAGGAATGTTACCAGGGCTCTGGTTGCGGCCGATTACTTCATCAGTCCCAACCGCTATACTACCGAACTGCTGCTGGCAAGCCACGGAGCGGGTCCGTTCATGGACGGGATGATCGCCGAGTTCGGATATCCACGCAACGACCTTACCATCAATGCAGACAGGATCTCCATAAAGCGTATGCTCGGGCTTTCTGAAGGTGAACAGCTCGTCGTGTTCGCTCCCACATGGCGGGGCGAACAGAATGCGGTGGACACCGTAGCTGAAACGCTGGATCAGCGGCAGCGCTTGCAGGACCTGCTACCGGCGGGGTACCGCGTGGTGGTCAAATTCCACACCATGGTCTACCGCTTCCTGAATGCGGCCGCCATGAAATACTGTCCGCCCCTGAGCGTCGACGCGAACGAACTGCTCGCGGCGGCCGACTACCTGGTAACCGACTATTCCGGCATATTCTTCGACTACCTGAGCACCGGCAGGCCTGTCATATTCTTTGCGCCTGACCGTGAGGAGTACGCCAGGGCCAAGAACGGTTTCTATCTGGATCTGGAAACGCTTCCGGGGCCGATGTGCCAGGATCTAGGTTCCGTAGCCAGCGCGATACTGCATTCGCGGGGTATCTCTGAACGCTATGCGCAAGCCTATGCTGAATTCCGCGCGCTGTATCTTGCGGACGACGACGGTATGGCTTGCCAGCGCACCATAGACCTGGTGTTCGGAGCTGTCCCTGAACCCCGCACGTACAGGATACCCCATACCAGGAAACGCTTGCTTTTCTATCCCGGACCGATGAATCCCAATGGTGTGACGACGAGTTTCCTGGCACTGGCGGGCCGGCTGGACTACGATGCGTACGATGTAGCGGTGCTCCTTCCGGATGATGCCAGGAACCGGGTATTCCAGGCGGGGATAGACAGGCGCGCGAGTATTTTTTACCAATCTGTTCCCGATGCCTTTACTGCTTCCGAATATTCGGCTCATGCGCGCTTCATAAAGCGGGGATCGCGTTCACGGGACGATCTTCCCATTCAGGCTTACCGCAGCTCGATGGGCCGCATATTCTATGGAGTAGAATTCCACTCTGCTGTCAACTTTCATGGCTACCAGCCTGCCGATGCCGCCAAACTGGCGCTGGGCGTAGTCGCGGCCCGCAAGGTCATTTTCCTGCATAATGATCTCAACCGGGATCGAATCATCAAGCAACCTCAGTTGCATGCGGTTTTTTCCACGTACAAATACTATGACAGACTGTTCTGCGTCAGCGCAGATTCGCTCGCCGCCAATCTGGTCGGAATGGCCGTGTACACAAGGGGCGAATTCGGCGACGATGTTGCGCCGCTGATGGATTACGCGCCTAACCTCATCGCGCCTGAATCCATACGCTCGCGGGCGCTTGAAGCGCTGCCTGGCACCATACCGGAACCATCCCCGGAAATGGCTACGTTCATGACGATAGGCCGGCTTTCTCCGGAGAAGAACCACGCGCGTCTGCTCGAGGCGTTCAGGCTGGTTGTGGATACCTGTCCCGGATCGCGGCTCTACATCGTCGGCGACGGAAAAACCGCCGGAACCCTCAGGCAGCTTGCACGTTCGCTCCGCCTGGGAGAAAGCACAGTCTTCATCCCCTTCATGGCCAATCCGTACCCGCTCTTCAAGGCCTGCGATTGTTTTGTGTTGTCCTCAGACATAGAAGGCCAGCCGATCACCATTCTGGAAGCTCTGACCCTGGGCAAGCCCGTCATATCCACGGACATAGCGGGTCCGCACGACCTGCTATGCGGCGGCGAGGGTACCCTTGTGGCGGCTTCCGCCGAGGCCCTGGCCTCTGCCATGATCACCTTCATACGCAATGGCAGAACGATGGACCGCAAGGACTTCGACCCCTTTGGCTATGTGGAATCAGCGGCTTCCCGTTTCGCGGAGAAGGTCCTGGAAGGCAAGGCATGAAACAGGCGATCTTTTTTAGTGTATTCAAGTTTGTCGACAGCCGCGTATTCTGGATTCTCTCGGCCTTAGCATTGCGGCTTGTCTCCGTAGCAAAGCGCTCGCCCAGATGGCTTGTTTTATCCGGCTATGCCAAGGAACGTCTTGGCGACTTGGCTGCGGCTCGTACGCTCTACGAGAGGGCGCTGACTCGTATCGCGGTTTCCAACGACACGGCTTCCTTGCGGTGGACGCAGGCTACACAGTTCTTTCTGGAACGGTGCAAGCACTGCCTCGGTGAATCATGCGCGGCTGATCCCCTGTTTTTCTGCCAAGCCGTTCCGGTACAAGGTGAAACAGAACCAGCCGGGAAACCGGCGGGATTCTTCAAGGTAGATTTTGTATTTTCAGGACTTCGCATCATGGGCAACCTGCCCCGCGGTACTGAAGAATCAGTTAGCATCATGCTCGACGGGGTAAAGATTCGCGATATAAATGTCACGGAGGGCATACTCTCGAGCGCCTTTACGTTCAAGGTTACCAGAAGCGCGCTCCGGCTATTTCCCGCAACAGCGACCCTGACGATACGCGCTGCTGGCGGACGGCCGTTGCGCCTCTTTTCTGGCGAGTCTGCCTTCAGTCTTTTTGTCCCCCACGGAGTCGCCGGCTCAAGCCCGTTCATAGATGGGACGCGCAGGCTCGACAAGAAGGGTGTACCCGTTCCCACGCTGGAAGAACTGGCTGCCGATAGGCGCGAGTTCTTCGCCATATACGCCGACGCCCGGCGCTTCTTCCTCGAGCGATTCGGCAAGCACTTATTCCTGGCGTACGGAACCCTTCTGGGCTTTCATCGCGCCGGGGACTTCATACCTGGCGACGACGATTTTGATACCGGCTTCATGGCCGAAGCGACAGATCCAGAAACGGTAAAGCTTGAGGTCACCGAGATGGTGGAAGCCCTTACCGTGGAGGGCTTCAGTGTCAGTTTCAACCGGCGCGGGCGGCTGTTCAGGCTACATGCCCGGGGCGCCGGTATCGCCGGTTGTCATATCGATGTGCATTCTTTCTGGGCGCAGAACGACAGGATCTGGGCGCACAACGACTTCTGCGCCTGTGGTACGCGGGAGCAGTTCGTGCCCGCGACCGAGCGTGATTTCAAGGGATTTACTGCTTTTGTACCGGCAGATCCCGAGGCATATCTCTCTGCCCACTACGGGCCAGGCTGGAGAGTACCCGATCCTGGTTTTATCAACACCTACGAAGACAAGGATCCAGGTGTTCTTGCGGGACTCGCAAAAGCGCTTATAGCTCCCGTTGAATACAAGGCAGCGTATGCACGCCTCGAGGCGCTCCGGAAGGCGAATCCGGCGATCGGCGAATTCGTCTCGCTGGCGGATCGGTCCTTGTACCCGTTGCCCGACAAAGATGATGATCTGGAATAGATCGGCACAGACTGAAAGGATTCGAAAATATGAGCAAGAGAATATGCGTAGTCGGAACCGGATATGTAGGACTCATCGCGGCGGTTGGGCTTGCTGATTTTGGCAATACAGTCGTAGGCGTTGACATCGACGAGGCAAAGATCAGTGCGCTCAATGCGGGTACGGTACCGATCTATGAACCGGGCGTCGAAGAATATCTCCGACGCAACCTAGCCAGTGGCCGCTTGAGTTTTGTATCCGATGTAGCTACTGCCGTGAGCGAGTGCGACGTCGTGTTCATCGCTGTAGGAACGCCACCCAGGGAGAACGGGGACGCCGATCTGAGGTTTGTGGGTATAGTCGCCGATTCTGTAGCCGCCAATCTTGATTCCTACAAGGTCATCGTTACCAAGAGCACCGTTCCCGTCGGAACCAACCGCTGGATCCGGGACCGCATTGCCCTAGCTAGCGGAAAGCTTCCGGGCCAGGATTTCGACGTGGTCTCCAATCCTGAATTCCTGCGCGAAGGCAAGGCCATTTCCGATTTCTTTCATCCTGACAGAACTGTCATAGGTTTCGAGAGCGAGCACGCCAAGGAAATCATGTTCGACGTCTACCGGGCACTCAACGTGACATCGGTGCCATTTGTCTGGTGCTCCCTGGAGACAGCTGAATTGATAAAGTATGCGTCGAACGCGTACCTGGCAGTAAAGATTACTTTTATAAACGAGATGGCGAATTTAGCCGAGACGGTTGGCGCGGATATCAATGCAGTCGCCAGGACTATGGGCATGGACGGCAGGATAGGACCTAAATTTCTGCATCCTGGTCCCGGATACGGAGGCAGTTGCTTTCCCAAAGATACGCAGGCATTGGTAAGCATAGGCGACAGCCATGGAGTGGACATGAGCCTCGTCCGCGCTGTCATCACCGCCAACGAGCGCCAGAAGAAGCGCATGGTAGTGAAACTCGAACGTCTGCTCGGGTGCGCCCGTCCGGACAAACCGCTTTCCCTGGAAGGAAAGACAATCGCCGTCCTCGGGTTGGCGTTTAAGCAGGAGACTGATGACGTGCGGGCTAGTCCGGCCCTCACGATAGTCGAAACGTTGCTTACCAAGGGAGCTACGATTTCGGCATACGACTCCAAGGCCATGGAAAACTTCAAGGCCTTGTTTCCTCAGATCGTCTACAAGAAAGACGTGTACGAAGCGGCTCTTGGCGCCGATGCCCTGATCATCGTTACTGAGTGGAATGAATTCAGGAGCCTCGATTTGCCTCGGCTGAAGGTAGCCATGAGGGGCGACGTCATCCTCGATACCAGGAACTTGATCGATGCCGACGAAGCGGTTTCTCTCGGCTTTATTTACGAAGGTGTTGGACGGATCATTCCCCGGAGAGCCTGACCTGATCAATCATCGCCCATACGCCATACGGTCCGTATTCGACGATGGTGGCCTTGTCTGGTCCACGCGCAATGCTCGGTACAGAGATCCTGGGTATAGCTGCGCTGAAATCCACTGAAAACCGATGTTTGTGGCCAGAAACAATGAAGGCCACTCCGTATTGCTCGTACAGATCAAGGAGCGCAGCCGCATTTTTCAGTGATGACCTGGTGAGCGAACCCCGCATTCCCGGTGGATGGTGTTGCACGGCGATGATCAGTTTATCAGCGGTTTTCGCCGCCGAGAGTACCGACTCAATCCAGACTATCGTTTCTTGCCTCACTGAGCCTCCGGTCTCCGACAGGCGCAAGGGGAAGAACATATTGTCATACCACCTCGCGGTGTCCAGCACGACGAGCGCTATCCCGGGAACGGGTTCCGCGACGTAGGACAGGGAAATCGAGTCCCGCGACAACGCGTCTGCATAACCGAAGCGTGCGTAAATGCCGGCGAATTCAGATGGGCTGACAGATTCCGTCGCCCTTGTACCCGCGACATCGTGCCTGCGCGCCTGCGGGCTGTTCACATCGTGGTTGCCCGGCACAACGAAGACGGGTCGACCCGAGCTTCTGTGACGTTCCAGCAACGCCGCAAGCATGATGTGGCTTGCCTTTTCGCCGTCCACCGTCAGGTCTCCGGGCAATACCACGAAGTCCAGTGTCGACTCCCCGTCCAGTGAATCCATAATTCGCGCGGTGTTGGCGAACTCCGTATCCTGTTTTTTGCCCCACCAGATATTATGTATTGCCAGAACGCTCTCGTCTGTCACCAGGGCTTTATGGGCGTAACCGTGGATGTCTGCTAATACAAGGAATTTTACCGTGGTAGGCGCGGATGTACTGGAAAATGTTGGCGGGGCGTTTATGCCCCATACCGCTTCAGGGCCTTTGTCGAGATAGGGGCCGTAGGTTGAGCAGGCGTTCGTCACCAACGCCGCTACTATGGCGAATCTGGCGGCCATTAGCATTTTCATACCCGCTATGATACCATCATCAAGAAGAATGAACACGATGCTTCCATAAGAATAGATAGGAGCTATGGCGATGTACAATAAGCACTTGCTGATACTGACAGGGTTCCTCTCGCTGGCTTGCATAGTCAATGCCCAGGATCTCGTTACCGAGGGCCTCTCACTGGAGACCAGGGGCGAACTACAGTACAACATAGAACGGTCGTCTTCAGTGACTAACCTTGTCGGTATTGATTTTGGTTTTGATTCCACTGCTTTTTCATTATCCGCCGCTATATACCTTGCCAATGACGGTAAGTACTATCCGCTCAAATCCAATTTTGGTGACAAAACCCTCTTAAATTACTATGCCGTTCTGGAATCGGGCGGTCTGGTCTGGCGGCCCGACCAGAACCTATCCTTCCGTATCGGACGACTCGAACACAGAGACCAGCTTGACGGCCCTTACAGTCTTTTTGCCTCGTCTTCGAGCCCTGCCGTACCCTTGATTGAAATTCGCTATGAGAATGATTACTTCTTCTATGAATCGCGATGGGTGGAACTGAATTCCCGCTCAGAAATGGTGACTGAAGCATATCCCGAAGGCTTTCCCGACCGCGGCGCCAACCTCAAGGCGTACGGTTTCAAGATAGGTGACATGCGTTTCGGCATCCAGGATTCTGCCGTCTATGTAGGCCGTAGCTTTGATTTTGAGTATCTGCTTAGCCCAATACCCCAGTACTTCACACAATATGTCAAAGGCACCGTAGGCAGGCCCTGGACCGACGGTAGCAACGATAACGATATTATCGGGGTATTCTGGGATTGGAACCGCCCGGACGGACTTTCCTTCGATGCCCAGTTCCTCATGGACGATCTGAATATCCATTTTCTCGGTATAGGAACATGGAATCCGGGCAAGGCGGCCTGGGCCATGAGAGCGCGTGCAAAGACCCGCGCTGGAACGTTTTCCCTTTCCCACGCCGGCGCGCTTAAATATACTTTCCAGCCTACGCGGGACAATGAAGACGGCGCTTATTCATATACCTATTATCCGGACACGCGTTTCACGATCGGCACATCATACCGTGAAATATCGTTTGACGATCTGATGCTGGGTTACAAGAACGGTGAGAACAACGTAGCCCTGCGCCTCGACTACGAGGGCGTTTGGAGCGGAATTGATATCACTTCTAACCTCGAGTTCGTGCTGTCGGGCTCCAAGTCTCCTACCAATGCTTGGAACGATGATACCTGGCACGATTACAAAGGTTCACGCATGCTTGATGACGACGTGCTGGAGAAACTCGTGACCTTCAACCTTAAAGCCTCCAGACGCTTCGGAGACTTTGTCGTAGAAGGTGCATTCCTCTTAGGCGGGGCGTTCAACGCTCTAGAATTAGTCCAACCTGAACCCGTGGCCGATGCCGCCGACAAGCTCATTAACAAGTATTCTTATATCTGGAAGCCGGGCGATGACAATGAATTCCTCTTCGGAGCCAGCATCGGCCTCCGTTACGACATTCCCGTGATGGGGCTGTTCCGGTGAAGAGAGAAGATAGGGCCGAGCCGCTACCGCTGGGATTGTTTGTCGGGGGGTTCCGTTGGAGCGGATCAGGCGCGGTCAGTGACTGGCTAGCCGGGCATGAAGGGCTATGCCAGCTACGAGGCAGCGAAGCTGCGTTCGGCGAGATACGAGCGCTGAATTACGGCATGCGCTATCTTGCCCAGACCGCCTCCCGCCGCATCAATTACGGCGAGAGGCTGGGGCGATGGGCCATATGCCCAGATCCTCGACAGTGGAGAACCGTCCTGGGTCCATCACTTTCGATGGAACGAGGAAGGTTCAGCCTTGCCTACTGGGTTATTGATGCCCTGTTCATTTCCGTGGCCCGGTTCGGGATAATCCCCGGGCTACGCATGTACAAGCCGCTCCTAGACGCCCAACTGGGACAGGATTTCAGGTGCGATGCTGAATATCTTGAAGCCGTAGGAGCCTTTGCGGAGGCTCTACGCGCTTTCATGATGTCGAATAGTCAGTCTGACCTTGCCAGTCATCTGCCTTGGGACGATCCAGCAGTGTGTAGGGCGGCCTCGGGGATTGTGGCCGTGTTCTACAAACGGCTGGGTACTGATAGCATGATACCCATATTCGACAACGCGTTTTCTGGCATCAATCCAGACCTATTTCGCCTCCTCTCCCCAGAGCTTTTTTCTAGGAAGGTATTGCTACTCGTGCGTCGTGATCCCAGGGATCAGTTTGCGGATCTCGTGCGGTACAGTGGTTCAACCTACCCTTGGAATGTGCGGTCCTTCATCAAGCAATACCGAATTGCACAGTACCGTACGGCGCAGTTTCTGGAGCGTATGCGCGATGAACCTGGCACCATGGTGCGATTGCTGGGCTTCGAGGAGTTTGTTCTGGATTCTAGTGGTGCGCGAACCGCGTTGCAGGCTGATTTGCGGTTATTCTGGGAACAAGATGGCTTTGGTCCGTCGGGACTATGGGGGCAAGGTGCGTTCCACCCCGAGATTTCTGCCAAGAATATCGGACTGTGGCAAGAGTCAAGGCATCATGGCGCAATGAAGCTGATTTCAAGAGAATTACGTGAGTATCTTGTTCCGGAATCCGAAAGAGCAGTTGCTAGTGCGATCAGTAAAGGGTAAAATATCTGTCCGGATTGGAATGCACATATGAAAAGATCACGCAAACGAAGGCAATTATTTCTCTTCATCGTTGACTTCTGTATTCTTTTTGCAGCGCTGTATCTGGCCTTGTACATCAGGAACGGAGTTCCTCCCAGCTCGAGGTCCTGGCATGATCATGTAGGCGCCTTCTCGTTTGCCTTCATAGGATGGGCCGTAATTTTCTATACGGCAGGTCTGTATGCTCTTGAAAAACTTTTCGATGGTTTTCGTTTCGCTGCCCGTTTGTTCTGGTCCATAGCACTTTCCGTACTGGCGACGGTGCTCATGTTTTACCTGCGACCAGGGAGGTCGATCGAACCCAAAACTGTCATGTTGCTTTTTGCATGCTTGGCGTATGCACTGCTTTGGCTATGGCGCTTGGCATATGGGAAACTGATGCGGTTCTCTTCCATCACGTTCAACGTCGCATTTATAGGCATGACCGACGAAGTCTTATTGCTCGCCGATGCGATAAAAGACAGGCCGTACCTTGGTTATTCGCTCGCATTTGTACACGATGAAGAAAACTTGTACCCGGACTCACGGCTTCCCACGGTAACAACTCAAGCCGAACTTGAGCGCACGGTTGAAGTCACTCTTCCAGATCTTTTTGTGCTTCTTGAAGGCGCAAGGTTATCGAGCGGGACCCGTAGACTTCTCTTTGGCCTGATCGGAAGGGGGGCACGTTATGTAAGTCTTCCCGAGTTCTACGAAACAATATTCAGGCGAGTCCCCATCGATGCGATCAATGACTCCTGGTTTCTTGAGAACATAGATCTCAAGGCCAAGAAACCGTATCTTATGCTCAAGAGGCTGATAGACTTGATCGTCTCGAGCGTGGCTTTGATCATATCAGCTCCGATCTGCGCTTTGCTGGTCGTAGCCGTTTTATTGGAATCCCGCGGCCCCGTCATATTCAAGCAGGTCCGCCTGGGACGAGGGGGCAAGCCTTTCACTATCCTCAAGTTCCGGACGATGCGGATAGAAGGCAATTCCTTCATGCCCACCTCTATTGGCGATACCCGTATCACCCGGCTGGGCAAATTCATGCGTGCCAGCAGGCTCGACGAACTGCCTCAATTCATAAATATCTTCCGGGGAGACATGAGTTTTGTAGGACCCCGCCCTGAGCGACCTGAACTTGCGGAAAAGCTTGAGCAATCAATTCCGTATTATATGGAAAGGCATCTGTTGAAACCCGGAATTACCGGATGGGACCAGGTTTCAGGAGAGTACCATTCTCCATCAGTCGAAGACACATACAAAAAGCTACAGTTCGATCTGTATTACATAAAAAACACATCGTTGTTTCTGGATATCTCGATTTTTTTCAAGACCATCATGACTGTCCTTTCCAGATCTGGAAGGTAGCGCTCCGTCAGAACTGAAGGCTTGCGTATGCACTGAGTTCAAGGTCGTCGCTGTATGTACCTTCAATATGACCGATATCCCGACTGGATATGAATGTCAGGCCCAAGCCAATTTCGATCCAGGTACGCACAGGATACGAGGCGTCGAAGCTCAGTGTGAAGGTGCGCTCCGGATTAAGGCCACTTGGAGCCGCGTCGCCTTCTTGCGGATTCCACGCCGTCGCGAGGGTCGTTGTACCTTTAATAAGGTACGTTCCTTCAAGGCCCAACTCGAGACCTTCGGGAATGTCATAGCCGACATGGATGTTCCAGACAATGGCATCTGGTCCATACCGGTACCCTATCGGCTTGACGATGTATTCATAGGCATCTTCGGTGAGGGACCAGTATCGTCGTACGTTGTAGTAGTAAGGGGCCTTTCGCCTACTGTACATCCATGGGCTGGTCATTGCCCATTCCGCCCCTCCCGTCAGATAGCCCGAGCCCATTGGGTAGACGCCATCGGTTCCGAGCATAAATCCGAAAATCGGAGGTCCGCCGCCGCCGCTTCGTTCTTCCTCGTAGGTTGTCGCGAATTCATCCATGGCGATTTGGCCATAGATCTGGAAGTCTGTCAGTGGGGTATAATTGAATTCTAGCGACATGAGTGAGTTGGAACGAGATGGAATCATCCAATTGTGAAAAATCATAAGGTAGTTTAGATCGCGTACCAGTTCCGGTTCCTGGTTGCCGAAGACGACAGACTCGTTCAGGCTGATGACTAGCCTGTCCGTGAGCCTTAAATCGAGACGGTGCGCCATAAGCGCTGAATAGACTGATGGCTCGAGCGTCTTGGCATCGAAGGCGTCGAGCAACGCGTACACCGAATTCAGGGTTGCTTTTTTGCCGAATAGTGTAAGACCCAGAAAATCATAAAAGTCACTGTAATCCGAGAGCAGCATGTTGCCTGTCCGTCCGTTACCCCAGGACAGCCGGTCTCTTCCGAACCGGAAGGACCATCCCGGCCCGCCGAGGGAGGTATAGGCCTGAAACGGGAAATAGAGGTCTATCTGGGGATACGGATCATCCAGGACTACATTGAAGTAGTTGCCGCCACCATCGACGGTAGCATGTTCTTCCTTGATCTCGAGATTCATGTATGCGTAGAAACCGCTATCGAGCCAAAAATCCACCGGAATTTCCAAGAAAGCGTTTCTATTTTCATATCCCCGGACCCATGTATATTCTGAAGCTTCGTAGCTCTCGTCGGACCTCAGGTTGGCATGGACGAAACCCTGTGGGCTTGTCACGAAGTTCAATGCCGCGTTGAAACCGGCATTCATCGATCCGGCATAAGCGAAGATACTGTTCAGGTACTCATAAGCGAGAGTTCCTGCTGAAGAAAGCACAGAGGTATCGATTCGCTCCAGTTCGTGGCGAGCCTGTTCCATCGACCAGGGTCTGGCTGTGCTGGCTTCTGCTAGTCCTTGTTCCAGGAATATCGCGTCAAAGAATGTATACGCCCGGGAATCAAGATCCAGGTATCTCTGGCCGTTCTGGGAAAATGCTGTGCTTATCGAAAATAGGCAGAGGAGCAAGGATACCCCGAGCAACCGTTTCCAGTCTCGAACCGTCATACCAACCCTCCGCCACATCACACACTACAATTTTCTGGTATGAATATAGCGCGGACGTACACAGCCGGTACAGTCTTTCAATTCACGCATTCCGGTCCATTCACGCGTATTCCTTCTCCCCTGAGGCATGCTTGGTAGTGGCCGACCAGCTGTTGTGTCGTTGCCGTCACATCGAAGCGAGTAGCCCAGGCTCGCGCCTGTGCTGACTTCTCTTCGTGCAGTTTTCCGCTAGACAGTAATCTGACCACGGCGTCGGCGAAGGCTTGCCCGTCGTCGGGGACCATGAAGCCGCCGTGGTCGCCCTGCATCACGTCGCGGGTGCCCATCTCGCCTATGGCCACCACGGGAGTACCGCACATCATTGCCTCTATGGGTGTCAGACCCTGGGTCTCGGTCTTGGACGGAAAGACGAACACGTCGGCAGAGCCGTAGGCCAGGCGCAGGTCCTTGCGGTCCATGTAGCCGGGAGCGTGGATGAAGTCCCCGAGGCCCTGCTGTTTGGCCTCCTTGAGCAACTTTTTGCGGTAGGGGCCGTCCCCGATGAGCACCAGCGCCGCATCGGGAACAGACTCCCTGACGCGTCTGAGCACGGGCAAGAGGAAGGTGATGTTTTTCTCGTTGCCCAGTCTGCCCACGTAGAGGAGCAGGCGCTTGCCCGCGAGAGACGGGGCCGCCGCGTCGAGGTTCTGCCTGAAGGCGGCGAGCTCTTCGCGCGTGGCGCTGAATTTGCCTGAGTCTATGCCGGTTTGCAGTACATGGAACGGGCCACAGACGCCGTACGAGAAGAGCAGATCCTGCATCTGGCTGCCTGGCATGATGATGTAGTCCGCATTGAGATAGGCCCGAAGCATAAAGTGCCTGGTGATGGCCCGCGCGAACATGGACGGCAGTAGCGGCGCGTAGTGCTTGAGGTAGAATTCCCAGTTGGTGTGGCAGGTTATGAACACAGGTTTATGGTGTAGCTTGCACCATAGCGAGCCTGCCAGGAACATGCCGAACTCGGTGTTGAAGTGTACGATGTCCGGCGCGAATTCATCCAGCGCGGCGAAGATTTCAGGAACGGCGTCCGGCAGGACGTCGCGGTCTTCTTTGGACAGGATATTTCTTGTGCTGCGGAAGCGTCTGACCCTAGGCAGCTCCGGATCCGCTCTGGCTTTGGGGTAGCTCGGCGCCAGGATCAGGGTCTCGTGGCCTTGCCGTTCCAGCTCGTCGCGGAAGGTCTGCACGGAGATGGTGACGCCGTTGATGCGCGGCCAGAAGCAGTCCGAGACCAAGGCGATCTTCATGCGATGTTCTTTCTCATGCAGGGATTATACCGCAGGGACGCGCTCTGGAACAGGCGATGCTCCAGGTTCGCTTTTGTGAATTCCCTTTGACATTTTTGAGTCATTCGTATATATTTCTTTTTGTTGGAAACGAATCGTGTTTTGAGGACCGTGAATCTGTCAGATTTTAGCCGAATTATAAATGTGCATACTTCCGCACTCCTTCCGGCGAATCCCGCATCCCTGCGTAGCCCAATTTCTGGCCTCCTATCCCGTATGCGTTTTACAACTATCTCAATCCCCGGCACAGATCCGGGAAAAGGACCTTCTCATGGCTAAGAAACTCTACGTCGGCAACCTCAGCTACGGTACATCCGAAGACGGCCTCCGCGCCGCCTTTGGCCAGTACGGCGAAGTGCAGTCCGTCAACATCGTCATCGACCGCGATTCCGGCCGCTCCAAGGGCTTTGGATTCGTAGAGATGACCGCTGACGACGCCGCGATGGCGGCGATCAGCGGCATGAACGGCCGCGAACTCGATGGCCGCTCGCTTCGTGTAAACGAAGCCAATGAGCGCCCGCCCCGCCGCGACTACGGCAACCGCTGGTAGTCCAGCCAGGACCGGTTTCTGGTCCGCCTTCATAGAACACCATGGCCCGCTTCAGGTTAGTCCTGAGGCGGGCTTTTTAATCGGCGCTATGTTTGAATTGCCGACTTCCTTGACAATAAATACTCATGCCGCTCATACTTGTGCCCATGGATCTATTGCCAATAATAATCGCTATCATTTTTCTGGCCCTCATCGTCATTATAGGCAGCGCGTTGCTGTCCAGGGGCAAAGGTTCAAAGAGTAAGGGCAAGAAGAGCAAGGTCGGCAAGAAGATAAAGGCCAAGGACCACGCGCAGGTGCTCAAGGAAGCCAACCGGCGGCTGGCGCAGAATCCTAAGGATCCTGACGCGTTCGTGGCGCTGGGCGAGGTGTACTACAGCGAGCAGTCTTGGGACAAGGCCTACAAGGCGTACGAGACCCTGCTTGACGTGGCCGCTGGCAATCCTGACATGGACGAATTCGAGATAAACAAGCGCTATGGTCTGACGGCGCTGAAGCTGGGTCGTTTGGAAGAGGCCTACAAGGGGCTCGTGGTCGCGCATGCGGTAAAGCAGGAAGACTTCGAGACAAACTACAATCTGGGCTACCTGGAGTTCCAGAAACGGCAGTACGAGAAGGCCATCTTCCACCTGCGCTTGGCCGCTAAGCTCAATGCCGAGCATGCGATGACCCTGCGCTATCTGGGGCACTCGTTGTTCAAGGTAAAGAACTACAAAGAAGCGCTGTCCTGCCTCAGGCGCGCCGTTGATCTGCAGCCCGACGACAAGGAAAGCCTGTTCGCGATGGGCGAATGCTTCCACGAGATAGGTCAGGAAGAACAGGCGATCCGGCTCTTTACGCATCTGCGCACCGATCCGGTGCTGGGGCCGTCGGCGTCGCTGTTTGCCGGGACGATACACCTGAACCAGCGACAGTTCCAGAAGGCGGTGATGGACTTTGAGCTGGGGCTCAAGCATCCGGAGATAAAGGTAGAGGTGCTGGTGGAGATCAAGTACCGGCTT
>CAZNCK010000010.1:0-5681 GCA_964571545.1 uncultured Treponemataceae bacterium | reverse complement strand
CCTGAAGGAACAGGAGATAGCCAAGGCGGTGGGGTTGCTCAACGAGATCGAGCAGATATATCCCAACTACAAGGATACGCCGGCGCAGTTGGCCAAGTACAAGGAGCTTAACTCCTCGCGGAATCTGCAGGTGTACCTGCTGGCGCCGGCGAGCGATTTCATAACGTTGTGCCGCAAGCTGACGCTGACATTTTTTCCCAAGGCCAAGATAAAGATAACCGATATCTCGGTGCAGAAGAACGACTGGGCCGATATCCTTGCCGAGGTGGAGACCAGCCGCTGGTCGGACCTGGTGCTGTTCAGGATGATACGCTCCACGGGGACGATAGGGGAGCTGGTGATGCGCGACTTCCATGCGCGCATCAAGGACGTGAAGGCGGGTAAAGGCTACTGCATTACGGGCGGCACCTTCTCCGACGAGGCCAAGAAGTTTGTCGAGGCACGGCTCATCGACCTGATGGAGAAAGACAAGCTTATGGGGCTCCTTAACACCATAGACTCCAGCCAGAAGGCGCTACTGATAGACGACTGATTGTGGTGCCAGTAGGCGCATTGCGTCAGTAGGCGCATTGCGTCAGTAGACGCAGCGCGTCGTTGACGGGCCGCCCGGGTCGGGTTAGCATGGCTTCATGTTTGAACCATCGGTCTATGAGGGGCGCAGGCGCGTCCTCGTTTCACTGCTCGCGGGCAAGGGCGTAGGCTCCGGGCTTGTGGCCTTTACCGGTAACCGCGAGAGCCCCATGAACTACGCGGACAACGCGTACCGTTTCAGGCAGGATTCCTGCTTCCTCTACTACTTTGGCATAGCGGAGCCGGATCTTGCGGCCACGCTGGACCTGGCATCCGGCAGGGCCACGCTGTATGCCCATGAATCTACGATTGACGACCTCGTGTGGTCAGGGCCCAGGCCCGGCGTGGACGAATACCGAGCCTTGTGCGCCGCGTATTCCGCGGCGCCTCGCACCAGGTATATCGTCGATTTAAAGTCTTCAAAAGAAACGATACTGTATGTGCCGCCGTACCGGGCCGAGACGGCGCTGGAGCTGTCTCAGGCGCTCGGGCTGGCTCCGGAAAAGATTGCCGCGGCGGGGTCTGTCCCCCTGATACAGGCGGTGGTGGCGCAGCGGGAGCTCAAGGAAGCGCGCGAGGTGGCCCAGATAGAGCAGGCGGTGGATACGACGATTGCGATGCATCGCGCGGTGATGGCGGCGGCGGAACCGGGTGTTACGGAGGCGCGGCTGATGGCGGAGGCGTACCGTGTAGCGTATGCGGGCGGGGGCGGGCCATCGTTTCCGGCCATCGCGACGACGAAGGGCGCTGTGCTACACAACCACGGGTATCCGGGTAGCCTCGTCGCCGGCGGGCTGTTCCTGCTGGATGCCGGCGCCGAGACTGTCTCGGGCTATGCGGGCGACCTGACGAGCACCTTTCCTGTTTCCGCGCGTTATACTGACCGGCAGAAGGCCATCTACCAGATAGTGCTGGACGCTGGCGCCGCTGGCGCCGCGCTGATGAGGCCGGGTACGCCGTTCAGGGATGCGCATCTGGCGGCCGCCCGCACAATAACCGCGGGGCTGAAGGGCCTGGGCATCATGAGGGGCGATGTCGACGAGGCTGTGGCCGCCGGCGCGCACGCGTGCTTCTTTCCGCACGGGCTTGGGCATCAGATGGGACTGGATGTGCATGACATGGAGAACCTGGGCGAGGTGTGGGTGGGCTACGACGGGCAGCCCAAGAGCACCGTGTTTGGCCTCAAAAGCCTGCGCATGGCCAAGCCGCTGAAGGCCGGTATGGTGATGACGGTGGAGCCGGGCGTCTACTTCATAACGGGGCTGATCGCCGCGTGGAAGGCCGAACAGCGCCATGCCGCCTTCATAGACTACGCCGAGGCTGAGCGCTGGCTGGATCTGGGCGGCGTGCGCAACGAAGAGGACTGGCTCATAACCTCTGACGGCGCGCGGCTACTCGGCGGATCGTTTGACAAGTCGGTGTCCGCGATGGAAGGCTACCGGGCGTAGGCTAAGTTCACCTTGGAGATTTGAGGCCAACGCTTAGAGATAGCTGATTCTGGTTTCCTTGAGGTGCCCGGTCTCCAGGGCGGCGGCTATTCGCTTGACGACGTTGCGCCTGATCTCGAGTTCCACCGGCATCGTGGGGTCCTGGTGTGCCTCGTTGATGCGCGTTCCGACGACGAACTGAATGACGTCAGAGTCCAGCATCAGTTCGAGGAGTCTCCCCGCCGCGTTGTGCTGTACGGGCGCGTCAGGCTGGTAGGCCTCGAACAGGGCCGCGACCCGAGCCAGGGTCAGGATGCCTTCCGTGACGAGGTCGGCTCCGGCCATCTCGGAGGAGGGCGGTATCTCTGGGTCCAGGTCCCTGATGTCGACGCGAACCTTCAGGGAGAGTTCACGCGCCACGAGGGTGGCGGTGGTGCCGCCTGAGAGCACTTTTCGGCCCTCGAAGGAGCTGAACAGCCGGGCCATTTCCTTGTCGCGTTCCCGCGAGACGGGAGGGCCGGTCATGACCAGGAGTCGCCTGGGATGGCGCCAGTAGGCGACGCCGCAGGTGATGTCGTCCTTGGGCGCCCAGGAGTCCTTGACCGTGGCCTCCTGGACAAGCGACCGGGCAAGGTTTCTGGCCGAGAGGCTCCCCGAGGCGGCTACAAGGCCCCGCACGTAGTCCTGCGCGCCCACATCGCCCCAGCCTAGCGGCCAGGCTCCAGTGCCCATGCCGGCCTGCGTGACGCCGTCCGAATACAACACGACGCGGTCACCGGGTCTAGCGTCGAAGCTGGACAGCCTGAGCACGGCGTCGCCCTTGGCTCCGCCCCTGCCGCGGGGCAGGCGCAGTTCCGTCTTTATGGGTTCCATGAGGACGCCTTCACGCAATAGCACGTAGGGTGGATTGTCGTATTCAACGACGCGGACCCTGCCGCCGGGGGCTACGTCGAGTATGGTGAAGGTGGCGTAACTGAGTTGGCGTTCGGAACAGACAGGCAACGATCGCATGACGAACTCGGCGACGCGGCGGAGCGGGATGTCGGCGGCGACGCAGCGCGCGACCATGGTGGCGGTCAGCGTGGCCAGCACGCCAGCCTTTATGCCGGAGCCGAGGCCGTCCGACAGTACGGACACGACGCGTCCGTCGTCGCACTTGATGGACTGGAATACGTCGCCCGGAGCGCTCTGGCCCTGCTTAGAAATCTGGTGGTGCGACAGTTCCAGGAACGAGCCGTTCATCGTCCGTGGCCGGTTTTTTGTTTGCCGCGAGCGTTGTCGGCCTGCGCCGGGGCGTCGAAGGGGTCCGCGTCGTCGTCGGATTGCGGTGAGAATGATTCGACGATGGACTGTAGGATGGTTTCGCTCTCGGCGGCGTTCTCGCCCAGGAGATAGGCTATCTTCTGCACGGTGGCGACGTTTTTGCGTATGACGGCGCGGGCCTGCGATACGACGCGGTCGCGGCGTATCCAGGGTACGGTGACGTCCTGAAAGATGCCGCCGACGACTAGGCCCGGCTCTACGCCGAAGACCGAACTCGACAGCACGCGCCCGCCCGATTTGACGTCATGCACGATGGAATCAGGCTTGCCGGTCGAGAAGGATCCATCGGCGAAGGCGGCTTCGAAGACGGGCCAGAACGACGCCAGTTTACGCAGGTCCGCGCCTTCAAGGCCGGGTTTAGCGTCGAAGAGTTGTTCCGCCTCGGAACCAAGGAGGCTGGCGAAGGCTCTGTTGCATTCAATGATATGCAGGTCCGCGTCGACGAGCACCACCCCGGAGGGCATGGCCTTGATGAGGGCGTTGGCCTTTTTCTGGGCCAGGGAGCGCATGTACGACACGCACATGGTGCGTTCGGCCTTGCCTGAAAGCATTGCCGCTGCGAACGAGCGGCAGTTGTCGTAGCCGCAGGAGGAGCAGTTAAGCTCGTCTCCGGGGCTGGTCTTGCCTATGGAACGTAGCGCCTCGACGAGGGCCGTGTCGGTGGTACTATCACGGGGAGCCGGCGTGGCCAGTCTGGTCATTACTGGCACGGCTTTGGCGTCGCGTCGGTCACTGGATGAGCGCGCGTAGTCAAGCACCGAGAGGCGCTTGCGTACCGAGCCCGTGCGGTGCTCAGCCTCTGGGCCGTTGACGCAGCCGCCTTCACAGGCGAGGAGTTCCAGGAATATCGGCGAGCCGCCATTGTAGGCTTCCAGTCCGTCTAAAGCGCGTTCTATTTGTCCAAGCCCGGAGTACGAGAGGCAATGGGCGGAGAGCCCCGGGCTGTATTTCTTTATACCGGCTATCATGCCGCCGTCTATGGGGTACAGGGAGCCCTTTGCGGCGCGTTCCGGTTGAAAGACATCGCTCTTGACGGGTTTCATGGCGTGCGGGGATATGCCAGCCTGGTCGAACCAGGCGCGTAGCTCCTTGAAGGTGACCGCCGCGTCTATGGCGCCGCCCGAGCGGTCAGCTTCGCGCTTCTTGCCTATGCAGGGGCCGATGAAGACCACCGCCGTCTGAGGGCCGTGCAACGCCTTCAGCTCGGCCGCGTGGGCGCCCAGCGGCGATGAGAACGATGACAGGAACCGCGCCATTTCCGGACGGTACATGAGTATGTAGTCGTTGACCACCGGGCAGGCGCTGGACAACACGACCCGGCCAGGACCCGAGACTTGGGCGCCCGACAGCTGGGCCGCGAGCGAATGCGATACGGAGTCCGCGCCCAGGGCGGTTTCCGACACCGACGAGAAGCCCAGGGCCCGTAATGCAGCCACCAATCTGGCAGGTTCAAGACCGGGGAATTCAGCCGCGAACGAGGGGGCCAGGCTCGCGATGACGAAGGGTTTCATGGAGATCAGCGATCTGGCCCGCTCCAGGTCGGAGCGCACCTTCTTGGCGCTGGCGGGACAGACCTCGACGCAGTGTCCGCAGAGCACGCAGAGCTCCGGCACGATGCTGGCCTTGCCCAGCGTAACCCGTATCGCCTTGACGGGACATTCCCTGACGCACTTGTAGCAATCCTGGCACGCGGCGCTCTCCGTACGTATGGGTTCGTAGCCGGGCATGCTCAGGCTCTCCTAAATTCATGCTCGAGTATGCCCTCGATAGCCGCGGGGTCGACGCCACGGTACATGCGCTCGCCGATGCGGAGGGTTGGCCCCTCGCGACACAGGCCTTCGCAGAGCGTGCCTGTAAATTCGACACGGGCCGTATTGCCTTCTCTGGCCAGCCAGCGCTGGATGACCTCGGCGTTGCGGGCGTTGCCGCGCGCATAGCAGGACGAACCCATGCAGATGGCTATGACCGTAGCTTTTTCATTCATGATTTATTGTATATAAATATATCGATAAAGTCAACAGTAAGGATGTCTTAATCGTTCTTTGAACGATCGTCATATCCATTGTTGAGGGCAACAGCAGTAATAAAGCGGGGGCACAGGATCGACCTTGATGATTCAATCGCCATCAATGCGGCTCAACTGAGCCTGCTTCACAAACTGCCCATGGCTGATGCCATCATGTACGCGAGCGCCCGGGCTTATGATGCCACGCTGTACTCTTTTAACGCGCATTTCAAAGGACTGGCGGGCGTCGAGTATTGTTAAATCCTGGACTGCCGTGACAGTTCGATGTACACGGCGTCGGAGAGGCCGAAGCCGGCGGCCTTGCTCATGTCCTTGGCGTACTCGTCGTAGAGCAT
>CAZNCK010000009.1:21168-44939 GCA_964571545.1 uncultured Treponemataceae bacterium | reverse complement strand
AGGATGGGCGCCGAGATCTTCCACGCGCTGAAGGCGGTACTTAAGGGGAAAGGGTACAACACCGCCGTCGGCGACGAGGGGGGCTTCGCGCCCGACCTGAAGTCCAACGAGGAGGCTCTCGAGGTCATCATGGAGGCGATCGTCAAGGCGGGTTACAAGCCGGGCGAGGAAGTGCTGCTGGCACTCGACGTCGCATCCTCCGAACTCTTCAAGGACGGGGTCTACACCCTGGAGAACGAGGCACAGCCCAAGAAGAGCGCCAAGGAACTGATCGACTTCTACGAGATGCTGGTGAACAAGTACCCGATCATCTCCATCGAGGACGGCATGGCCGAGAACGACTGGGACGGCTGGAAGCAGCTGACCGACCGCCTGGGCAAGCGGATCCAGATCGTTGGCGACGACCTGTTCGTGACCAACCCCGCCATCCTGAAGGAAGGGATCCAGAAGGGGATCGCCAACTCCATCCTGATCAAGCTGAACCAGATCGGCACCCTCACCGAGACCCTCGACGCCATCGAGATGGCCAAGCGTGCAGGTTACACCTGAGTGATCTCGCACCGCTCCGGCGAGACCGAGGACACCTTCCTGGCCGACCTAACCGTGGCCTGCGAGACCGGCCAGATCAAGACCGGCTCGATGAGCCGCACCGACCGCATCTGCAAGTACAACCAGCTGATGCGCATCGAGGACGCCATGGAAGGCATCGCGGAGTATCCGGGAATGAAAGCGTTCTATAACATAAAGAAGTAACTCGGGTATTCCGAGATGGTCGCAATACCCCGTCCGATAGGACGGGGTCCGCGAGTACTCTCGCGAATATCCGGGAATGAAGGCGTTCTACAACATAAAGAAGTAACGGCCCCGACGTTCCTTTCCTTTCCAGACGGCGCCGGCTCGCGTCCAGCGGGCCGGCCCGTGCGGGATCCCGCGTGCTACCTGGTCCGCCGCGGGTTGCCTATGTCGCGCGGGCGGAGCCCGTTGGCCCTCGCCATGGCTTTCCAGCCGGCGTGGGCCGCTAGGATATAGGCGAAACGGGGGAACGCGAAGCGTACGAAGCGCGTCTCGCCGCTCGCCTCGCCACGGGCAGCCAGGCCGGCTATCCAGTCCAGGCCTTCGGAGACCGACCGCTTGATACCAGCCCCAGGCGGCACCGAAGCCAGGCCTGCGAGCATGCCGCCCGAGCCTATACCGAGGCCGCCGCCCCACTCGAGGCCGGCCGATCGGGCAAAGTTGGCGACCACCTCCAGGGCGAGCTCGGTCTGCGCGGCCTCGTGGAAGCCGCAGTTGCATATCGCGTAGACACGGGCCGGCTTCCGGCCGCTCCTGGATGGCGCGATGGCCCGGTACGATATCAGCCACTCGAGGAGCGGCGCGGGCAGGCAATCGACGTACAACGGGAACGCCAGCACGAGGGCGTCGGCCGCTACGTCTTCCTCTGTTGCCGATCCAGCCGTAACGGCCCGCTTCGTCAGGGACTCGACGCCGGGGCCCATGGCGTCCGCCACCGTATCGAGTACGATGCCGGACGCGGAGCCCGCTGCCTTGGGGCTGCCGTTCATCAATACTGCCTTCATGCTCCGACCTCCCAGGCGACCCAAGAGGCCAGGGTCTCGGGCTCGCCCCCGTACTCGAAGCGGCGCCTCGCTCGCGGCGACAGCAGGTTGTCGCAATGCGCCCGGGCCAGGCCCAGGAAAGTCTCCAGCTCTTCCGGGCCGTAGTCCCCGTACGGCGCGTGGAGGAGTCGCCTGCACCTCCCTCCGCGCTGGACGTGGTGCATCTCGCCCTCGTGCACCGTGAAGAACGGCAAGAGGACGGGTAGGCTCCTGTCGAGGGCGCGCTTGACCGACGGCGCGTACGAGCCGAACGGTATGCGCGTCACTATGACGACCAGGTCGGCCGGATAGAGGGCCTCGACGAAGGCGCGGCCATCGTCGGCGATAACGCAGGTCCCGGGCGTCTTGACCCAGCAACCGAAGCAGCCCAAGCAGGGCTTGATGGCAAGGCTCGACGCGTCGAAGAAACGCGCGTCGTGCCCCCAGCGGCGCGACCAGTCGGTCAGGGCCATTACCGCGCCCTCCGTCCGGTCGTTCTTCTCGTCATACAGACCGAGAACGTTCATGTGACCTCCAATGTTGGCAGTGTCAACTGTCTTGGATGCAAAGATAGCGCGATATGTTGCCAATGTCAACATTCATGCCGTATACTCGACTCATGACGACAGCCTACCATCACACGAACCTCCGGGCCTCCCTGCTTGCCGAGGGGCGCCGGCTGCTCCTCGCCGAGGGCTACGCCCATTTCTCGCTGCGCAAGCTCGCGTCCGTCCTCGGCGTCAGCCATAACGCGCCGTACCGGCACTTCGCCTCCCGCGAGGAGTTCATAAAGGCGATAGTCGAAGAGGACGCTGCCCGCTTCGACGCGGCGCTCGCGGCCGGCGTGGAAGGCATCGGCGATGCCGCTGAACGTCTGTATCGCCTCGGCGACGCCTACGTCTTCTTTTTCCTCGATAATCCCGAGGTATTGCTCCTCTTCGAGATCCTGCCTGGCCAGGTCGCGCTGCGAGGCGAGGTATTGGCGTCGCTCTTCTCCAAACCGGCTCCATGCGCGCACCGCGAGGGTGCAATGGACGGCTACGAACTCCTGACGGACGCCGCCCAGCCCTTCGCAGGGCGGTTCCCCGGCCTCGAGAAACATGAGATAGCGCTGGGATACTGGGCCAAGGTTCACGGGCTCGCCAGCCTTCTCGTCGCCAAGCGCGGGCTGCTGCCCGAGGAAAGCCTCAGGGACCGGGTGCGGATGCTTGTCAGGACGCCATTTTAGGTTTGCATGAGGTGTCCCATGAAGCCGATCATGGTCCATGGCGCGGCTGCGGGGTTTCCGCTTCGATCCTTCGCGCTTTATAATGATCGTGGATATAGCTGATCAGACGTGCCCTTGCAGGAGGCTTGCATGCGCATCATCCGGGTTTTTCTCGCGGTTCTGCACATTTTCGTAGGCATAGGCGCGGTGGCCGGCGGCCTGGCAGCCATCTTGAACCCAGTCGCGCCTATGGGACTGGCCGCGAAATCCATACCCGGATTTCCGTTCGATTCGTTCCTGATTCCCGGCATCATACTGTTCGGGATCGTAGGACTCGGCAACCTGGCTGCGACCGTGCCGGTGCTCCTCAAGCGCCGCTGGCTTGGTTACTCCAGCGGCGTCCTCGGTTGCGCGCTGATGGGCTGGATAGTCATACAGTGCGTCATGCTTGGCTCGGTGGTCGCGCTGCACCTCATCTTTTTCGCCCTTGGAGCTGCCATTGCGTGCCTGGCGCTGGCCGCTTTGACGGTAGAGGGGCTGTGGCCAGGCACCTGGGTGGCAGATTTCCTGACCTCCGCGGTGCCTCGCAAGACTGACTGAGCTGGCCGAAAAAGCGGTCGCTACCCGTGTTTCCTATCCTGGTTGAACAAGATCACAATATATAATATTCTATATGTTAAACCAGAAGGGGTCGTATGAAATTCGGAATCATCATAGAGACAAACGAATGGAAAAGGCCTGGAACGGCGTCCGCTTCGCCAACGCGTCCTTGAAGAAGGAGCATGAGGTCAAGAAATTTCTCATGAGCGCCGGGGTGGAGATAGAGAGCATTACCCACGAAAAGTATAACGCCAAGCTGCAGATAGAGGATTTCGTCAACAACAAGGGCATAGTCCTGGCCTGCGGAACCTGCCTTAAGGCGAGGAACTCAGGTTCAACCGACCTGTGCCCCATATCGACCCTGAACGACTGCATTGCGATGGTTGAATGGGCTGACAGGGTCGTTACGTTCTGAAAACAAGGTTGGGACGGATGCCATGAAGAGTCACATGGAACGCGTCGTGGCCCTCGGCCCCAGCGACAAGTCTTCTTGGAACGTTTGGCTGAATCAAGGAGCAACGATCACCAGGGGCGACCTGGTTACAAGCGTCCTAGTTCTAGATCCCCATGGAGCTTGAGCGCGGCGCCATCCCGCTCAATGCGTTAAAACAGCTCGTTCATAGCCTCAAGCACTATTCTTCGAGCTGGTTCTTGAGTGTATATTTTATTATCTGAGCGTTGGTGCTCATAGCCATCTTCTCGAGCAACCGGGCTCTGTACGTGCTGATGGTCTTCATGCTCAACGATAGTTCAGCCGCGATGTCTGTCACGGATTTGCCTGAACCTATCATGACGAATACCTGCAATTCGCGGTCGGATAGCTTCTCATGGGGGAGATGGTTGTTGTCTTCGTCAATATAATAGGCAAGACGCTCGGCAACTGATGGCGTGATATATTTTTTACCAATTGCCACGGTTTCTATAGCCTGCAGCAACTCCTCCGATGCGTTCGATTTGGTAAGGTAGGCAGAAGCGCCGTCCCGTATGCAGCGGATGGCGTATTGTTCCTCTGAGTACATACTCAGCATGATGATCTTGATCGAGGGCTTCTCGGTCTTGAGGATCTTGAGTATATCCAGGCCTCCTCGCCCCGGCATCGCTATGTCCAGGATCGCGACGTCGAAATCCTGTGTCCACGCCAAGTCCAGCGCTTCTTGTCCGTTTGTGGCCTCTCCTGTAACTACCAGGTTCGGGTTTTCCATGATGATCTGCTTAAGTCCTTTGCGTACTATGTCATGGTCGTCCGCAATGAGTATCCTGATCACGGCAGGGTTCCTTCCGGGGGCATGGGAATTTGTATCATCAGTGTTGTTCCATTCTCGGGCGTTCCGGTGATTTTCATGCCTCCTTGCAAACCCTGTACGCGCTCGCGGATACCTATCAAGCCGAACGCCGATGGCGAGTTTGATTGAGCCTCCGTGATGCCAACTCCATCGTCCTGGATTCTTACTATCAAGGTTCTGTTTTCTTCCCATAGCTCTACAGAACAATTTGACGCACGGGCGTGGTGGGCTACGTTGATGAGAGCTTCCTGCACTATACGGAACACGAGAGTAGTGCTCTTGGTGCCGATGGTGGATTCGGTAGCGGTGAAATCCACGTGGCACGGTATGCCGTTCTTACGTGAAAAATCGATACCGAGCCATTCGATCGCCTCTACGAGACCCAGGTCGTCGAGTATGCCAGGCCGCAATTCCGAGCATATCCGGTGTACCATCTGGATTGTCTTGTCAGCGAACCCGACGACATCGTGTATTCTGGCCTGAACCGGGGCTGGGCTCTGCACCGATTTCTTCTCTATCCACTGGAGGTCCATCTTGATCGCGGCGAGTATCTGCCCGAGCTCATCATGAATTTCACGTGCTATGAGTTTTCGCTCTTCTTCCCGCGCGTGCAGGAGATGCATAGTGAGTCTCCGCGACTCGTCGGTCCGCTTGTTTACCTGGTTTTCAAGTTCGGTTCGGTAGGTGCTGAGTAAATCGTTGTATGCCTTGACCTTGAGCAGCGATTGAACCCATGCGATGATTTATATCATATCGACGGGTTTTGTTATGAATCCGTCGCAACCGGCCTCTATGCCCGTGATCCTGTCTTGTCTGTCGTGCAGGGCGGTAACCAGGATAATGGGAAGCAGTCGGTGTACGGGATCCTGCCTGATTCGCTGTATGACTTCGAAACCGCTGATGCCGGGCAGGGTCACGTCAAGCAGAATTAGGTCGATTCGGCCTTTTTTGATTTCCTCAAGCGCTTCCTCGCCGCTGTTGGCCATTATAAATTCATAGCCTTGAGGGAGTAGAAAGGCCTCGAGCAATTCATTGTTCTGGGGAACGTCATCTACGAGCAGGATAACTTGTTTTTCTTTCATGGTGTCACCATTACTAGTACCGTTTCTGTTCTCCATGTCAAGCGCAGTGTTAGACGCGAGACTTTAAAAACAATGGAGTCATGCGGAGGCCCGCACGACTCCATTGGTACGTTGCTACTAGCTTAGTACTAGTAGACTACAGGGCGGGTTGCGTTACGGTAGCCGACTGCAGGATGACCTGGGTATTTGACAGGGTTCTGCCGTTCATGGTCGCGCCGGTGAGCAACCAGATGTCTGAAGCGCAGAGTATGACTCCCTCAAAATGAGCTCCTGAAAGAATTGTCGTGATTCCGGTTACCTGCCAGAAAACATTCTTGGCAAGCGCTCCTCCCGACATGATGACCTGTTTGGCGCTGGCGACATCAAGTGTCCCGTTTATCTGGAATATCCAGACATCGTTGGCGCCGCCGGCGAGGGTGATGTCACCGGTCATGTTGACGGCGCTGTTCCAGTTGTAGAGGCCAGGAACGAAGGTCGAGAAGGCAGGCTCTCCGCCAATGGTACCCGCGCCGAGGTTGAGTATGGCGTTGACCGAACGACCCGCCGCGTCGTTATAGGCGATGAGTTTGTCGCCTATGGCGATGGATAAATCAGAAGAAGTCGATCCGCCGGCCATATCCGCCGCGTATACTCTTCCGCCTCCGACAACCTCAGGCGTTGTAGCATAGGTGATGGGAGGAGCGGCGTCGGGAGTAAGTACGAAGCCTGTAACAAAGGTGGTTGCGGCGGGGCTCAGGCCCATGTTGCCGGTGACCGCGGAGGCTCCTGTCGTATCGTTTCGTATCATTGTTTCAGCGAGAATGGCGTAATTGCCCGCAGTACCCAGAATCACAGGCATTGGACCGATGGCCGCGGCGGTCGCGGCGGTCGTAAAGGACCACACGGTAGTAGCCGCCATGGCGTTTCCCGCCAGGTCGGTGGCGCCGGTGGAAATCGTTGCGGTATACAAAGTATCGACTTCAAGGGACGTCGACGGTGTAAAGGTGGCGGTCGAACCCGAGTAGGCTACCGTGCCCGTAATGGCGGTTGTATTGGCTGAAGTAAAGGTAATATCAGTAATGGTCGATGAAAGCATAGCCTCATCGAAGGTCGCGCTGAAGAAGCTGTTCGTGGCGACTCCCGTTGCCAGATCCATGGGAATTGTGGAGACCACCTTGGGGGCTATCGAGTCGACTGTGCCTCCGACTGGCGGGGTGCATCCGATGATCGAGGCCGCGGCCAGGATCGAGATGAGCAGGAAAGAAAGACGGGTTTTTATGTAGTTCTTCATCGCGGTTCATCCTGTGTGGAAAGAGTGATTTCGGATAATTATCCGATGCAACATTCAATGTACCGGGTAGATGGGAAATACCCGCGGGTCCGGAGTGCTATTTTTTATATCAGGGTTTTGTAACGGTATTAGCATCAAGCGTAACGGCAGTCTGCGCCAACAGCCTGCCATTGATCGATGCTCCCGTATTCAGATTGATTGACGTATATGAAAGTACATTGCCTTCAAGGTGAGCCGTCGTATCGAGCGTTACCGCGCCGAAGGCCTGCCAGAAAATATTCTCAGCCAGCGCTCCGCCAAGCAAGATAACGTTTTTGCCGGGAGCGACGGTCAGGTCTGAGGAAATCTGGAATATCCAGACATCGTTCGGTCCGCCGACAAGGGTGACGTCGGTTGTTATCATTACGCCCGTGCCCCACTTGTACAGCCCTGGTTCAAGGGTCAGTCCGCCTATTTCACCGGCCCCAAGTTCGGTGTAGTCGGTCATTGAGCGGCCTGCCGCGTCGGTATACGCGGTTTCCATATCACTGATCGAGGTCGTCATGTAGGCGGGAGTAGATGGCGCGTAATCAGCCGCATAGAGCTTGCCGGTGACTTGGGTCGATGTCGAAAAATTATTAGTGCTATCCATGGTTTCTGAGAAGCCGGTAATGTAGGTTCCGGCCGCGGGGCTGACGCCTATGTCACCGGTAATAATGGATTGCGGTACTGTGCTGATTCCTGATTTTGAAAGGATTGCAAAATTCCCCGCTGATCCGAGCAGGACAGGAGCTGGACCGTAGGCGGTGTTCGAGCCTGTCGTGAAGCTCCATGTCTTGCTGATGTCCATTGCGTTGCCATCGAGGTCAGTGACCCCGGTTGAAATGCTGAGCGTATACATGGTGTTCATTTCGAGCAAGGCGGAGGGGGTGAATACCGCGGTGTTTCCGGAGCTAGCAACGGTGCCGGTAATGGCAGCGCTTCCGTTTGTAGCGGTGAATGTCGCCGTTGAAATAGTCGATGCCAATACGGGCTCGCTGAAGGTAGCGCTGATCAGGCGATTCAGCGCTACCTCGGTAGCGAGATCGGCCGGGATGGTAGAGCTGACCGTAGGCAGGGTCGCGTCATTTTTACTTGAGAGAGGCGGGGTGCATCCGATGATCGCCGCCGCTGTCATGATCGAGACGAGCAGAAATGACCTTTGTGCGCTCTTGATTTTTCCCATGTGATTTACTCCTTAGCAAAATCGTATACATAGAAAGATAGCTCTTCGAGAATCTCGGTCGCTATCGGCGTTTGGCGCTTTTGTATGTAGGTCTGGGGCGATTGCTTGTCGGGGGGAGTCCTACAAAAAACTGGAACCAGTGCGGGCGCATGATATATAAATGTTACATAGAGTTGTTTTGGCAATAATTATTTGTTGTCATCGAAAGGAGCTGTGCCAAGAGGAGGCGGCGCGCGCGGCGCGATTACCTTTTTCAGGTTGTGGCGCAGGGATTCTAATGGTTTTACTAAAAGCATCCGAGGTCAATCGTCAGGGACACCGTATCGCGGCGCTCATGGGTTCGTATCGTTTCCATACCGTGAAACCCAGTTTTCCGTAAAAATCGATAAGATCCGTCCAGTCTATGACCATGGTCTCCACGCCGCGCGAACGGAGTTCACGGACGCAGTGCGAGAGGAGCCCGAGCCCGAGCCCCGCTCCGCGTCTCGAGGAGTCGACGCCGATGGGACCGAGTCCTCCTGGCTTCCGACCCATGAGATCGCGCCAGTAAACGCCCGGGCCGAGTATAGGGCTGGTGTCGTCGTAGACGCGCGAGAATCCAACGACGGCGCCGTCGGCCAGGTCTAGGGCCAGCATCAAATCTTCCGGACGCATGCCGGCGTCGATGGCCTCGGCCGCTTCGTGCGTCCACCTGCCGGGAAAATTAGAGCGTATGAACGCGAGCACCTCATCGCGCTCGCCTGGCCGGTATGGTCTGAACACGTAGCGGCTGCCTGTCCGGTCCTCGCTGACGGGCGTCGAGGTCGTGGCGAGCTTAGCCATCAGGTCGTATTCCTCGCGCTCGCCGAGGAATCCAACGCTGGCCGTGAAGGCCTTGAGCGCCTCGTAGCCCTTGCCCGCTTCTATGGGGCGTCCAGGAAGTAGGTGGTAATGGTCGCTACCGAGTCGTATGGTCGTAGCGCCGAGCGAATTCAGCCATGTCCGCGCCTCGGTCATGAGCGCCCTGGCAAGTCCAGTGCGCCGGTGCGCCGCATCGACGACCAGTGACGAGAGGTATCCGGTTTTTGGCACAATTCCTGACGCGCCAGGCCTGGCCGCGCGCTTTACGAGCGCGGCCGCGATTATCGTGCCGTCCGGCTCGGTGTACGCGAAGCAACGACGCGGATCAGTGTCCATCGAGAGTTGCTGCAGGAACAGCCTCTCATCGAGCGGGAATTCCCTGCCAGCGGCGGCGTTCCACAGCCTTACCAATCCGGACGCATGGGCCTCAGGTTTAATGACGAGAGGGAGCGGGCTCACGCTACGGCTCTTATATTGAGCAACGCCAGGATTCGCGTCGCGGCTACGGTCATACCCGAAATGCTTGTCATATCGCTATCCGTCCTCTCGCGGCGCAGTTGTGTGCGCCATTGAGGCGCTGTACTATAGTAGTAGCATATGATTTGCGTTCATGGAATATAATTTCTTTAAAACACTCATAGCTATAAAATATTGTTGCGTAAAACTCGGTAGTATCGGATACTTGCGGCATGAACGCTATGACCCTCGAACAGAAGATAGGACAGATGTTGTTGATCGGGTATCCCGGCGGGCCGGAAGGCGAGGAGATTATTCGCCGCGTGCTTCAGGCGCGGCCGATGGGCAACCTCATACTCTTCGCGCGAAACGGCGACGAGCCGCAGGCGTTGCGTGCCCATCTCTCAGCGCTGCGGGCGACGATAGAAGCGCGTTCTGGCGTTCCGCCTCTTGTCGCCATCGACCAAGAAGGCGGTATCGTCGTCAGACTCAAGGATGGTCTGACGCCGCTGCCCGGCGCCATGGCCATAGCGGCCGCGCGTTCCGCCGGCGTCTCTCTGGCCGAGGTCGAGGAACTGGCCGCTATTTCGGGCTCGGAACTGGCGTCTCTCGGTATTGACTGGAATCTGGCGCCTGACGCCGATGTCAATGTCAATCGATTGAATCCCGTCATCGGCGTCAGAAGCTTTGGCGAAGACCCAAACTGGGTAGCCGAACTCGTCTCGGCCTACGCGCGCGGCCTCCAGAAGGCGGGCGTAGCGGCGACCGCGAAGCACTTTCCCGGCCACGGCGATACCAACATCGATTCGCACCTGGGCTTGCCGCGGGTCGAGGCCGCGTCCGAGAGGCTGGAGTCTGTGGAGCTTGTTCCTTTCAAGCGGCTGATCGCCGACGGCGTCGGCTCCATCATGACTGCCCACGTGCTGTTCCCCGCCGTAGAACCGGAGGCCATACCCGCCACGCTGTCTCGCAGGGCGCTGACCGGGCTGCTTCGCGAGCGGCTCGGCTATCGCGGCGTCATCGTCACCGATTGCCTGGAAATGAAGGCCGTAGATGGCCGTTTCGAAAACGCCGCGGTTAGAGCGGTGATCGCCGGCGCCGACGTGCTCTGCGTCAGTCATACTGTGGAAAAACAGGAGGCTGCCTTTGACTCTGTGCTCGCGGCCGTGCGCGACGGCTTGATATCGGAATCCCGCATCGACGAATCGGTGGCCAGGATAGTGGCGCTCAAGAAGAGCGTCGCGTTACGGAAGGCGGCCGGTCCGGCAGCGAGTCTTGCGCGGCCATCGTCGATAGGGCTCGCCGAGCGTATCAGCGCCGCCTCTATCAGTCTGATCGCCGGCGATATTATGCCCGACCTGAGTCGAGGCGGCCTGTACGTCGATATGCGGCCCGAGACTCTGACCGGCGCCGAGGACAAGCGCGTCGAATCGTCGACCGTCGCTGAGGCCCTTGCACAAGAATGCCCCGCGTTGGAATGCGCTTCGATGCCCTGCGATCCCGATGCCGCCGCGATAGCGGCGCTTGTCGCCAGGATAGGCTCGAAGCCTGTCGTCGTCGGCGTCTACGCCATGACCCGATATCCGGGCCAGGAGCGCCTGGTGCGGAGCGTCGCCGCGGCCTGCGCTGTCGCAGGCGCGCCCCTGGCTTTCGTCTCGATGCGCGAGCCCTATGACGCGGAACTCATAGCCCGCTCCGGCGGCGAAGGGTGCGCAGTTCTGTGCGCGTACGAGTATACCAGCTTGTCCACCCGTGCCGTCGCTCGGGTACTGGCCGGGCTCGCCAAGGCTCCCGGCGTATGCCCTGTCCGGGCCCTCGAAGCTGGGTGAATCAAAACACTGGAACCCGCTTCCAGAGGCCCGGCCGGCGCTGAATCTCGTTAAACGCTGGTTCACTGAGCGCCGTGGTTATTTCATTGAAAATTCTGCCCAAACGTGAAAACGAAGCTCTGTTTTGTTTCGATTACGGGCGATTCGCGAAAAAAACTTTTAAAATAAAGTGTTGCTGGATGAAATATTGTGTTGTACACTCAGTTTGAAATGAGTACTCTCACGATGGTTTTTTGAGGAAGGCTTGAAGAATCAGGCTTTCTTCCTTGCGGGGCAGGTACGTGGGCGAAATTCTCAAGTAGTAACTGCTCGATATCGCTCATACATTAGGAGGATCCTATGAAGAAACGCGTTCTTTTGGCCGTTGCGTTGTGCCTCATGGCCATCGCGCTCACATTCGGCCAAACCCCCAAGCGCGGAGGCGTCCTGAGGATGACCCCCGCTAAGCAGGGCGTTCTCGTCCAGAACTTCAATCCCTTCAGCCCCGCGGCCCTCGAGTCCACGATAGGCTGTTTCTACGAGACCTTGATCTACTTTAACATGGTCGACGGTTCAGCCAATCCCTGGCTGGCCGAGAATTGGGCCTGGTCCAAGGATCTGAAGACTATCGCGTTCACGATTCGCTCCGACCTCAAGTACAATGACGGTAGCGCCATGACCGTCGACGACGTGTTGTATTCCGCCCTGCTTGGCAAGGAAAACAAGGCGCTCGACCTGTCCGGCCTCTGGTCGGAAGGCCTCCAGACCGTGACCGCGTCCGGCAAAACGGTCAGCTTTACCTTCGCCGAGGTCAACGTCACCACACTCGAGAAGTTCGGCTCCCTCGTCGTCGTACCCAAGTCAGTGTGGTCCAAGGTCGACCCCTTGACCTGGACCGGCAACCTGAGCCCGGTCTCCACCGGTCCGTTTATGCTCGAAGCCGGTTCCTTCAACGAGCAATCCTACAAGCTCGTGAAGAACCCCTACTACTGGCAGAAGGGCAAGGACGGCAAGGCGCTACCGTATATCGACGGCATCCAGTACGTGACCACCACAAACGAGCAGGTCGGCTTTAAGTTGATGGCCGGCGAGTACGATTGGGCCGGCTACGCGCTCCCGAATATAGAAGATTACGTCAAGGCAGACCCCGAAAACAACAAGTACTGGTTTCCCGAGGGCAATCTCGTGTTCCTCTACATGAACAACCTCAAGGCTCCATTCGATAACGTCAACGTCCGCAAGGCTATCGCCGCCGCGATATCGCAGCGCGACATTACTCGCAAGATGTCACCGAGTCCCGCTCCCGCGACGATGAGCGCCGTCAAGTCGACCTTCGGCGAGATTGCTAAGGACGCCATGACCAAATACGACATCAAGCGCGACGTCGCTAAGGCCAAGAAGACGCTAGAAGCCGAGGGCTACAAGCTCAACTCCAAGGGCATCTACGAGAAGGCCGGCGCTGAGCTGTCGTTTAAGCTCTATGTTCCGACCGGCTGGACAGACTGGGTCGGCGCCGCCGAGACCGTTGCCGGACAGCTCAAGGAAATAGGCGTCGAAGCCATTATCACCCAGGCCGCTTGGCCCGATCCCTACCAGTTCGCGCTTGAGAAGGGCGATTGGGATTTTGCCATCAACTTCATCTCCGTCGGCTCGACCCCGCATACGCAATTCACTCGCTGGGTGCATTCCAGCCGATACGCGCCGCTGGGCGAGAAGGCCCTGACCTTTAGCAACATGCGCTACAAGAACGAATCCATCGACAAGGCTCTCGACGCGTACCGCTCAGAACCTAGCCCCGTAGTGCAGAAGCAGTTCATGGCGACTGTCGTCGAGCAGTTTATGAAGGACACCCCCTGCGTGCCGCTGTTCTTCAACCCGACCTGGTTCATCTACACCACACGCAACTTCACCGGCTTCCCGAGCCCGGCCGATCCGTACGCGTGGCCCATAGTCAACGGCATGCAGAAGACCCCGATCCTGCTCCGCCTGCAGAAGCGCTGATCCATCCAGTCTAGTCCGATCTAACGTCGCCCCTCCCTTCAGGGAGGGGCGGCATGGAGACCGCCCGCGTTGAAATACTTCCTTAGAAAACTGGCATTGCTCGTCTTCACGCTGTTCGTATCAGTGTCTCTCAACTTTTTCCTGCCCAGGATGATGCCCGGAGACCCCGCTCGCGCCCTCCTCGACAAAATGGAGAACCTGCAGCCCGAACAGCTCGATACGATACGCGCCGCGTTTGGTCTCGACACCAACGAGCCTATGATAGTCCAGTACGGGCACTACCTCCGCAACACGCTCAAGGGAGACCTCGGCGTGTCCTTCTCCCGCTTTCCGACCCCCGTATCCGAGGTGATGCGCATAGCGTTGCCCTGGTCCATCGGGCTCATGAGCCTCTGCACCCTGATCAGTTTTGCGCTCGGGACTATCATCGGCATAACGGCCGCGTGGCACAGGGAGACTAGGTTGGCGTCGCTGACGGTTGGTTTCTTCTCGTTTATCAGGAGTTTTCCGTATTTCTGGTTGGGCCTCGTGCTCATCTATTTCTTCGCGTTCAAGTTACGCCTGTTCCCGATCGGCGGCGCCTACTCGGTGGACCTTGCCCGCGGCTCCGTGGCCTGGTGGATCTCGGTCTTCCGCCATGGAACCCTGCCTGCGCTGACTATAGTCATCAGTTCCCTGGGCGCATGGATACTCACTATGCGCAACAATATGATCAACATACTCGCCGAGGATTACATCACGGTCGCGATGGCCAAGGGCCTGCCCCTGCAACGCATAAAGTCTATGTACGCGGCCAAGAACGCCATATTGCCTTCGGTCACCGGCTTCGCCATGTCGCTCGGCTTTGTCATTGCCGGCGGCCTCGTCACCGAGATGGTGTTTGGCTACCCCGGCATAGGTTATATGCTCTATCAGGCCGTCAACGGCAAGGATTACCCGCTGATGCAGGCCATCTTTCTCTTTATCGCCGTGGCGGTGCTGATCGCCAACTTCGTCGCCGATATCGCTGTAATGCTCCTCGATCCGAGGGTGAGGGACGGCGCAAAATGATCAAGGACTTCTTCAAGACCCTCGTATCAAACAAGAAATCCTTGGTCGGGTTGTGTATGCTGGGTTTTTTCATACTGGTCGCTCTTTTCGCGCCGCTGATCGCCCCGTACCCGCCAAAGATTGACAGGCTGGAGACTATCGTTCAGACGGGTGAACCTTCGCTGAGCGAGGAACTCCTCTCTGAGGAATATCCCAGCGACGTGCGGGACGTGTTGACCTATCGCTCTACGCTGACTAAAGAATATACGAAGACGATCGACTATTTTCCGCTGAGGGCCAAGCCGAGCGCCGCCCACCTCTTCGGGACAAACCACGCGGGCAACGACCTTTTTAGCCAGCTCGTCTGGGGCACCCGCGTGTCGCTGACCATAGGACTGGCCACCGGCCTCTTCGTCACGATTCTTTCACTGAGTCTGGCCCTGCTGTCAGGATATCTCGGCGGTATCGTCGACGATGTCATCACCTTCATTACGAACGTTATGCTCGTTATTCCCGGACTGCCGCTGATGATAGTCATCGCGGCCTACATCACGATGAAGGGCGTGCTGCCCATAGTGCTGATTCTGGGTCTGACGGGCTGGCCCTATCCTACGCGCCTTCTTCGATCGCAGGTGCTGACCCTGAAAAACCGCGACTTCGTCCGCGTCTCAAAGTCGCTCGGAGAGCGCACCTCGTTCGTCGTGTTCCGCGAAATCCTGCCTAATATGATATCCATAGCGATGGCCGAGTTCTTCGCCACGAGCATGGCCGCCATCCTCGGCGAGGCCACGTTGGAATTCATCGGCCTGGGTAACGTCACCGTGGTCAGCTGGGGTACTATCCTGTTCTGGGCCCAGGCTAACGGGGCGCTGCTCGCCGGCTCGTGGTGGTGGTTCCTGCCGCCAGGCATCTGTATTGCCCTCGTCGGCACCTCGTTCATCCTTATCAATTTCGCGATCGACGAAATTTCGAACCCGCGATTGCGCAAGAGGTAGGGTGATGAGCGAAACAATGCTTGAAGTCAAGAATCTGAAGGCGGGCTACGACACCGCCAAGGGTTGCGTGCGCGCCGTCGACGGCGTTTCGTTCACGCTCGGTCGCGGCGAGTTCCTCGGCATAGCCGGCGAATCCGGCTGCGGCAAGTCAACGCTCGCCTACGCCGTCATGAGACTCCTCCGCGACAACGCCCGCATAGAATCGGGTAGCGTGCTGTTCAAGGGCAAGGACTTCGCGACGCTGCCGGCCGCCCAGGTGGAGGCCCATCGCTGGACAGACATGGCGATGGTGTTCCAGTCGGCGATGAACGCGCTCAACCCCGTGCTTTCTATCGGCGCTCAGTTGACGGACGCCGTGCACGCGCACCGCAAGGTACGCAAGGCCGAAGCCGAGGCTATGGCCGTGGAAATGCTCAAGCTCGTCGACATCAACGCCGATCGGCTCAAGAGTTACCCGCACCAGCTCTCCGGCGGCATGAAGCAGCGAGTGATGATAGCTATGGCGCTGATACTCAAGCCGGAACTGCTCATCATGGACGAGCCGACGACAGCGCTCGACGTTGTCGTGCAGCGTTCCATAATAGAGAAGATAGAAGATCTGCGGAGCCGTCTCGGCTTCTCGGTGATTTTCATTACCCACGACTTGTCGCTGCTCGTCGAGATTTCCGACGCGCTCGCCATCATGTACGCGGGCAGGATAGTCGAGTACGGGCCTGCCCGGGCGCTATTCTCCGATCCGCGCCACCCATACACAAAAGGGCTCATGAACTCGTTTCCGTCGCTGTCCGGCCCGATAACGAGGATGGGCGGCATCGAGGGGCGAGCGCCCGACCTGTTGACGCCGCCGCCCGGCTGCCGTTTTTCTCCGCGATGCCCGTACGCGACTGATTCCTGCAGGTCTGGAGACGGACCCGCATTGCGAGACCTCGGCGACGGCAGGTCTTGCGCCTGCACTCTTGAGGGAGGTTTGCGATGAGCGCCACGGCGTTGGAACTGACTGGCGTTGTAAAGCATTTTCCTCTTGGTTCAATCGCTAAGTTCGGCAAGGCTGTACATGCCATGGACGACGTCAGCTTCAGCCTGGCATCGGGCGGTTCGCTGGCCCTGGTCGGCGAGTCGGGCTCAGGCAAGACCACCACCGCCAGCGTCATAGCCCGTCTCTACGAGCGCGACTCGGGAGACCTCGTCGTCGACGGCGAAGCCGCAAAGCCGTTCAGGAATCGCGCCGAATCGCTGGCCTACAAGAAAAAGGTTCAGCTGATTTTCCAAGACCCTTTCGGTAGCCTCAATCCCACGCACACCATACGCAGCATCCTGGAGCGGCCGTTTTTGATCCATGGCCTGGCGAACGGTAGGGCGGACCTCGATGGCAGACTCCACGACATACTCGAACAGGTTGGCCTGTCTCCCGCCAAGGAGTATCTCCGGCGTTTTCCTCACGAACTCTCTGGCGGCCAACGACAGCGCGTCAATATCGCGCGCACCTTCGCCGTGGAGCCTAGCATCGTGCTGGCCGATGAACCGACGAGCATGCTCGACGTGTCTATACGCATGGGCATAATGAACATGATGCTGGACCTCAAGGAAAAAAAAGGCGTCTCATACCTCTATATTACCCACGACCTCGCCGGCGCGCGCTACATGTGCGGCACCATCGCGGTGATGTACGCCGGCATGATCATGGAAATCGGCCCCACCGACGCGGTCATCGCCGATGCGCTGCATCCCTACGTACGCCTCCTCAAATCGGCGTCTCCGTCGCCCGAAGAGGGCCTCTCAAGGGCGCGCCTTCAGGCCTCAGGCGAGATACCGTCGCTCATCGAGCCGCCGTCGGGCTGCCGTTTCCATCCGCGTTGCCCCTTTGCTGAGCCCAGATGCAAGGAAGCCATTCCAGAACTTCGCGACCTGGGCGCCGGTCGAAAGGTGCGTTGCATCCTTCCGTAGCTGGATAGAGTCGACGATGGGGTTCAGATCGCGACTTCTACCCGGTTGCGGCCGTTTTCTTTAGCCCGCCGTTCCGCGGCGTTGGCGGCGTTGAGGAGTTCCTGGAAATCCGCGGTGCCCGGTGCTATTGAGGAGACGCCAACGCTTATCGTGACGCGAAGGCCGCCGGAAAATACAGGTGAAGGCACGCGGAGCGCTTCGACGCCAGCCCTGACACGTTCGCCGACGACGGCGGCCTCGTCTGGTGGCGTTTCTGGCAACACGATGACGAATTCTTCGCCTCCGTATCTAGCAAACAGATCAATCTCTCGGACGCAGCCCTTGGCGCAGTCTACGACAGCCTTAAGCACTTCGTTGCCGGTAGCATGCCCGAAGCGTGAATTGAAGTCGCTGAAGCCATCGATATCCAGGAACAAGAGCGAGAGGGCCCGGCCGTGCCGCGTTGCCTTGGCGAATTCGAGCGGGCCGCGCTCCATTAGATGCCTGAAGATGAAGGCCCCGGTCAATCCATCGGTGATGGACAGATGCTGAAGTTCTCCGTTGAGCCTGGCGTTCTCTATGGCGATAGCGGACTGGGCCGCTATGGTCTCTATGAGCTGTACATGGTGCGCGGTATAGGCGTTGGGCCGTCTGCTCTGCACCGACATGACGCCCAGCACCTTGTCGCCGTACATGAGCGGAACGCCGATGTAGGCCCGCGCTGGAACGCCTCCCGCGCGCACTACTCCGTAGGTCTTCTGTATCTCTGGAATCGAGGCATCGGGTATGCTCAACGACGCGCGGGACCTGATGATGTGGCCGCTCATACCGGGGTGCTTGGCTATGCTCCGGGCCGCGAAGTGTATCCTCTCGCCGCCGTCATAGAAAAGCGGAAACCGTAGTTCCTCCTTCTCGGCGTCAAAGAGCGCCAAATAGAAGGTGTCGAGCTCGATGATACTCTTGCATTGTTCGAAGATAGTCTCTAAAACGCGGTCAAAATCGCGATCGGCATTGATGGCCATGCCGATTCTGTTGAGGGCGAAGAGTTCCTCGGAACGGTGTTTCTCGTCCTCCAGCAACAACATCTTGGCGACGGCGAATGAGACGTGTCTGGCCGCCTGTTCGGAGTGGGCTATCTCGCTTTCAGTGAAAACGTGCAGGGAGTTATAGCCGATGATGATCGAGCCAAGCATCCTGCCGTCTGATTTCATCGGTATGCCCATGAGCGACCGCGCCGGAAAATTAGCGGCTATGCGCTTGCTGACGAAGTTGGAACGATGGGCGTCCTCCACGATCAGCGAGTGCCCCGCGGCGGCTATGGCGGCGGTAAAGGTCTGCTCATGCGCCAGGGGAACGTAACCGCGGTAGGTAGACCGATACGGCCCATAGGCGGCGGCGGGGATGGTTATGCCGCGTTCAGCGTCCCAGAAGGTGATATAACAACCATCCGCCTCTATAATATTGGCCATACGGTCGGCGAGCGTCTGCACCATCTCCTCAAGATCACGAGTGTCGAGCGCCGCCTCCATCAAGGCGTTGAGCAAGCGTATGTGCGAGATGTCGTCAGCGAGCATGCCTCAGTTTAGCTGGACTTGAACGTGATTGCTAGTCGCGTTCCGCTTTCTTGTCGGATCGTCGCCCTACGGCTTGACCCTTTAGCGGATGAGGCACATCATCGTTGACGCATGATGATTTTGCCTGGGCTCACGAGTACTAAAAAAGAACGCATACCGGATTTTTTGCGAGATCTCAGCCGTTCCTCGATTCGCTCCATCGCCCTGTTCCCGACCTGTCTTAAGGCCGACGAACGGTGGTCGCTCTACCGCGAGTTGGAGACGATTTCCGGTCTCGGGATACCCCACGTCCACCTCCGCGCCGACTGCGGGTTGGACGAGTTTGAGTACCTGTCCGGTCGTTTCGGCACCGTGGCCTTTAACATCCACCCGCGCGCCAGCTCGCATCCGTTCGGGCCCTTGCCGCCGGAATTCGCGTCCAGGATTTTCATAGAAAACGTTGAAAGGCCGCCCGAAGACGCGGAACTAGAATCCGGTCCCGGACCGGCGCCCGGAGGGCTGTGCCCTGATTTTTCGCACCTTGAAAACGCGCGGCTCCATGACCAGAGCGAGTATGTGGAGACCTTGGAGCGACAACTGAAGCGCTTTACGGTGGGCTGCTGCCATATGTCCGCCATACGGATAGGCGTGCCCAACCACTGGGCCGGCATGTGGGATCACCATGAGTACGCCGCGCTCGACGATCTCTCCTACCTGATAGCGTATCGCGACACCTTGCCTCGCGAGTGGGCCTCGCTGGAACTGGAAAACAGCTTCGGGGAGCAACTCGCCGCCAAAGAATACCTGGAAGACCTCTTGGGGCTATGACGAACCGCCGGAAAGCGTTCGTAGGGTGAGGTGCGCCTCGTTTCCCTGGTCGTCCCGGAGCCACAGTTCGCCGTCCTGGATAGTGGCAGACAGGCTCATGCTACGCTGGACGAGGCCGGAGAGGGCCTTGGCTTCGGCGGGATCGAAGGCCTGCACGGTGAGGTTTCTGAACCGCGACAGGTTTTTGGCGGCTGGTTCCCACCAGAGTTCCGGCGACGCGGAGTAGGTATAGACGCGCACGGCTTTTGAGCGACCGCAGGCACGGGCAAGGCGCCGCTCGTCGGGGTGGCCCAGTTCCAGCCACAGCTCCAGATCGCCGGTGAGGTCTTTCTGCCAGAGATCCGGCTCCTCGGTCTCCGCGAGGCCACGGCTAAAGGCGAGGCGCTCGTGCGCGTTGAGCGCAAACGCGGCGAGGCCGAGCATCATGCGCGTCTCGGTTTCTGAGGGGTGGCACGCGAGGGCGAGGGCATGGGAGGCGTAGTAGTTGCGGTCGAGGTCGGCCACGTCGAGGCTAGCCTTATACACGGTTGAATTGGGAGCCATGGACGGAGTCTTGCAGATTCCGTCGGCTTAGGTCAACGCCCCGGCTGGCTTCCCGCTGCTCGGTCGACGGCTATCCTGCTGACTTCAGCCCAGAGCGCTGGCTCGGTGAACGGTTTTGGCAGGAACCCGTCCATGCCGGCCTGGGCGCAGGCCTCCCTGTCTTCAGCGTAGGCGTGGGCGGTCAGGGCTATGATGGGGATGCGCGGCGTGTTCCGCTCGGCCTCGAACGCGCGTATCCTGCGCGTTGCTTCCAGTCCGTCCATTCTGGGCATGCTCACATCCATTAGGATGAAATCCCAGTTTTTTTCGGACGCGGCCTCCAGCGCCGCCTGGCCGTCCGCGGCGACTCTGACATCATAGCCCGCCTTCTCGAGTATGCGCTTCAGGTAGAGCCTGTTGACTGCCTCATCTTCCGCTACGATGACGCTGGCCTTGAGCGGCCGCATGAACGGTTCTTCTTCCGGGGATTCATCCTGCCGCTCTTGTGTTGTTGCTGGAACGCTCAAGGCATCCCGCAACTGGGCGTCGAGTTCCGCGCGGCGTTTCTGTTCCGCCGACAGTTCATCGGCGCTCCGTTGAGCCGGCCGGCGTGCCGCTTTTAGCTGGGCCAAGGCTACCGCTATGACTGTGATGACGGCCATGACGAGGGCCGCGATTACTCCAGGAGAGGTATTTTGAGCTTGCTTGCCCGAATTGGCAAACCAGCGTCGATACAGGGCGTCGTATTCGCCGTTGGCTTTAAGGATGGAAAGGCCTTCGTTGACGGCAGCGAGCAGCGCGGTATTGCTTTTGCCTACAGCTACGCAGTACTCGGCGCTGAATAATGGCGGCTGTATAGCTTCTATGGATGAAAACGCGGGGTCATCGAGGACGAGCCAGCCAGCGCTTGCCGAAAAAACAGCGCAGTCGGCCCTGCCGTCGATCAGCGCGCGAAAGAGGTCTACCCGATCGTCCAGGACGAGTAGAGCGGACCCCAGCCCCGCTTCAACGAGGAATTCATGCGCCAGGTCGCCGTTCTGCGTGGCTATCCTCAGTGTGCGTATATCGTCAATTCCTTTGATACCCGAATCTTTGCGGGCAAACAGATTGTAATCGGTGGTATAGTATGGTTGCGAAAAGCCGATGGCGGCTTGTCTCGCGGGGCTCCGGTACATGCCGGCTAGCATATCGACGATGCCGTAGTGTAGTCGGGCTCGTGCCTCGGTCCAGCTTGACAGTTCGATCTGCAGCGTAAAGCCCATGGTTTTCGCCAGGGCCTGAGCCAGCTCGATATTAAAACCCGCTGGTTGGCCGGATTCGTCGAGGTACTCGAACGGCGGATACGCGTGGTCGCCGCCAACCCTGATGGTCCGTTCGTCGGCTCCCGCGGAAACACTTATAAACGAGAGGGCGATTAAGGTTATACTAATGAGCCTGCTTCTGAAGTGTGACTGGTCATGCTGAAGATGAGGCTGGTAATACATCAGAATACACAATACACCATTATCTTCAATATCGCAAATTTGACTAGTGTTCGTGTTTTCAAGATTTACTGGAAAGGGGAACTTAATGACGATCCGAACCAAGATTCTCGTGCCTGTGCTGGGTATCTCGGCAATTCTGTTCAGCGCTGCCGGTGCCCTGGCTGTCCTGACGACGGTGCAGACTGCCGTAGCTTCAGCCGAGAATCAGGTAGTGGCCACTTCCGAGCGCTACGCGTACAGCATAGAGGCTCTCCTTGAGGGTCCATTTGCTACGGTGGGCACTCTGGCGACCTTATTCGAAGACAAGGGCGCCATTCCTGCGCTTGACCGCCGTTCGTACTACCTCTCCATGCTCAAATCGATAGCGGACAGCAACTCCGATTTCATTTCCGTGTGGACTGCCTGGGGCCCAGGGGCTCTGGACGGCTCGGATTCGCTCTTTGTCGGTACCCGCTACGGTAACGAGAGCGGATCGTTCAGCGTCGCCTATAACAAGGAAACAAGCGGACTCGAACTCGTTATGCTACCTGATACCATGAGGTCGGACAAACGCTACGTAGCCGCCTACACAACCTTGTCGGCATCGATTGTAGGACCGCACGTATCGAGCTCGGGTTCGGCCAAGGGGGCGGTGTTCAGTATCGTGGCTCCAGTGGTTTTCGACGGCAAGTCTCTAGGCGTCGTGGGTATCGAGATCGAATCCGCGCTGATAATGCGCATGGTCAGCAACCTGAGCTTTCAGACCGGCGCTGACTTCTCGTTGCTGGACAACGATTATGTCTATCTTGAGGCTCCCGATCCCGCGCTGGTAGGCCGTTCCCTTGTTAGTATCGATTCCACCCGCACCGATGAGGCCAGGGCCGTGCGCGCCGGGGAGCAATGGGTGAAGCGGGTTGCTTCAGTCGATGCCGGCAAGGAACAGTTGCGTGTCTATACGCCCATCCAGGTCTCCGAAACGGGACGGCCCTGGTCGCTGATGGTGGAATCTTCAATGTCCGACATCCGGGCGGCTTCCGGCTCCACGGCGCTAATGCTTATGCTGTTTGCCACATTCGGCGCGGTGCTGGCGGCCCAGTTTATCGTGACTTTGCTGGTGGCCAGGGCCGTTTCAGGTCCGGCGCTCAAGGCTGGAGCCCTGCTTCAGGACATCGCCGAAGGCGAGGGCGATCTTACGAAGCGGCTCGGAATTCGCTCTAAGGACGAGATTGGCGCTTTGGCCGGTGCTTTTGACCGCTTTGCGGAGAAACTGGCCGGCATCATCGGCAACGCCAAGTCATCGGTTTCGGAACTCAAGGCGGGATCGGTAGAGCTAGATTCCGGTATGGCCGCCGCTGACAACGCGGTGCATCGCATCGACGATGCCATCGATGGCGTCATAGAGCGAACCGGCAATCAGGCCGCCAGCGTGGACGAGGTGTCGTCGTCGGTGGAGCAGATAACGCGCAACATCGAGTCGCTCGATACGATGATAGAGCGGCAGAAGAATGCTGTGGCCGAATCGTCGGCTTCTATAGAAGAAATGGTCGGAGCGATAGGATCTATAGCCAGGAACGTGGAATCGTTCGGCGACTACATGCAACGCCTCGTCGCGGCGTCAGATACCGGCAAGGGCAAGCTCGGCGGCGTATCGGATCTGGTCAAGGACATCTCGTTGCGCTCCCAGGGGCTCATCGATGCAAATAAGGTCATACAGTCAATCGCGGCTCAGACAAACTTGCTGGCGATGAACGCCGCGATCGAGGCGGCGCACGCGGGTGACGCCGGAGCGGGTTTTGCCGTGGTGGCCGACGAGATACGCAACCTGGCGGAACTGTCGCGGGCGCGCTCCAAGGAAATCGCCGGCAGCATCGCCGGCATACGCGGGGGCATAGACAAGGTCGTGGGTTCCACCGCGGATGCGGAGAGCGCCTTCGAGAATATCGTGGGCCACGTGCGCAAGGTAGGGGAGCTTGAAACCGAGATCAAGGCAGCGGTCGCGGAGCAGGGCGTGGGTTCGAAGCTCGTGCTGGAATCGTTGTCTTCGATACGAGACATAACCGACGAGGTGCGCGGGGCCTCATCGGAGATGACCAAGGGCGCCGTCGCGGCGGG
>CAZNCK010000009.1:18093-21158 GCA_964571545.1 uncultured Treponemataceae bacterium | reverse complement strand
GCGAAATGCGACGGCTTCTCGAATTGACCGAGGAGCTCAGATCCAGCATGGAAGCTATCGGCCGAGAATCCGAGGGCATAAAGGCTATCACAGGCAGGGTTACGGAGCTCAGCGCGCGCAACGCCGAACTGCTGGCCAAGGTGGAGTCTGGCACCGACCGCTTCAAGGTCTAGCCGGTTTTGTCCTGGCTACCGCAGCCGGGACAACCGGAGCACGAGCCGCATGAGCTCGGCTTGTCGTCGGTACAGCAACCCGGTTTTCTGCCGCGCACCGACTGGACGGCTCTGACTATTACGAAGGCGACCGCCGCCGCGACTACAAGCGCCACGATGACGGTCTGGACCGCGGGGCTCACGCGAGCCCCGCTAGCGTGCCGATCTGGAATACGGCGGTTCCGAGCACCCAGCCTAACACCAGCATGAACACAATGGAGAAGCCGAGCCACTTCCAACCCAGTTCAGCCCTGATCGTCGCCAGAGCCGCGAAGCAAGGCGGTATTATAAGGATGAACAGCATGAGGGTGAACGCCACGAGCGGGCTGAAGCCGGGATCGTTACGCAGCGCCTCACGGAGGCCCTCGCTCTCCTCGGTTTCCTCTACGCCCACCGCGTACAGCACGCCCAGGGTAGATACCACGACTTCCTTTGCGGCGAATCCGGTTACGGTAGCCACGCCCACCTTCCAGTCGAAGCCCAGCGGCCTGAATACGGGTTCTATGAACTTGCCGATGCTGCCGGCGATGCTGTTTTCCAAGGCGCGCACGGCTATGACCGTCTCGATGCCCGACGCAACCGCTTCCTCGTCGGCGCCCGGATGGTCGGCAAGGTAGCCGATTTCAAACGAGTCCAGTTGGACCTGATTCGGTTCGTAGGCCGGAAAGCTCGTGATGGCCCATATGAGCACTGACGAGGCCAGGATTACCGTGCCCGCCTTCTGGATGTAGTGCCAGGTCTTTTCCCAGACGTGCCACAGGATGCCGGATACGGTAGGAGACCGGTAGGGCGGCAGTTCCATGACGAACGGCGTCGCGTCGCCGCGGAGCACCGTCTTCTTCAGGGTCCAGGCGGACAGGAGCGCCAGCACGACGCCAATGGCGTACATCAGCATCACCATGTTGCCCGCGTGTTTTGGGAAGAAGGCGGCCGCGAGCAGCACGTGCACCGGCAGCTTGGCGCCGCAGCTCATGAATGGAATAACGAGTATCGTGACGATGCGGTCGCGAGGGCTCTTGAGCGTCCGCGCCGCCATGATGGCGGGCACCGAGCAGCCAAAGCCCAGCATCATCGGGAACACCGACTGACCGTGGAGACCGAAGGTGTGCAGCACCTTGTCAGTGGCAAACGCGGCGCGCGACATGTAGCCCACGTCCTCCAGCAGCGACAGCAGGAAAAACAGGATGACAATAAGCGGCACGAAGGAGAACACGCCTCCGACGCCGCCTATGATGCCGTCCACCAAGAGGGAGCGCAGGAGACCCTCCGGTAGCGCCGTCGACACGACACCGCCGAGCCAGCCGAAGAAGGTCTCGAACCAGCCCATGGGGTATTCGCCCAGAGCAAAGGTAATCTGGAACACCGCCCAGAGCACGCCGATGAATATAGGCAGGGCCAAGAACCGATTCATCACGATGCTGTCTATGGCCTCGGTGAGGGAGAAGTCGGGCTTTCGTTCTATCGTAATGGCTTCCTTGACGGCGCCGCGTATGTATCCGTAGCGCTGTTCAGATACGACGATCTCGGCGTCCTTGCCGAAATGGTTGTCTATCCAGGAACTCGCATCTCTTGCTTCCGCCGCGATGCGGGCTCCGTCGGGGTGGCTTTCAAGCTTCTCGAACGCGTGCTGGTCCTTCTCTATGAGCTTGACCGCCAGCCAACGCGCCGGAAAGCGCGCCGCGAAGACAGGGTCGGCAAGGATGAGGGGTTCTAGCTTGCGGAGCTTATCCTCGATTTCAATGCCGTACTGAATGTATTTTGCTGGGCCAGCCCCGTTCGCGGCAGCAGATTCGGCTATCGTGGCGTCCACCGCGTCCAGCAGGCGTTCCATGCCGTCGCCCTTGGGACCGACGGTCTTTATCATGCGGATGCCGAGCACTGCCGACAAGGTATCGGCGTCGATCTTGATGCCCTTGGCCGCGGCTTCATCGCTCATATTGAGCGCGCCCACGACCGGTATGCCTAGCTCCTGGAACTGCAGGCACAGGTAGAGGTGCCGCGACAGATTGGTGGAGTCCATCACGTTGACGATGACATCGGGCTTGTGGTCGAGGAGGAAGTCGCGCGCCACCACTTCATCTATGGAGTAGGCGGTGAGGCTGTATATGCCCGGCAGATCTATGAAGTCGTAGCGGCGGCCGTTCCTGGTCCTCGAGCCTTCCCGCTTCTCGACCGTAACGCCGGGGTAATTGCCCACCTTGTGGTGGGCGCCGGTAAGCGCGTTGAATATAGTTGTCTTGCCCGCGTTTGGATTACCAGCGAGAGCAATTTTCAAGGGACGCGCCGTTGTCGCTCCCATGTCGTCGTTTCTCATGTTCTATGCTCCTTGTCGTATGCCGGCGGCGCGTTCCACATCGATGCCTTGGGCTTCTGAAGCCCTGATCATCAGATCGCAGTCTCCAAGTCTGATCTGTAGCGGACCGCCCAGCAGACTCCTTCGCACTATCCGCCCATGCGCGCCTTGGGTAAAGCCCATGTCGGCAAGACGTTTGCCTGTTTCTCTGCGGAGGCAAACATGTTCGACTATGAATTCGCCGCCTTCGTCTATCATCGCTATGGTCACGGATCACTCCTTGTATATGCGTCATCTATAATGATAATGATTATCATTATCATCGAATAGAGGGTCTTGTCAAGAGGGCTGTTCTGTTTTTTACAAACTGGAGCGGATAGCCGTGACGGGCGCTTCTACTTTTTGCCTATATAGTCTATAAGTGAGCAATGCAATCGGTTATCAAATATGCGCTCGTCACAGGCGCTTCGGGCGGTATAGGCAAGGAATTCGCACAGAGGCTCGCCGTTGAGGGCTGGGCCGTCGTGCTCGTGGGCCGCAATGTGGCCCAACTGGAAGCC
>CAZNCK010000009.1:15228-18083 GCA_964571545.1 uncultured Treponemataceae bacterium | reverse complement strand
GCGGCTCTGAAGGGGGCCAACGCCTCCCCTTCAGTAGTCCTTCCCTGCGACCTGTCCACGACGGGCGCGGCCGAACGTCTCCACGCGGCCTGCGTTGAAAAGAGCCTGGCGGTAGACTTACTGGTCAACAACGCCGGCTCCGGGGTGTTCGGGGCCTGCCTGGACCTGGCTCCCGCCGGTATAGAGGCAATGGTCAACCTGAACATCAGCGCCCTGACCAATCTGTGCGCGCTGTTCGGCAAGGACATGAAGGCGCGCGGAACCGGCCGCATACTCAACGTGGGCTCGTTCGCGGGCCTCAACGCTACACCGTACTTCGCGGCGTACGCAGCCACGAAAAGCTATGTCCTCAACTACAGCCTGGCCCTGCGCGCCGAGCTAAAACCGGCGGGCGTCGTCGTCACCTGCCTTCTACCCGGCTACGTACGTACTGATTTTGACGACAACGCCGGTATCGAGAATCCTAAGTACAAGAATTTTTCAAACGCCAACAGCATGGACGCCGACGCGGTAGCCGCTGTTGGGCTTAGCGCCCTCAGCCGCGGAAAGCCCTTCGTAGTAGCCGGCGCCAGGAACCGTCTTGCGGCGTTCTTCTTCGGATTGCTTCCGAAAACCGCGGCTCCAGCGATTATGAAAAAATTCCTCGACTCGCTCGTTTAGAGCGGGTCTACACCGGTACTCAGGACTGTTCGATGAAAACTAACCTCTCCGTCATTCCAAAGCTCCTCAAGAAGGACCCGAAACTCGCAAAAAGCCTCGCCGCCGCTTTTATGGCGCAGCAGAAATCAATGCTGATAGACCGCGTTTTTCATCCGGCTACGACGAACGAACTCGGGCTGATATACTTCCGCCTGACGCCGCTTTGCAACCTTCGTTGCGTGATGTGCGGCCAGCGCGGAGACAAGGGCGTGCTCAAGGGCACCTTTGCGGCTAACGAGGCCAAGAAGATAGTCCCCCTTGAGGATTACAAGAGGCTCGTCGACCAGATAAAGCATAAGAAGCCGGTCGTCTATCTGTGGGGCGGCGAACCCTTCCTCTACCCGGACCTCTTCTCTCTGGTCGAATACATGATGGAAGCGGGCCTTACCGTAAGCGTCAACACCAATGGCACCTTCCTGGAGAAGTACGCCAAGGAAATCGTGGAGCGCAAGTGGCATGCTCTGTTCGTGTCGCTTGACGGCTTCGAGGAGACAAACGACCGCATACGCGGCGACGGCTCGTACAAGCGCGTCATCGCGGGATTCGAGGCCATCAACCGCGAGAAGGCGGTTCAGGGCTCGCATTACCCCTACATGGGCGTTGTCACCACCGTCAATAACCTCAACTACAAGGATCTCTACGCGCTGGCGGAGGCGACGAGGGACTTCAAGTTAGCCTGGCACATCTATAATCTGGGCACCTACACCAACGACGAGATCATCGCCGAACAGCGCGAATTCATGAAGCGCGAATTGGACACCGACATCACCTGCCTGCCTGGCTACGCGACCGGTTACAACGAGGGCATCGACGGGCAGGAGCTGTATGACATACTCTCTCGTATCCACGCCATGGAGATAGATCATCCCATCATCACCGTACCGGCGCTGGAGCCTGACAAGATAGAGCTGTACTACGGCAGGCTGGACGTGCCGGTTCGCACCGACTGCGCGGTGCCGTGGAGTCAGGCCAATGTCGACTACAACGGCGATGTGCACTTTTGCGCCGACTACAATGATTACCCGCTGGGCAATATCCGCGAGACCCCGTTCTTCGAGATATTCAACGGCGAACGGGCGCGGAAATTCCGCCTAGCGCTGAAGAATTCGAAAAACGGGATTTTTCCCGGTTGTATTCGCTGCTACCAGAACATGCTCTGCGGCAAGCGGGTAAAGGGGTTCTAGCCAGCTCTATCTTCGGAGGCCCTCATGGAAAGCACCTTTCTGCACGCGGTGTTGCTGCTGATACTCGTGACCGATCCGCTCGGCAACATACCCTTGTTTATAACGGCGCTGGAGCGCGTGTCGCCGGCCCGCAAGGCCCGCGTCATCTTGCGCGAGGTGGCCGTGGCGTTTGGCATATTGTTGCTGGCGATGATAGGCGGGCGCGGCGCGCTTGGCGTGCTGGGTATAGGCGACGCGAGCCTCAAGGCGGCCGGCGGCGTCATTCTTCTTCTCATCGCCATCAATATGATATTTCCCGCCGCCGGTGCCAGGATGGGCGAGGGGCCGACCGAGGGCGAACCGCTCGTCGTGCCCATAGCGGTGCCGCTGATAGCGGGGCCGTCCGCTATTGCGACCGCGATGCTCTTGGCTGCCGAAGACTCCTCGCGGATGCCCGAGTGGATAGGCGCTCTGGCCATCTCGATGGCGCTGACTATGGCCAGCTTGTTCCTTTCGTCCACCTTTAAGCGGCTTCTCGGCGTTCAGTTGCTCTCGGCCATCGAGCGGCTGATGGGCCTCGTGCTCACCGCTGTTTCAATCGACATGATCATGAGCGGCGCCGGCGCTTATTTCCGCGCCCTCGCCTGATAGTCTTGCGGTAGAGGGATGATGCCATGAGCATATTCGAGATCATCATGTTGCTGTGTTTCGGCGCGGCCTGGCCTGTTTCAATAGCCAAATCGATGAAGGCCAGGAGCACCGGAGGAAAAAGCCTCGTCTTCCTCATCGTCATAATAATCGGCTACGCCGCCGGGATTACTCACAAGCTTCTCTACAGCCCCGATATCGTGGTTTGGCTTTACGCGCTCAATGTGACCATGGTCTCCATCGACGCCGGCCTGTGGATAAAGAACAGGCGCCTCGAACGCGCCGCCGGCAAAGGCGGCTTCGATTGAGGTCCTTGGCCGGTAAATTACGGATGACGAAAGGCCC
>CAZNCK010000009.1:4761-15218 GCA_964571545.1 uncultured Treponemataceae bacterium | reverse complement strand
TCTCGCGGCGACCGAACTGTTCGCGGGGCTGTCCCTCTGCTCCTGCGCCACCCCGGCGCCCGCGCCTGTCTCCAAGCCTATATCAGCGGCCGCCATCAGGCTCTACGCCGAGAGGGTCGCCATCACGGCTATCGACATCGATTCAGTCAGCGTTTCGGCAACGCTGAGGATAGCCAATGAGGGCGCCGCGGCTGTTGTATTGAAGACGCTTGATTTTAAGGCAGGCTGCGGATTGCCTACTGTGCGCGTGGAACGTGACCTCGCCTCCGTTAGCCTGGAACCCGGCGCCTTTACGACCAGTTCCGTCGAGTTTGTTTTTGATGCCCCCGCTGGCGATTCGCCGCTTATACCCATGAACGTTATGGCTTCCGTCTCGTTCATGTCGGCCCATAACGTGATCGGTACGGTTGAGGCGACCTACGACGGAGATTTCCCGCGTATCATGCCGCCCGTCCTCCGCATCGCGGCCATACGCATACTCAAGGACGAGCTCATCAACACGAGACTTCGTGTCGATCTTGAAATACGCAACCCCAATATATTCCAGTTGTCGTTTTCGACGCTGGATTATAAGCTGTTCGGCGAGGGGCGTTACTGGGCTGGCGACAGCCTCGCCAAGATGTTCGCGGTGCCTGCCCTTGAAACCGCCACCGCGAGCCTCTACCTAACGATGAATTTCACCGATATGAGCCGCTCGCTGCTGGACCAGGTGATAAAGCTGGCCGCTGTCAATTACCGTCTCGTAGGCGCCGGTCGCATCGATACGGGCCTCGCGTTTCTGCCGCAGTTCACCCTGCCCTTCGACATGGCGGGGAAGACCCAGGTGCTGAGGTAGCGAATCCCGTATCGCTTTGCGGTACGTCCCTAGTGCCTGAAATGCCTGACACCGGTGACGATCATGGCGATGCCGGCGGCGTCGGCGGCGGCTATGCTTTCCTTGTCGCGCAGCGAACCGCCCGGCTGGGCTATCGCCGTGATGCCGGCCGCCGCCGCGACCTCTATTGAATCGGGGAAGGGGAAGAAGGCGTCTGAGGCCAGCACGGAACCGCGAGCCCTGGCGCCGGCGCGTTGTACGGCGATGCGCGTGGAGTCAACGCGGTTGGGCTGGCCTGCGCCTATGCCGACCGTCGTGAAGCCGGCTAGACTGTTTGGCTGCACCTCCACTGATGATGTTGGCAGGGGCGCGGCGAGCAGGATGGCGTTAGACTTTGCCGAAACACAGGCCCTCCAGGCAAAGCGCAGGGCCGCCAGTTCGGCCTCTGTCGGCGCGCGTTTTGAAACGACCTTCCACTCGCCGCCCTCGGGATCGCCATGGTCGATCTCCTGACGAAGGAATCCGCCGAGTACGGAACGTGTCTCGAACGCGGGCTCGCGGGATTTCAGGATCGAGGCCTGGCCCATTTCCAGGAGACGGGCGTTCTTGCGTTTTGCGAATAACGCGCGCGCTTCCGCCGTGAAAGCCGGCGCCGCGACGCACTCAACAAAGGTGTCGCCGAGAGCATGCACGCTTTTGGCATCGAAGATCCTATTCACCGCGATGACGCCGCCGAAGGCCGACAACGGATCGCAGGCTATGGCCGCCGCAAGCGCCAACGCGGTAGCGTCAAATTCGGCCGCTCCGTTCGTGGCGTCGCTGACCGTGGCGATTCCGCAAGGCGACAGATGCTTGACGATGACCGCCGCCGGCGAATCTAAAGCGCACACCGCGCGCCAGGCCGCGTCGAGATCCAGAATATTATTATAAGATAACTCTTTGCCTTGCAGTACCCGCCCTCCCAGGGGACCTGCGCCGTGAGCGTCGGTGTAGAGTCTGGCCGTCTGGTGCGGGTTTTCGCCGTAGCGCAATTTTTGGCCGGCGTAGCCGAAAAGCGCTGCTCCCGAATCGGGCGCAAGCCACGTGGCTATCGCCGCGTCGTAGCGCGCGCAGACGGCAAATGCCTTGACCGCAAGCTCTCGTCTGAGTTCTGGCAGTATGGTACTTGAATCCGCGTACGCGGCGGCGACCCTGCTGTAATCATCGGGATCGCAGACCACGGCGACGCGCGCCCAGTTTTTAGCCGCGGCGCGAAGCAAGGCGACGCCTCCTATGTCGATGTCCTCGACGCAATCCATTTCCGACACGCCAGGTTTGGCTATAGTGGACTCAAAAGGGTAGAGGTTGGCGACGACTAGATCGATTTCCGACCAGCCCTGGGCGGCCAGTTCGGCGCGGTCCGCTTCGGTGCCGCGCGAAAGTATGCCTCCGTGTACCGCCGGGTGCAGGGTCTTCACGCGTCCGCCCAGTATCTCCGGAGACCCCGTGTAGGCAGCGACTTCGGTGACCGCGACACCGGCCGCCGACAAGGCTTTTGCCGTGCCTCCTGAGGCAAGGAAGCTCCAGCCTGCTGTCACGAGTCGTTCGGCGAAAGGAACCAGGCCTGATTTGTCAGATACCGAAATCAACGCTGTGGGCATGTATTACTCCAAAGATAAGAAATTTTAACCACAGAGACACGGAGAGGAATGAGAAAATATGAAGAGGTTGGGAATTTGAACAAAGAGACACAGAGAAGATGAGGTAAGAAAGAACGAAATGCAGTGATTTTAAAATATCTTCATCTCTGCTCTCTTGTATTCCTCCGTGTCTTCGTGCCTCTGTGGTCATATTTCTTTCTCTTGTATAGTTTCTTTTTTTCTCATCTTCTCTGTGTCTCTGTGCAAAACATGTATTTTAGGCGCTTTATGGTTTCAAGTATCAGGCGGTGCTCGGCGGTGTGGACGCGGGCTTCGAGGCTTGCCAGGGTGTCATCGGGCAGAATGGGAACTTTGGCTGTCAGGATGGTGGGGCCTGAATCGACGCCTTCGTCGGGGACGAAGTGCGTCATGACTCCGGTCTCGGTAATCGTTCCGTCGCGGTAGGCTTCTAGCGCGCGTTCTATGGCGCGGGTGCCGGCGAAGGCGCCCGGTAGGGCCGGATGCAGGTTGACCACCTGGCCGGGGAATCGCGACAGGAATGCTGTTGACAGGATGCGCATCCAGCCAAGGAGCAGGATGAAGTCCGGCTGGTAGACGGAAACGGTATCCGCGAGGGCCATGTCGTAGTCGGCGCGAGCCTGACCCTTGGCGCTCGGAACGGCGACCGCCGGTATGCCCGCGCCCCGCGCCCGTTCTAGCGCTAATGAGCCGGGCTTGTCGGAGCATACCGCGACGGCGATGGCTCCGAACTCTTGTCCCAGGCCCGAGCCGCCGCTGCATGCGTCGATTACGATCTGCAGGTTGGAGCCGTTGCCGGAAGCCAGCACGACAAGCCGTAGCGGAGGTCTGGCCTGTTCCATAGTTACGCGAGCCTCGTGCGGGTAGGTCTTTCGTCGGCGTTGGCCGCTCCGCCCGCTTTACGGTCGTGACCGATGGCGGCCAGTTCGCCTATAATCCAGCATTCTTCCACGGCCGCGGCGAGCAGTTCGTCGGCTCTATTCTTGGCGACGACGGCGACCATGCCTATGCCCATGTTGAAGACGCGGTACATCTCGTCGGGGTCGATGCCCCCGGTTTTCTGAATCAGTCCGTACAGCGGCGGTACTGGCCATGAGCCGCGCTGTATCACGGCCTCGATACCGGCGGGCAGGATTCGCGGAATGTTCTCAATGAATCCGCCGCCGGTGATGTGCGCCAGCGCCTTGATGAGGCCAGGTCGTTCAGAAAGGATGGGCAACAAAAGCGGAAGATAGGAACGGTGCGGTACAAGCAGCGTCTGCCCAAGCGGTTTGCCGAGTTCAGGGTACACCGTTGCCGGGTCGATGCCTTCGAAGACCTTGCGGATGAGCGAGTAACCGTTGGTATGCGGACTGTCCGAGCGGAAACCGACGAGTACATCGCCGGGGCCGATGTTCGATGAGGGAAGAATAGAGCCGCGTTCTACGACACCGATGATGGTGCCCGCAATGTCGAACTCGCCGCTCTGGTAGACGCCGGGCATCTCGGCCGTCTCGCCGCCTATGAGTACGCAACCTGAGGCCTTGCAGGCCGCGGCCATGCCGCCGACTGCCTTGGCTACCATGCCCGGTTCCAGTTTCGAGCTGGCAAAGTAGTCCAGGAACATCAGGGGACGCGCGCCTTGCACGAGTATGTCGTCGATGCAGTGGTTGACTATGTCCATGCCTATGGACTCGTAGCTACCGGACGCCGCGGCAAGCTTGACCTTGGTGCCGACGCCGTCAGTGGAGGCGACAAGCACCGGCGTGTTCATCGCCTTGATGCCGGCCGCGTCGAAGAGGCCTCCGAAGGAGCCGATGCCTGCCAGCACCGCGTCTGTGTACGTCGCCTTGACTGCTTTTGACATCAGCTCGACGGCCTTGTTGCCCGCGTCGATGTCGACTCCTGAGCTGGCGTACGCTGATTGTTTGGCCGTTGAGGTCGAGCTTTTTCCAGCTTGAGTTTTCGTTACAACGTTTGAGATCCTCGCGAGTTCGGCCAGCCCCCGCTCGCCGATGTCGTGCCTGAACCGCGCGCCCGGAAACCCTATGGCGTCCGCCTTGGCGTAGGCGGCGGCGAGCGCGCCTCCTAGGTCAGCTCCGTAGGCCGTCACCCCGATGACGCGGCCCGGACTAGATACGATCCGGTCGCCGTCGCGCCGTGTGCCGGCGTGCAGCACCATCGCGTGCCCGTCGGCCTCAAGGCCGGTCAGCGTCACGCCCCTGTGAGGCGAGCCTTCGTGCGGCGCTTCCGGATAGCCATCGCTCGCCATGACGACGCAGACGGCTGTTCCCGGTTTCCACGCGAGCGTTGCCATGCGCAGGTCGCCCCTTGCGCAGGCTTGTATTGTGGCGGCCAGGTCACCGTCGAACAACGCGAGCAGGGCCTGCGCCTCGGGGTCGCCGAAGCGGCAGTTATACTCCAGCACAAACGGGCCGTTTTTGGTCATCATGATGCCAGCGTAGATGACCCCGACGAAGGGAGTTCCCCTTGCGGCCAGATCGGCGACGACCGGCTCGATGGCCAGACGCGCGTATTCCGCCGCGAGTTCGGGAGGGCAGACCGGAGCGGGGGCGTAGGCGCCCATGCCGCCGGTGTTGGGGCCGAGGTCGCCATCGAGAAGCCGCTTGTGGTCCTGGGCGCTGGGCATAAGTGAAATGCGGGTACCGTCGCAGAAGGCCATGATCGATACCTCTTCGCCTTCAAGCCGCTCTTCGATGATTATTTCATTACCAGCCTCGCCACAGTTTTTTCCGGACAGGAGGTCGTGGAGGATGCCGATTGACTCGTATCTGGACTCAGGTAGGAATACTCCCTTGCCGGCCGCGAGCCCCGAGGCCTTGATGACGATGGGATGGGAAGAGGCATCCACGAAATCGACGGCGCGCTTGAAATCAGAAAACGAGCCGTAGGCTGCTGTCGGGATGCCCAGCCTGGACATCAGCGCTTTGGAGAAGACCTTGGACGATTCCAGCATCGCGGCGGCACGGGATGGACCGAAGCACAGTATCTCATGGCCGGAGGATCTCGACCTTGCGGCAAGCTCATCGGCCAGACCCAGCGAGAGGGGGAGTTCCGGTCCGACGACGACGAGGTCTATGGCCTCGTTGACGGCAAAGTCGACGAGCCCCGAGATGTCGGTGGCCGCTATCGCGACATTGCGTCCGACGGTTTCCGTGCCCGCGTTTCCTGGGGCAATGTACAGCGCTTCGAGCCGGGGCGAATCCGCCAGCTTGAGCGCGATCGCGTGTTCGCGTCCGCCGGAACCAATCAATAACACCTTCATATAACCTCGAATCCGTTCTTGCCTGCCGCGCCTTGTATGTCCAGCGGATAGTCGCCTGAGAAACAGGCTCTGCAGAAACCGCCAGAACCGCCGGAGTCAGCCAGCGCACGCATCATGCCTTCTAAAGACAGGTACGAGAGGCTGTCGGCTCCGACGACTTTCCTGATTTCTTCTATTGATAAGCGATGCGCGATCAGCTTGTCGTGGCCCCCCATGTCAACGCCCATGTAGCAGGGGTGTCTGATGGGAGGGCTCGCTATGCGCACGTGCACCGAGACGGCTCCGGCCTCGCGGAGCAGGCGGACCAGGGGGCCTGTAGTCGTGCCGCGCACTATGCTGTCGTCAACGACGACCACGCGCTTGCCGCGCACGGTACCCGGCATCGCGTTGAACTTGAGCGCGACGCCCTGTTCCCGTAGCGCCTGCGTTGGCTGGATGAAGGTTCTGCCGATGTAGCGGTTTTTAGCGAAGCCCTCGTCGTACGGCAGACCCGAGGCCTGCGAGTAGCCGATGGCGGCCGAAATAGACGAGTCGGGCACCGCGATGACGACGTCAGCCTCGGCAGGAGCCTCGTGGGCCAATGCCGCTCCGAAGCGCCTGCGTGCCTCGTGCACCTGAGCGCCGTTCCAGACGCTGTCCGGCCTGGAGAAGTAGACATACTCGAAGACGCACGAGGCACGGCTTACCGCCGGTTCGATGCCGCCTCGATCGACAGGCCCCTGGGGACAGAGCTCGACGATGCGGCCCGGCTCGATGTCCCGCGGCTCGCGGCAGCCGAGGGTCTGGAGAGCGCAGGTCTCGCTGGCCGCCGCGGAGCCGCCCTTAGGCAGGCTCCCGGCGCAGAGCGGCCTAAAACCCCAGGGATCGCGTGCGGCATAGACCGCGTCCTGGGTTAGCACGACGAATGAGAACGCGCCTTGCCATTCCCGCATGCAGGACGCTATCCGTTCGGGCCAGTCCTCTCCCGGCGCCGCCGCGAGCATCATCACCATCACCTCGGTATCGGATGATGAAGACAGGCCCACGCCGCGCTCCAGAAGTTTCCGCCGCAACAAGGACGCGTTGACCAGATTGCCGTTGTGAGCAAGCGCAAGCGGGCCGTGCATCGTCTCCACATAGAAGGGCTGAGCGTTGCGGACGCTCGGCTGGCCGGTCGTGGAATAGCGCGTATGCCCGATGGCTATGCCTCCGCGTAGCGACTCGATGTCGGCTTCTGAGAAGGCTCCCGACACGAGGCCAAGGCCCTTGTGCATCGTTATCCTGAGCCCGTCTGCCGACGCTATGCCGGCCGATTCCTGCCCGCGGTGCTGTAGCGAGAACAGCGCGTAGAAGGTTTCTCGAGCCGCGTCATCCCGCGCCGCGACGTCGCGCTCAATAGCCTCGGCTACGACGCCTGTTCCCGTGGCAAGGCCAGTACACAGGGCGACTACTCCGCATTCCTCGCGCGCCTTGTCGTAGCTCATGCGAGCCTTACCTTGACGCGCTCCGCGCGGAGATCATCGTCGTCTTTAAGTATCGTGTTCGCGTTTGATTCTCTGAATGCTCGCACGCGTCTGGCGATTCCCTCATCGGCTAGGCCCAGGATCTTGGCTGCCAGTAGGGCCGCGTTGGCCGGCTCCAGCACCAATCCCGGCGCGATGCCGGCGGGCATGCGTACTGAAGAAAACAGGTCCGCGCCGCCGAACGTGTCTGAATGCGGAGGACAGGCCAGCACCGGCGCGTTCACAGCGCCGTCAACGAAACCGGACAGCGCGTTGGAGCGGCCGGCCGCCGTGATGTATACCAGCGGCCGTCCCGACGACTCGTATTCCGCGAGCATCGCGGCTACATGGGCCGGCGTCTTGTGCGCGGAGCCGATACGGCTCTCGTGCTCGATGTCAAAACCGTCGAGCGCCGCGGCTATTTTCGCGCAGTGGGCAGAGTCTGATTTTGAGCCCATCAGTATAACGACGAGCGGTTTCATCATTTCAGTATACCCGCTTTGCGAAGGTTTCGATCGAGTCGCGGCCCCGCCGGGTACTCGCCGGGCACGAAGGCGGTGCCGGTCAGGCGCTCGTAGGCCTGGCGGTACAGCGCGCTCGTCTCGTCCCACAACGTCTCGCGGACCGCCGGCACCGGGCCGTCTCCGCGGTAGCCGGATTCCGAGTATGCCAGCCTCACGAATTCCTTGTCAAAGGATTCAGGTTCGATGCCCGCGTCCAGTCTGAAGCCGTAGCTTTCGGCTTTCCAGTATCGCGATGAATCAGGCGTGTGCACCTCGTCGATGAGGAGTATCCTGCCATCGGGCGCGCGGCCGAATTCGTACTTGGTGTCGACGAGGATAAGGCCGGCGGCAGCAGCACGTTCCTGTCCGCGCGCGAACAGCGCCAGAGCGGCGCGCGAAACGGTATCCCAGGTACGCTCGTCGAGGTGGCCCTGGCTTACGACCTCGGCGTAGGTCAGCCGCTCGTCGTGGCCGGTAGGACCGCCCTTCGTCGTCGGTGTAATTATGGGCACGGGCAGCGGATTGTTTTTCTGCAAACCCTCCGGAAACTGGTATCCATAAATAGAGCGTTCGCCCAGCGAATAACGGTACCAGAGCGCCGTCGAGGTGACGCCTGTAATGTAGCCGCGCACGATAACCTCGACCGGCAACGGTTCCACTTCCAGCGCGACGATGGCGTTGGGGTCGGGCATCGAAATTAAATGGTTGCCGATGATGTCCGCCGTCTGCGCGAACCACCAGGCCGACAGTTCGTTGAGCACCTGTCCCTTATACGGCACCGCCGCCAGCACCCGGTCGAACGCGGACAGCCTGTCCGTCGTAACGATCAGCCGCTTGCCGCCGCCGAGCGAATACCAGTCTCGCACCTTGCCCGATTCCCTGCCCGGTAATTTTATATCACAAGCCTCAAACGCCATATTCCACCTCCGTGTACCGAATCAATGCCAACGAAGAATAAGGGAGTAGAGGATAACAAAGAGGATAAGAGAATAAGAGACAGGAAAGAGAAGAAATAAAATATATTATTCATTTCTCTGCTCTTCTCATTCTTCCTTCTTGAAGTCTTATTCTCTTCGCCATCTTAATAAGCACTTCCCAATTCTCTTTCTTTCCTCTTGAACTCTTATTCTCTTTGTTATTTTATATTTCATTTGCATACGATACGCCGTTTTGCCAGAGGGCAAGACACGCTTCTGTGTACGCCCGGCGCTGCGCGGCGTCGCGTGAACGGAATATCACGTTGTTTTCGGGGTGGGGCATGAGGCCCAACACATTGCCGGCCGGATTGCAGATGCCCGCGATGTCGGCCGCCGAGCCGTTCGGGTTGGCGGGGTACGCGCCGCCGGCTGGACTTCCAGAAAGGTCGGCGTACACGAGGGCAATCTGGCCGTCGTCGCGTAAGTTGGCCAGCGTCGCGTCGCCGTCAACGACTAACCTGCCTTCGCCGTGGGCTATGGGGCAGGCCAGAAGACCGGGCAGGTTTCTTGTCCAGATGGAGTTCGACGATGGACTCGCCAGATGGGTCCAGCGGCACTCGAAGCGGCCGTTCTCGTTATGCGCGAGCGTCGCCTTGCGCGCGGCGCGGTTGCCTGCCTTGCCAGCGTCGCCGCCCGCCGCCGCCCCGTCGCCCGGCAGGATTCCGGCCTTTACCAAGACCTGAAAACCGTTGCAGATGCCTATCACCGGTTTGCCGGAGGCCACGAATTCAGCCACCTCTTCTTCGAAGTACGACGCCAGGTCGAGGGCGAACAGCCTGCCGGCTCCCAGCGCGTCGGCGTACGAAAAGCCGCCTGGTATGACGAGCAGCGCGTAGTCGGACAGCCGCCGTTCCTTGAGCCGCAACTGGTTAACGTGGACTATCTCGGGGTCGGCCCCGGCCAGCGCCAGCGCGGTGCAGGCGTCTGGATCCCGGTTGGTGCCGGCGGCATGCAGGACGAGCGCCCTGGGTCTTGTCATCGTTCTCTCCTTGCGCCGGAAAACGCCGTGATCATATCGGCTATCGGTATCTCCACCGACCTGCCCCCGGCTGCAAGTGCGAGCCGTCCCGATGAGTCCGTCTTCCCCAATCTGGAGCAGGGAACGCCCGTCAGCCGCTTCTCGAAATCGGCCGTCGAGCCTGCGTCCACCTCTACGACGAGGCAGCCGTTGGTCTCGCCGAACAGTAACGCCTCGATGGGGACAGACCCCGAAGCGTCCGCGTCTACTGACGCGCCTGCGTCTACTGACGCGCCTGCCCTGCCGCCTATGCACATTTCAGCGACCGCAACAGCGAGTCCGCCGTCCGACAGGTCGTGGCAGGCCCGCACGAGCCCCGCCGCGATAGCCTGGTGCAGGGCGCGGTACGTCTCGTGCACGCCGGCTGCCGCGGCCGGCACCGCGGGGTCTGACCCCATCGGCATTCCGAACAGCTCCGCGTAGATTGACCCGCCGAACGACGGAATCGGCCTGCCTACCAGGTACAGCGGGTTGTCCGAGGCCTTGAGGTCAGAGCCGGGGACAGACCCCACATCGGGCACTATGCCTATGGCCGAGATGAGCAGCGAGGGCGGTATCGAAACACGGGCTCCGGCGGCCGTTCCGTCCGGCGCCAGGTATTCGTTGTTGAAGGAGTCCTTGCCGGAGACGAACGGCGTTCGGTGGACGATGGCCGCGTCGTAGCAGCCGCGGGCCGACTCTATCAGCGTCCACATCGTCTCCGGTCGCCACCGGGTTGTCGCAGGGTTGAGCGGGGTTGTC
>CAZNCK010000009.1:654-4751 GCA_964571545.1 uncultured Treponemataceae bacterium | reverse complement strand
GCCGTTTCGACACCGAACAACGTGACCAAGCATGGCCACCGCGTTGCGCACGGCCTCGTCGACGGCGCAGACGGCCATGCGGTACGGATCGACCGCGCCGTAGCGGTGGTTGAAGCCGTTGGACAGCGCAATGCCTGAGCTGCCTTTCGATTCGCGCGGCTTGAGTACGGCGGCATCCTGCGGTCCGTCCGCGACGATGCCGTCGTATGGCCTGAGTATCGTGGCGCCCTGCACCTCGTGGTCGTAGAGTCTGACCGTGGATTCTTTTGAAGCGACGGCGGGGTGGGCCAGGATGGCGAGCAGGGCCTCGGCGATACCGGGGACAGAGCTACGGCCGGAAGCCGGGGCCGGAGAGGGCGGAGCCGCTGGCACGAGTGATGGCGGCGCCAGACTCGGCGGCGACGCGACGAGTTTTCGCTGCGGCGGCCCGGAATGGAGGAAATGGCAGTCGAGATCTATGACCTTCGCGGCGCCGTTGCGGACGACCAAGCGGCCGTTGCCGGTAAAGTGGCCGAGGTCAGTCAGTTCGACGTCCAGTGCCACGCAGATGGCCCGGAGCGCTTCCATGCTAGCCGGCGGCACGGCGACGACCATCCGCTCCTGTGCCTCGGAGAGCCAGACCTCCCAGGGAGCCAGGCCGTGGTACTTCAGGGGAGCGCGGGCGAGGTCGACGTCGGCGCCTAGTTCGGAGGCCATCTCGCCCACCGCCGACGAAAGGCCGCCCGCGCCGCAATCGGTTATTGCCGAATAGAGCCCGGCGTCGCGCGCCAGTAGTAGCGCCTCTGATACCTTTTTCTGCACTATCGGCGCGCCTATCTGCACCGACGCTCCGGACAGCTCGCCTGTGCTGGAGTCCATCACCATGGACGAGAAGGTGGCGCCGCGCAGGCCGTCCCGCCCGGTCCGACCGCCGAGCACGACGACGCGGTCGCCTGCCGCGGCGTTCCTCGGATGCCGGCCCTTGGGCGCGATACCGGCGCAACCGCAGTACACGAGCGGATTGGCGGCGTAGCCGGGGTCGTAGTGGATGCCGCCATTGACGGTGGGCACGCCCATCTTGTTGCCGTAATCCTGGACGCCCGCGATGACGCCTGAGGCTATGCGCCTCGGGTGGAGGCTGCCCGTCGGCACGTCTTCGGGCCTGGTTTCAGGCAGTCCGAAACACAGCACGTCGGTGGCGGCAATAGGCCTGGCCGAGACGCCCATGACGTCGCGGATGACGCCGCCCACGCCGGTGTTGGCGCCGCCGAACGGCTCGATGGCCGACGGATGGTTGTGCGTCTCCACCTTGAAGGATATCTCGTGCTCGCCGTCGAACTCGATGATGCCCGCGTTGTCTACGAAGGCCGACAGCACCCAGGGCGCCGCTATCTCGTCGGTCGCCTTCTTTATGTAGCTCTTGAGCACGTTGTCTACGAAGGGCGGGTAGGGCGACGCTGAGCCAGCCTTAGTGGAGTCTGACGGTATTTTGACCTCTATGAGGGCCTTGAAGGTCTTGTGCACGCAGTGCTCGCTCCAGGTCTGCGCGATTGTCTCGAACTCGGCGTCCGTGCAGGCCCGACCCTCGAGGCGGTACCAGTCGCGTATAGCGCTCATCTCGACCAGGTCCAGCGCGGCGCGCCGTTGCGTGGAGAGCGAGAGCAGCGCGTCGTCGTCCATAGCGGCTACTTCGATCAGCTCTACGGCGCCTGAGCCAGCCGCTTCTGCGGGCCTCTGCGGGACTATCTCTCCGATGGCCCAGCACTGGATAACGGCGTTGCAGAGCAAGCGCTCGGCGAGGAGCCTGAGGTCGTCGTCTTCCAGGTCGCCGCCTTCAACGTCGAAGGCAAAGCCTGTGGATATGGACGTGATGCCGGTAATGCCCAGTTCGCGGGCGGCGCGTATAGCCTCGTCGGCTACCGGGTCGGTGACACCCGGCCGCAGTGCCACCTCGATGCGACGCGACCCGTCTGGCCGTTCGTTCGTAACCGGCACCGCCCCGACTGGCGACCACGAGCAGGTTTCCACGACGGGGTCGCAAAAAAGAAAACGCCCAAGGAGGCTAAGCTCCTTGGGCGCAATCGTGCCATGCACGAAGTATATGGCCGCGCGACGCACCGCCCGGATTTTTGACAATCCGAGCGCGTGCGCGTCCGCGGCGAGCGAACGGGCTTCAGGCCCGCTCGGCTCATCCGGCCTTCGCTTTGGCCTTACGGTAAAGCGGTATGTGTCGGTCGTGATTTCCATGTGGATTACTACTCCCGATCGAGCGGGTCCGTCAAGTCCCCACTCCGTGAATAGTAAGCTACTGGGAACAGATGCACTACCGTTTTTTAATCGGATACTCAGTTGATCAGAAAAACCAGATTCCAAAACCGGTACTAGTTGGTGATTTTGACTCGCCTGTTACGAATAGCGTCTTGCCTTCTGACTCAATGGCGAGGGTCAAGGTTACCATGTCTCTTTTACTTATAGGCATTGCGGAGATTTTCCAGCCTGCGGTGTTTCCTATCCACGCTACATTTTCAGAGGGATAGATGTCTTTTGTGGCACGACCATTCGGAGGTATCGTCAGGTTAGGCACTGCTTTACCGGCATCGATATATTTCTGGCCAGAGATGAATATCCCATACGTCTGGCCCTTGTACGAAATCGAAGATTTGCTCCAGTTGATCTCTATAGCATCGCTCGTCTTGTTTTGTAGTCCAACCTGCATGCCCTTGACTGACTGCCATTAAAGCATGATGTACAGCGGCGTCCAGGTGACGATATACCCATTCTGGGTTACATCGATTCCTTCTTGCGAGTACTTCGGCTCCCCCACGATTGGCTTGAGCGACGTGCATGATGCAAGAAATGTTGCTGCTACAAGGAGCGCTAAAAGTGCCTTTTTCATTGAAACCCCTTAATGTTTGCGGAATTGTCCAATTTTACACTATTTTTTTTTGTCAAGTTGAGAGGGGGAAGTTGTCTTGATGATCGGAAGTAGAAATTACGCCTTCGGGCAGTACTTTAGTCTCAAGACAAGCAGCGTTTTTTGAACAAGGCTTCTAACAGAATCGACGGCTTCCAGCGCATCGACTGTATCGGATTCCTTGAATGGTTCGACCTTCATAAGGGTATCGCCTCGTGTTCTACCTGCGTTTCAAAACTTGCACCAGCCGCAATGAAGTCGGCTTTTTCACGCAATGTACTATTCAGCTTTCAAGCGTAATCAGGGAAGTAGTTTCTGTCCACCGAGGGCTATCGCCGTATGCCCAACCGTATCCTCGCCGCCATTTCTCTCGCGCGTCTGGGCGCTGTGCCGGTGTAGTCGGCGTCTGACATCAAGTCGGCCAGCGCCCGTACTCCAATCGTGTCGGTAAAGAAGCGGTCCGAAGAGATGCGCGCCGCGAGTGAATTTGTTCCGACCGCCCCCGCGGAGCGTAGTTCCGCCCATGCGGCAAGCGCGTGTTCGCGGAGCCGTTCGTGGGTTTCCTGCCTGTCGGCGCCGGCCTTGCCCATGGCCATGAGCACGCGTTCGGTGTTGGCAAAGGGGCCGTACGCGGCCATGGTGCGCGCTATGGCCTGTTCGTTGACGACGAGGCCGCCCAGTATTTTTGTCGCGGTTGCCAATATTTCATCACAGGTGAGGAATGCCTCGGGTAGCAGGGTGCGGCGATTGGCGGAGTCGTCCAGCGTGCGCTCCAGTATCGACTGCGCGGCGTTCTGCCACGCTACCTGCGGCATCACCGAGGGGATTGCGCTTGAACGGCATGGCGGACGAGCCTACCTGTTTCGAACCGAAGGGTTCCGACAGTTCGCCTATCGGCGGCGACTGCAGGATTCGCAGGTCAAGCGCGAACTTGTGCAGCGACGCGCCGAGTCCCGCAAGGGCGGACACGATAGAGTAGTCCTGCTTGCGGGTGTAGGTCTGCGTCGCTATGGGATAGAAGGCGATGCCGAGCTCTTCTGACAGACGCGCCTCGAAACGGTCTACGTTGGTCTCTCCGACCAGTTCGGCGTACGAGGCCGCAGTGCCAACCGCGCCCTTGAAGCCCTTGCCGCGGACGGTGTCGCGTTCGCGCGCGAGGCGCTCGCGGTCGTCCAGCAGATCCTGGGCCCACATGGCCATGCGG
>CAZNCK010000009.1:0-644 GCA_964571545.1 uncultured Treponemataceae bacterium | reverse complement strand
CCGCGGGCTGGATGTGCGTAAAGGCCATGACAGGCAGGTCGGCGTACGCGTCTATTTTGTCGGCAAAAACGGCCAGGAGTCTGTCCAGGGCCTCCAGTACCAGATCGAGGGCGCGACGTATGCGCAGGGCGTCGGCGTTGTCTTCTATATCCATGCTGGTAGCGCCCAGGTGGATGACGCCGCCGGCGGTGGGGCAGCGCTCGGCGAAGGTCTTTACCTCGGCCATGAGGTCATGCCTGATCTCCGCCTCTATTTCGAGGGCGCGCCCGATATCTAGTTCGCCTGAGTGGGCGGCCAATTCGTCGACCTGGGCCTTGGTCACGATGCCGAATTCTGACTCCACGCGCGCGAGGCTCACCCAGATTGATCGCCACAGCCGGCGCTTGGCTTCGTCGCTCCATGCCGCGCGCATGGCCGCGCTACCGTACCGCCAACTGAAAGGGGACTGATAAACTGAATGGTCGCTCATGCGCGGATAGTAGCAGAGGACGGCCCGAGGCGCTAGCGGGGTAGTTCATAATCAAACTTTTTATTAGTTCATCGAACCTTGTGTCTCCTTCAGCAGGCGTACTTAGGCACGTAGGTGGCCCCAACCTTGAGCGGCGTCACGGCTTCTTTGCGCCAAATCTTATTGCCTTCAGCAC
>CAZNCK010000008.1:40534-45007 GCA_964571545.1 uncultured Treponemataceae bacterium | reverse complement strand
GGGCACCGGCGCTTGCGGTGTGGACACAAGGTTCGATGAACTAATAAAAGATTTGAGAATAAAGGAAATTTATGCACAGAGCCACAGAGAAGATGAGGTAGAAAGAAAGGAGTAAGAAGAAAGAAAGTCTAAAACTCCTTTCTTTCTTGATCCCTCTTATCCCCCCCCTCGTCTTCTCTGTGTCTCTGTGCAGAAGTATTCGTATACCAGGCCGTATATTAGGCTTTTGCCCAGAGCTGGACGAGTTCCAGGGTGGTGTCTACGCCCAGGACCATCTCGGCGGCGCTGGCCCATTCGTGGCGGCCGTGGAAATTGTGCATGCCTGCGAAGATGTTAGGCGTGGGTACGCCCATCTCGGTGAGGCGCGCGCCGTCGGTGCCGCCGCGTATCGGTTTTGAGTACGGTTCGGCTCCGGCCAGGCGCGCGGCTTCGTAAAGCAACTCAAGCACCTTGGGGCTGGCGTCGAGCTTCTTCTTCATGTTCAGGTACTGCTTGCGCAGGTCGACGCTGACCTTGCCGCCGGGGAATTGCGCTTCTACAGCAGCCGCGAGCGCCTTGATTGTCGCCTGGCGTCGGGCCATGCCCTCGTCGGAGAAGTCTCGCAGGAGCACGTCGACGGTAGCCGCTTCGAGGCCGCCGTGAATCTCGTGGGCGTAGTAGTAGCCGTACCAGCCGTCGGTGGCTTCGGGGCTCTCGCTACGCGGCAGCATCGAGACGAAGCTGGCTGCCATCGCCACCGCGTTGGTCATGACTCCGCGCGCGTAACCGGGGTGCGAGGTCTTGCCTGCGAACGCCAGCTTGGCTTCATACGCGGTAAAGCATTCGGATTCGATTTCACCGCCATGACCGCCGTCGAAGGTATAGCACGCGTCCATCTTCACTTTGTTGATGGGGAAACCGTCCATGCCCTTGCCTGTCTCTTCGTCAGGAGTGAAGATTATATAGAGCGGACCATGGACGACAGCCGCAGTCCTGAGCAGCGCGGCAAGCGCTGTCATGATGATTGCTATGCCGCTCTTGTCGTCAGCGCCTAAGAGGGTGGTGCCATCGGTAACGACGAGCGTGTCGCCGGCATATTCCTTGAGTTCGGCGAACTCGGCGGGGTCGAGAGTCCAGCCCGCGGAAAGCGGCAGGGCCTTGCCGTCGTAGTTCTTGACGACGCGCGGCTTGACGTCGGCGCCTGAAACTTCACTGGAAGTATCGAGGTGGGCCATGAAGCCTATAGTCGGCGTTTTTTCGTAGCCCGGCGTGGCAGGCACCCGGGCAATGACGAAGCAATGTTCGTCCACCGAAACGTCGGTGATGCCGAGTCCCCTGAGCTCGGTCTCGAGGAGCCTCGCGAGGTTCCATTGCGTGGGAGTCGACGGTATGACGGTAGCGTGCCGGTCACTCGTGGTTTCAATCCTTGCATAACGCACGAGCCGTTCAATCGTCTCGGCCGTATGCGGCCTGGCCAGTATCGCGGAATAGTCTTTCATGAAATGGAGTATGCCTACGCGTTCGCTGTTGTTCAAGCGATCGCGTTGTTTCTTTATATAGTTGGATCGGGCGGGGCGGATGTCAGCAGTCGTTCGGCGAAGTCGAGGTTCCTGAATGCGCTTGCAACCTGGGTCAGGGCTTCGAGGTGTATTTCAGGGCCAGATTCCTCTGGCGACACCAGCGCAACGACAATTTTTATCGAAGACGGCAGGGCGACGAGGGGCCAGCCCGCGGGCCTGGCTCCGATTGCGACGGTTGGAATCATGATGCCGCGGGCGTGCGCGTGCAGGAGGAGCACCCCAGGCGCAAGTTCGATCGGTTCTTTTCGAGCTATAGTCGAGAATTCCGATGCGAGTCTGCCCGAGGCCCCCCGGTCGTTCGGGAATACGGCGTCTGTCAGCCGTCTGATAGCGTCCACCAGTGCCGCCTCATGCATATCGGTCATGATTCTGCTTGATGACCATGCTGACGCAATGATGGGCGGCCAGGGCTGTTTTTCCGCTGATTGAGCCGGCTGTTCGCTGCCGGTGGATTGCTGTGGCAGTTGTTGGTCCGCCCCGTCGCTCTCCAGCGTATCCCTTGGCGGCTGAGGCAGGAACCACAAGGCGACGGCTGTGTCGGGGAAAGCCGCGTCAAGAATAGTCGGAAGCCGTTCATAGCCGGGATTCCATGCTTTTTCGCCCGGTCGGGATGAAAATATGACAAAACTTGTGTTTTGCGATGCTTGAGCGGCAAGCGCCGCGGGCACATCCCGCCATGAGGCAACCGTGCTGGAGTTGCGTTCGTCCAGAAGTCCTTCGGCGGCATCGACGAGCGCGGAGGCGGAGGCTCCTATCATGAGCGTCTCTATCGATCTTGTGGGGCGCCCCCAAACGCGCGCTATCGCCGTGAGCGCGACCAGAAATCCCGGAGATTCTTCAACTCCAGACACGGCTATCAGGACAAGGCGTCGAATTGAAGAGAATGTTTCCGCCCTTCGCACCGCGATGATAGAGCCAGGGAAGGCGATGAGCAAACCGTCCAAGGCCGTTCTGTATTTTTTCCCGGCGGAGCGAGTCCGGTCTCCGAGCCCGAGGATGATTGCCTCTGCCCGGCGTTCCAGCGCCGCCCTGACCAGGCCGTCCGGAATGCTTGCGGATACGACCACAGACGGCAACACCCGGATTTCAGCCGTCGCGCCGATGGCGACGCATCGGACAAGCGCTTCCTCCGCGTCGCTGGGGCCTAGCCCGGTGGAGCCTTCGGCCGCGGCGACGCAAGCCGCCCTTATGGCCTCTCCTGGCGTTCCAATGGCCGCCGCAAACGAGAGCGCTCCTAATGTCGCGCCTTTAGGCGATACGCCGACAATGGCCTTTATCATTGGCTGCGAGGATAGATCCGCCATCGCCCGTACTCCCAGCCGTGAAAGAGGCATCGCGGCGAGGAATGCCACGGCCATGCCGGTTATCGCCGCATCGCTGGCCAACCCGGCCCGTTTGGCCGCTATCAGCGCCGCGAACGCGGCGGCTTCAACCGGTAGGTAGGGAGATCTGGTACCTGAAATGATCGTTCGGAGAGCGGCCGAGGCGAGTACGGAGCCGGCAATGACGATGATGGCCGGAGCTGCCGTTACAATTTTATCTGTCGAACTTCCGAAGCCCGCGATGAAGGCAAGAGCGTAAGCCGCCTCCGTCGTCGCTCGCCTCGAGAGTGATCCTGCTGGCCGGTGGAGCGTCAGATTGGAGTTGCCGCCTTCTGCCAATCGCCGCTCGAGTCCCGCCGCAAAACCGGAGGCCAGACCCGCCGTAGCCCAAGACAGTCCCGTCGCGCGTAACGCCCAGGCTAGTCCCAGCGACAGGACGGGGACGGCGCCCCTGATAATCCTGCCCGTGCCCCCTCCGTTTTTGGCGATACCGCCAGCGGTCGCGAGCGCTAGCGCCAGACCCGTTGCCAAGGCCGCCGCCGTTAGAGCGCCGGGAGCGGGCGTGGACGTCAACGCCAGCGCCATGGCGGCGGCGAGTAGGCTGGGGCCGGAGGAGTGGCTTGAGAGCCAAAGCGCTGCGGACAGCGCCAGCGCAGTCCGTATGACCGGGTTCACGCCCGAGCCGTTCACGGAGCCAAACCCGATGGCCAACATGAATCCGACTATGACAGGCACCCAGAATGCGATGGTTCGCCGTACGCGCTTGCCGTTATGCGTTGATTCGTTCTTTGGCCTGCTCTGCGCTCGGCTTGCTTCGGAGCCAACGGCGAATAGCGCGACCGCGCAGGCGGCGTCGGCCATGATCCAGTATGATCCCCCCGCGGCCCATTCCGCCGAGCCGAGACCAGCCGCGGCCGCGGCGATGCCCAGCGTGACCAGCAGTGCCGGCGCGCTACCGGGATATCGTTTGGATAACGCTACGGCTATCGCCCTCGCCGCGAGGTACGCCATGAGAGGCAGTATGAGCGATGAATGCTCAAAGTTAGCAAACATGTATCTAGAATAAAAATAGGCGACGAATGGAGGCTACGCAAGTGTATTCGAGAATCAAAATTCTCCAAGCCTGATTACTTCCGGTTCCAGCTCAATGCCGAACGACTTTCTGGCCGCCGCCTGCGCCTCCTCAATGAGCGCTACCATGTCCGCGGCGCTCGCCTGCCCGGCATTGATGAAGATATTGGCGTGTTTGGGGCTGACCATCGCGTCGCCTATCCGTCTATTACGGAAGCCCAGTTCGTCGAGTATCCTGCCCGTAGGTTTCCCGAATTCGCGGTTGTTCTTGAAGAGGCTACCTGCGCTCGGAAAGTCGAAGTGGCCCTTTGCGTCACGGTCGGCCTCGAATTCGGCCATCCTGGCGGCGATGGCCGCTCCGTCCCCGCGCGTCAGCGTGAATGCGGCTCCGGTGATCAGCGTGCCCGCCAGCGCTCCCTCGGCCATGAACGGGGTGCGCTTGTAGGCCCAGCCAGCCCGGTCCATGGTCGTTGACGCGGCTGAAAATTCCTCAGGCTCTAGATAATCTATCTTTATGATGA
>CAZNCK010000008.1:24297-40524 GCA_964571545.1 uncultured Treponemataceae bacterium | reverse complement strand
GACCACCTGGTAGAGCTTACCTGGAAGCATCTCGACATCGGCGAACTCGCGCTCATAGCAGCGAGCGTTCATATAAACCGCTCCGCCTACAGAGCCGGGAAGGCCCGCCGCGAATTCCAGGCCGGAGAGCGCGTTTTGCATGGCCAGGCGTACGAGTTGGACAACGGATAGGCCAGCCCCGGCGTAAAAAATTTCTCCGTCTGAGATCCGGGTCTCTCGCAACGCTTCGGTGGATGCTACCACGCCGCGGACGCCCCGGTCGGCTACAAGGAGGTTTGCGCCTCCCCCTATGACGGCGACCGGCAGGCCCGCTTCTCGCGCCGCCCTGAGCAGGGTGGCGAACGCCGCGGCGTTCCTTGGCCTGACGAACGCATCGGCGGGCCCTCCAATTTTGAAGGTCGTATGCTTTGCCATGGGTTCGTCATACGCGATATCCGCGTCGATATTGCAATTCTCGATGAATTTCCGTAGTGTAGTCATGCTCTTCGTATGCTATCCCAAGTCGTGCGCAGTGTTAATACAGCTGACCATTAAATACGTAACGAAGAGGATAAGAGGAAAAGAGACAAGAAAGAGACGAGAGACAAAAAAGTGGGGTGAAGAAGAGGATCATTGTTTTGCCCCTTTTTCCATGATGGGTCTTCTCTTGAATTCTTCTCTTATACTCTTATTCTCTTCGTTCAAATTACTATTCAAGGCATTTTTTGAAAGGAGGACCGCATGGGTTTACGACTTTATAACACGCTCGGACGTTCCTTGCAGGCGTTCGAACCGATACAACCAGGAAAAGTAGGCTTCTACGGCTGCGGCCCCACCGTCTATAATTTTGCCCACATCGGCAACCTCCGCGCGTACGTGTTCGAGGACATCATAGCCCGCTCGCTCCGTTACCTCGGCTACGAGGTAAAACACGTGATGAACATCACCGATGTGGGCCACCTTACCGGCGATGACGATACGGGCGAGGACAAGATGGTCAAGACGGCCGCCCAGCGCAACAAGAGCGTCCTGGAAATAGCCCAGTACTATACCGAGGCGTTCTTTGGCGATACCGACCGGCTGAACATCTCGCGGCCGAGCGTCGTCTGCAAGGCTACCGAGCACGTCGGCGACATGATAGAGCTTATAAAGCGCCTGGAAGCCAAGGGCTATACCTACATGGCCGGCGGCAACCTCTATTTCGATGTATCGAAGTTCCCGAGCTACGGAGACCTCGCCATGCTCAAGCTCGACGAGCAGCAGTCCGGTTCCCGCATCGAGGTCGATGCGAACAAGCGCAATCCACAGGATTTCGTGCTCTGGTTCACCAAGAGCAAGTTCGAGAACCAGGCCCTGATCTGGGACAGCCCCTGGGGGCGCGGTTACCCCGGCTGGCACGCCGAGTGCTCCGCGATGAGCATGAAGTACCTGGGCGAGAGCTTCGATATCCACGCCGGCGGTATCGACCACATCCCCGTGCACCACACGAACGAGCTTGCCCAGAGCGAGGCCGCCACGGGTAAAAAGTGGGTTAATTATTGGCTTCACAATGAATTTCTTATTCTTGGAGCCGGTAAGATGAGCAAGTCAAAGGGCGGGTTTCTTACGCTCAAGACGCTCATCGACGCTGGGTATGATCCGCTCGACTATCGCTATTTCCTATTGGGGGGACACTACCGCTCCCAGCTGCAATTCTCGTACGAGGCCCTCGATTCAGCCAAGGCTTCGCGGGCCTCGCTTGTAGAGCGCGTACTCGCGTTGCGCGAAAAGGTGCCCGCCGACGGTTCCGGGCCTACGCCTATAGCCGCGCTCGGCCCGGCCGCCAGGGCCAGACTGGACGCCTTCCGCGCCGCTATCGAAGATGACCTGTCCACGCCCCGCGCCATAGCGGAGCTGTGGGGAATACTCCGTGAGCAGGGCGTGCCGGCGGCTGATGCCCTTGGCGCCGCGTTCGACATGGATCGCGTGCTTGGCCTCGGCCTTGCTTCGCTGAAACGCGCTGAAGCCGCGCCGGTGGATCCCGCTCTCGCCGCTGAAATCACCGCGTTGATAGCCGAACGCGTCGCCGCGAAAAAAGACCGCGACTTTGCCCGCGCCGATGCGATACGGGACGGGCTCAAGGCTCGCGGCATCCTGCTGGAAGATGGTCCCGGCGGTACGGCCTGGAAATTTTCTGAAGGCGCTCTCTCTGTCGCCCCCGGAATATCGCCGACGGCGTAACTGATAGGGGACGAGGATTGTTTAACAACAGGAGCGGCACAGACAACGCGGCCTTCAAGGCCTTGTACGACGAGACGTTCATGATGCTCTTTAGGGTAGCCCGCCGGATAACCAACTCCGACGAGGCCGCTGAAGACGTCGTGCATGACTCGTACATCAAGGCCGTGGAACGCTGGGGCATCTTTCCGACCAAGGACGATGCCAAGTACTGGCTCATCCGTGTGGTCAAGAACAATGCCCTCAACTGGATCAAGCGCAAGGGGCGCGAGCAGAAGGTCTACCAGCGGTATTTCAAGGAAATGGATGCCGCTTCCGAGTCACCCGAGGACGAAGCGCTGAAGGGCGAGGCTACTCATGACATGCGCCGATATCTGGACAGGCTGCCGGAAAAATTCAGAATGGTGCTCGTGCTCAAGGAGTACGGTCTGCTCAATTACAAGGAAATAGGCCGGGTGATGGGCATTGCCGAGGGCAATGTCAAAGTTAGGGTGTTCAGGGCCCGCGAGGCTCTTGCTGTGATGATGCGGGAGGATGGTAACGATGTGTCCCGACCGTGAGCTTTTGTCCGCCTGGATCGATGGCGAAGTGCCTTCCCCGTGGCGGGAAACTATTGCGCGGCATCTCGAAGCGTGCGAATCCTGTTCGCAGCTTGTCGCCTCAATGAACCAGACTCATGCCCTGTTTTCTTCGGACGCCGCCCTGATCGATGCTTCCGCCGAACCCGCCCGTGTTCGGGTCGAAGAGCGCCTCGGCTTTGCTGCCGTCCGCGGACCCGCGACTTCAGGCGCGTTCTGGGCTCGAAGGTATCCTGTGCCCTTTCCTGTGGCCGCGGCGGCGGCCCTCGCGTTGGCTGTACTCGGTTTTGCCTTGGCTGAGAGCGGCCGTCGTAACGCCGATCTTTGCATGGCCGTGCGGCGCGCGTTCGAGGCTACTCCCGTGGCCACCTCGGGCATGGGCATCGAGTCTATCATCGAGTACATTTCAAAGCAGAACTCGGCCGTCAATATAAACATTACCCTGCCACCCGAGGCCTTCGGCGGCGTCTCAGGCGAGCCGTTCATCGTACGTGAGGCTGATTTTCAGGCTGGGAGTCGCCAGTGAGGCGCTGTTTGCTGGCGAGCGCGGCATTTGTCGCTACGGCATTCACCACTTTTTCTGCATGGGCTCAGACTACGCCGATAGCTGCTCAACTTCCCGGGATCTTGCCCGAATCAGGATCGCTCGCCTCGATACCCGCCGCGCTGATCGGCGAAGCGCTTACCGTGTCCATATTCGCCACGGTAAGCAGGCCGTCAGAAGCCCCCACATGGGAAGCGCGGGACATCAAATACACCATTCCCGGCACTTCCGTTTCTGTAAAGATGATAGGCAGGGAAACCGCCATCGTCATTACCATCACGCCATACAAGGATAAAAAAGGCGGCTTGATGCTCGTGGTCCAGGGGCAGGTCTGGTACAAGGACGGCGAGGCCGGAGTAGGCTACAGGACGACCGTAGATACTCTGACCGTCGGGTTTGGCGAGCGGGTGCTGTTCTATCCCTTTGGAGCCAAGCCAGAAGGCGGAGCCCCGCTTCGCGTTGAACTGATAATGGACAAATATGCTTCCGCCTCTGAGGGCCCCGCGGGCCAGAGCGCTACTGAAGCAACACCGTCTCCCGTCAAGGACAAGGCCAAGCCGTGAGATTCGCCTTGTCGCCGCCGCACACGCCCAAGCAAGGCCGCCGCCCGGTGGCTTTATTGATAGCGCTTACTGTTTTCGTACTGGTCGCCGCGCTTGCCGTGCCCATTATGCGAACTCAGGCCAATAAACCCGTTGTAGTCTCCATAGATCCTCCCATTGGCGAACCGGGCGGATTGCTCCTGATCGAGGGAAAGCATTTTGGCCCGCAGCGAGGAGAGGGTCGGGTTGAATTCGACGGCGCCGCGCCGACGGCCTCTTCCTATATTTCCTGGACCGACGGCCGCATTGAACTCCGCGTACCCTTGTATGCCGAATCGAGCCTCGTTCACGTTATAACCGAGACCGGGCGTTCCAACGCTAGGATGTTCATGAGCCGGGCGCTTCTGCCCTCCGCTCCTTCGGGCGCCGGTTCCCGGGCCTTGGGGCCTTCCATCGAGTCACTCTCCACGGATTCAGGCAGCATAGGTTCGCTTGTTTCTATAAAAGGCCTCAATTTTGGCACGAACAGGGGCGATTCAGAGGTCCTGTTTACCTGGGTAGGCGCGTCCGCCATGCAAATGACCAACGATGAAGCGGGGCGCGGTTATGTCAGCCCTCAGGATTCTTCCGGCGAGTATGAAAGTTGGTCAGACAAGGAACTTAGGGTCCGGGTTCCCGATGGGGCGGTTACAGGCGGCATCGCCGTCAGCACGGCCAAGGGAACGAGCCCGGTCAGGTATTTTCAGGTCAGCGATACCCCTGGAACAAAGACCTATTCCGGCAGACGCACCTACGCGCTCTCCACCTTTGTGACGATATCGCGCGTTCAGTCGACCGGTCAGAATTCCCTCTATATCTGGATGCCGTTCCCGGTTAAGACGCCGTCCCAGCGCGGCGTCAAGGCGCTGGGGCGCACTACAGAGCCGCTGTTGCCGGATTATCGCGGATTGTCGGCCTACCGGCTCGTTGACCTGGCTCCCGATACGCTGTCATCGCTGGGGCAGGATCATGTCGTGCAGATATTCGGCATTGAAACCGAGGTCAAGGCTGATAAGATCAAGTCCCCGCCGTCGCCAGAACCGCGCCTGTACGAAATGCTTGTACAACCAGACGCGCTCGTGCCGGCCGCTGATCCGGCTATTGTAGCTCTGGCAAAGACAGCCGCCGGTCGCGAGAAAAACCACTATCTGGTAGCCCGCGCCGCCCTCGAAACCTTGCAGGCGACCGTTCGCTACGACGCGAACGCTGGTTTCGAGTCGCCCGTGAAGGCGCTCTCCGCGTCGAGGGCCGACTCGTGGGATATGGCCCTACTGTATGCCTCGATGTTGAGGGCCTCAGGCGTTCCGGCCCTACCAGTAGCCGGCATCCTGGTGGATGATTCGAGGAGAGCCTGGCGCCATGCCTGGACCGAATTTTACATCTATGGTTTTGGCTGGATACCGGTTGACCCTGTTCTGGCCTCGGGCGGCAATGTCGGCAATTTCCTTCCGCCGTTTGCCGATAGGTCTCGCTATTTTGGCAATCTGGACGACCGGCATATCGCGTTCTCGCGCGGTCTAGCCAGTGTGGACAGAATAACGCCCGACGGACGCACCGTAGCCGCCTCCCGCCGCTACTCCTTCCAGAACATCTTCGAGGAAGCCGCCGGCGGAATCAGCGCGTATACCACCTTCTGGTCCGACGTAGAAATCACCGGCGTCTACTGATCCTGTCCTGAAATACGGCCTGGTATACAAGTTGGGCACAGAGCCACAGAGAAGATGAGGAAAGAAGGAAAGAATGCCTCCGTGGTCTGATTCTCTTTCCTTCTTCTCTACGTCTTTAGGCCAGCTTCCTGTTTTGCTTCGGGCGGCAGTGGTTTTATTTTTCGGGTTGGGCTTTTTACGGGGGCGTGGTATGCTGAGGGTCTTAACAGGAGGAATCGATGTCGTTCATAGAGAAAGCTGATCCGGAACTCTGGAAGGCCATGGGCCTTGAAGAAGATCGCCAACGCAATAACCTCGAACTTATAGCAAGCGAGAACTACACCTCGAAGGCGGTCATGGAAGCCACCGGTTCCGTGCTCACCAACAAGTATGCGGAAGGGTATCCAGGAAAGCGCTACTACGGTGGCTGCGAATTCGTCGATATGGCTGAAAATCTTGCGCGGGACCGCGCCAAGGAGCTCTTCGGCGCCGATTACGTCAATGTCCAGCCCCATTCCGGTTCTCAGGCCAACATGGGCGTCTACTTCGCCGCCCTCAAACCCGGTGACACGCTTCTTGGCATGGATCTGGCCCACGGCGGCCACCTGACGCACGGCGCGCCCGTTTCCTTCTCGGGCAAGCTGTACAACGTCGTCCGCTATGGCGTAAACCGCGAGACCGAACAGATCGATTATGAAGAACTCGAGCGCCTCGCCCGCGAAAGCAAGCCAAAGATGATAGTGGCCGGCGCCAGCGCCTACCCGAGAGTCATAGATTTTCAGCGTTTTAGGAAGATAGCCGATGAAGTCGGCGCCCTGTTTCTGGTCGACATGGCCCACATCGCCGGCCTTGTAGCCGCGGGCGTCCATCCCAGCCCCATCAAACTTGCGGATTTTACCACGACGACGACGCACAAGACCCTTCGCGGCCCGCGCGGCGGCGCAATATTCATCGGTACCGACAAGGAAAACACCATCGGCGTCATGACCCCCAAGGGCGACCGCGTCAAGCTGTGGTCGGAACTCGTAGACGGCACCATCTTCCCCGGCATCCAGGGCGGGCCGCTGTGCCATGTTACCGCGGCCAAAGCCGTAGCGTTCAAGGAAGCCCTCTCCCCGGAGTACAAGTCCTACATCCAGCAGGTCGTCGTTAACGCCAAGGTCTTGGCCAGGGATCTCGCGGCGGGCGGCGCGCGCATCGTCTCGGGCGGCACCGATAACCACCTCATGCTCGTCGACTTGTCGCCCCTGGGCATCACTGGTAAGGAAGCCGAAAAATGGCTCGACGAGGCTGGAATCACGGTCAACAAGAACGGCATTCCGTTTGACCAGAAGAGCCCCTTCATCACTTCGGGCATTCGCGTGGGCACTCCCGCCGTCACGACGCGCGGCATGAAAGAGCCTGAAATGACCCAGATTGCCAGCCTAATCATGGATGTGCTCAAGTCCAAGGGCGAGCCCGCCGTCGCCGTAAGGGTCAAAATCGAGGTTCAGAAACTTACTGGACGATTCGGACTTCCTGCCGATATTCAAAAGTAGTCTGGGCACGGGACACCCCCTGGGATCGATTGACAACCCCATGGGGCGTCCCTATACTTCTAACGAGCTTTCCGACGGGAGAAAACGGTATCGGCATGGAAAATCCTCTCCAGCTCACCTTCGTTACTTTTAAAAAAGACTCGTATATTATTGTTGAAGGCAAGCAGAACGCCGATCGTTTTTTTATTATAAGAGCTGGCAAGGTACGCATATCCAAGGAAGTTGAAGTCGTCGAGGAAGAAGGCGGCAACATCTACTCTCCTGGAGATTTTTTCGGCGTCGTCTCCACGATGTCCAGTCACAGCCACATAGAAACGGCTCAGGCAATAACCGACGTCACCCTCATTAGCGTGCAGCGCGATCAGTATGGCATGCTGATAGAGAAGAATACCCCGGTAGCGATGAAGATCATCATGGGGTTCTCCAAGCGCATGCGTTTCTTGGACGAGGCCCTGACCCGCATCACCCTGAAGAAAAGCGCAGACATAGACCCTTCTCACCTGTACAAGGTTGCCGAGTGCTATGCCAAACAGAGCCAGTTCAATCAGGCCTACTACGCGTATTACCAGTATCTTAAATATTGTCCTAACGGTCAGTACGCCCAGGCTGCTTCGGAACGCATGGCCAAGATAAAGCCGTATTCCAAGGCCGTGTATCTGGATGGTTCGACTGAGGAATTCAATCGTTTCTATCCCAAGGATACGATGGTGTTCTCCGAGGGCATGCCGGGCTCGGAGTTGTACATCCTGCAGAAGGGCTCGGTGAAGATAACCAAGATCGTGGAGAATACCGAGGTACTGCTTGCTGTACTCAAGGCCGGCGACATCTTCGGCGAAATGGCCCTCCTAGAGAATAAACCCCGCTCCGCTAGCGCTATCGCCTACGAGGATGCCTACCTCTTGGCAGTGAACAAGCAGAACTTCGAGCGCATGGTACAGGCGCAGCCCCAGATCGTGACTCGACTGACCCAGTTGCTCGCAGAACGTATCTGGTTCATATACAAGCAATTGGCAAACACCCTCATCTCAGATCCCCTCGGGCGCATGTACGACGCCCTTCATATCCAGCTTGAAAAGAACCGTGTGCCCATAAAGAACGGCGCCACGCACGCCTTCGAATTCGGGCCAAAAGAACTGATCAACATGGTCGGTTTGCCCATGAACGAAGGCAATATGGTAGTCCAGCAACTACTGTCCAACAAGCTGTTCAGGCTCATCGACAACAAGATAGTCGTCCAGGATATGAGCGAGATAGTCAAACAGGCGGAATACTACCGCAAGATGCAGAAAATAGAGAAATCCCGCAAAGACGCCCAGGCGGTTCGTTGAGCCTCGATTCCAGAACCGCCGCCATCGAAACGGCCTTCAATTCCGTGGGCCTGCCGACATTTTCAGTTATAAACCAAGCCGGTCTCATGGAACTCTCCGGAGTAGCGGATGCCGCGGCCGTTGAACGCTACGGTCTCCTGCAAGCCTCGGGCGCCGTCGTCGCGGCGTTTCCGTATGATCCGCGCCGCCAGGAAGCCTGCAGTGAAACCGACCCCGGCGCCGGGGGATCGCCGCCCTTTGCGCGGATCGGCGCTTTTGCCTCATGGAACCGGTATGCCGCTCTTTCCCGTTTGCTCCTCGGCGCGGGGCGCCTGCTCTCGGAGGCATCGGGCTTGCCTGCCAAAGGCTTCAGGGCTATCGTCAACTCGCGCTTGCCGGAGAAACGACTGGCGGTAACGGCCGGGCTCGGGTTCATAGGCCGCTCCAGCCTGGTTGTAACGAACGCGTATGGACCCGCCTGCCTGCTCGGCGCGCTCTTGTTACCGCCGGAATTTTCGCTTGAGGCATTCGTCTCTAGCCAGAAAAGGGCCGAGGCTGAAGCTGCTTTGATTCCCGGCTCCGGCTGCGGCTCCTGCAGAGCCTGCGTTGACGCCTGCCCTGGGGGCGCCGTCAGGGCGAACGGCACGGAAATCCAGCTGGAGCGCTGCATCCAGTATTGGACAACGAGGCCGGGGAGGGTGCCTGAACCGGTTCAGGCGGTCTGGGGTTGCCGTCTGTACGGCTGTGACGTCTGCGTCGACGCCTGCCCGCGCTCCCGCGCCGCCTGGCTCGTGGACTCGCTCGGCACCAGCCCGGCGGACAGGGCTGATCGGCGTATCCTGCCCGCCGAACGGAGGCCGGGCCGCCTCGTGTCGCTTGCTTTTCTCAAGACTGCTCGCGACGATGAAATAAAGGCCTTTTTCAGGAAGACAGCGCTGGGCCAGAGCTGGATAGGGGTTTCCGAACTCAGGCGAAACGCCTGCCTGACAAGCGCCTTTCAGAGCGTTGGCATTTGACGATGCGCCATTAGAGCGCTACAGTAACCGTAGGAGACCGCCTGATGATAGACAGCACCTTCAACCAGTACGTGACGTTTACCCTCAATGAAGAACAGTACGCGGTAGCTGTTCGCAAAGTGCGCGAGGTTCTTGAATATACACGGATAACCAAATTGCCGCGCACTGCTGACTTCATGAAGGGCATCATCAACCTCCGCGGGGCCGGCGTGCCGGTCATCGACCTTCGCCTGAAGTTTGGCTTGGATGAGACGCCCATCCGCAAAGAGACGGCTATCATAGTGCTTGACGTGGATAGCCGTGACGGGCCCGTGGTGGTGGGAATTCTGGCCGACTCCGTGCATGAGGTCGTAGAAATCGCATCGGACAAAGTAGAACCCGCGCCGCGCTTCGGAACAAGCCTGTCCTCTGAGTTCATTCAGGGCGTCGGTAAAAGCGACTCAGGCTTCATCATCATTCTCGACATTGACCACATCTTTAACAGCGATGAGGTCCTGATGCTGAAGTCCCAGGAACGCGCCTCGGAGACTGAACCGGCACGCTAAACTACTGGCCGCACCTTGCCCGACAGCCTCGGCTCGCGTAGTATGGTGTACACATGAAGCCATACGACACGTACGTCAACAAGACCGTTCCATTTAAATTCAAGGGCGCCGATATGTCGTTCGACCTGTCGCACGCGTTATTCAGCTCCTTTGACATTGACTCAGGCTCGCGACTGCTTCTCAAAGCCGTTGCCGGCCACGTGAATGCCGTGGATGTCGGATCCATAGTCGACATAGGCTCTGGCATCGGGGTGCTCGGCATCGCGTGCGCCAGGGGCTACCCGGGGGCGACCCTCCGGATGCGCGATCGCGACGCTCTGGCCTGCGCATTCAGCGATCGCAACGCCAAACGCAACAAGGTTGCACCCCTGGCCGTGGATCCTGCGCTGTTCCTTGACGGCATCGAGGCTGAGCGTTTCGACCTGGTACTGTGCAACGTGCCTGCCAAGGCTGGTACGCCGGTGCTGGACCGCTTCCTGCGCGACCTGCCGGGCATCGTCTCGGAGCGCGGCCGCGGCGCCATCGTCGTCGTACAGCCCATAGCGGAGGCCGCGCTCGCCGCCCTGCGCGCATCCGGCGCTGAAATATGCCACCAGGAGCGCGGCGCCGGCCATACCGCCTACGTGTTCAGCCGCGGTGTGGCCTCGGCGCCCGAGGCGGGCTCAGGAGCCTGCTGGTCGGTATTGGAGCGCTCTGAACAGAAGTTACAGGCGGGCAGGGCCACCTATCGCGTCAAGGGCTACTGGGGCTTGCCGGAGTTCGACACGGCTTCCTTCGCCAGCGAACTGGCCATGGACCTGTGCGAAAACGCCATGTCCGGGCTGATGACCCGTCGAGCCCTCATCGTTAATCCTGGCATAGGCCGCGTGGCATGCTACATCAAAGCCCGCGCAAAAAACGCCATCATAGATGTCTGCGGACGGGATGCCCTGGCCCTGGCCGCGACCGCCAAGAATGTAGCGCTCGACGTCGCATCCGACGCCCCCGTCGGCGAGTCATATGCGTTCTGTACCCAAACGCCGGACATGAGCTACGACCTGATCGTCGAACAGCCCGACATAACGCCTCGCGTCGATACGCTGGACGAGACCTGGCTGAATGCCGTCAGGGCGCTCAAGCTCGGCGGTTCGTACGTCGCGGCTATGCCCTCCGCGGCCATGGATCGTTTCGAGAGGCGCAGGCCCAAGGGGCTCGTCAGGATAGCCACGCACAAGAAAAAGGGATTCGCCTGCGCCGGCTGGCGGCTTGAAAACCGGATTTCAGACCAGGACTGAGTCGTTTTGTTTTAACTTGTGCACTGGGCGTTTTGGGTATAGAACTATTCGGTACAAAGGAGACTCTACACCATGAATCTCGATACCATCAGACACCCCCGGTTACGCGAGTGGATAGACGAGAACGTCGCGATGTGCATGCCGGACGATGTCTATGTATGCGACGGCGGCCGTGAAGAGGCTAATCGGCTGGCGGAGCGAATGCTCCGCTCGGGCAGCTTCAAGCGGCTAGAGAAGCGCCCCAATTCCTTCTACGTGCGCAGCGATCCTGGCGATGTGGCTAGGGTCGAGAACAATACCTTTATCTGTTCCCGCTTCCATGAAGAGGCAGGCCCCACGAACAACTGGCGCGATCCGCAGGAGATGAAGGGCGAGCTCAGGCAGCGCTTCTTCGGCTCCATGCGGGGTCGCACCATGTACGTTATTCCCTTTTCTATGGGCCCTGTCGGCGGCCCCCTGTCGCAAATAGGCATAGAGCTATCAGACAGCCTCTACGTGGTGCTCAATATGCGCATCATGACCAGGATGGGCGAGTCAGTGCTCAAGGAACTGGATCGCGACAAACCCTTCGTCAAATGCCTGCATTCAGTAGGTTATCCGCTGACCCTGGGTCGTCATGAACTCGCGTGGCCCTGCGACGCCAACAACAAGTACATAGTCCATTTTCCCGAAGAACGGGCCATCTGGTCATACGGCTCGGGCTACGGCGGCAACGCGCTCTTGGGCAAGAAGTGCTACGCGTTGCGCATAGCCAGCGTCATGGCCCGCGACCAGGGCTGGTTGGCCGAGCACATGCTGATCCTCGGCATCACCAATCCCGAAGGCCAGAAAAAATACATCGTGGCGGCTTTTCCGTCGGCCTGCGGCAAGACAAACCTCGCCATGCTTGTGCCCAACGTGCCCGGCTGGAAGGTAGAGACCGTAGGCGACGACATAGCATGGCTACGATGGGGAGAAGATGGCAGGCTCTATGCTATCAATCCGGAATCAGGCTTCTTCGGCGTAGCGCCCGGGACCAGCATGAAGTCTAACCCCAACGCGATGCTTTCTATTGAGAAGAACAGCATCTTTACCAATGTGGCGCTTACGCCCGATGGCGATGTCTGGTGGGAGGGCATAGGCTCCGAGCCGCCCGCCGGCCTTCTCGACTGGCTTGGCGAACCGTTTGACGCGAGCAAGGGAAAACCGGCCGCCCATCCTAACAGCCGCTTTACCGCGCCGGCCGCTCAGTGCCCGGTAATAGATCCGGCCTGGGAGGCTCCAGAAGGCGTGCCTATCAGCGCGATCCTGTTCGGCGGCCGACGCGCCGGCACGGTGCCGCTCGTGCACGAGGCCCTGGACTGGGAACACGGCGTGTTCATGGGTTCCATAGTATCCAGCGAGACTACCGCCGCGGCCGCCGGCGCCGTTGGCCAGTTGCGCCGCGATCCCTTCGCGATGCTACCGTTCTGCGGCTACAACATGGGCGACTACTTTCACCACTGGCTTAGGATGGGTGAGCGCTCAGGCGTGGTGCATCCAAAATTCTACTTTGTAAATTGGTTCCGCAAGGGCGCGGACGGCAAATTCTTGTGGCCGGGATTCGGCGACAACGCGCGCGTGCTCAAGTGGATCTTCGAGCGTTGCGACGGCTCAGGCAAGGCCGTGGAGACGCCAATCGGCAACGTGCCTGCCCCCGGCGCGCTGGACCTCACGGGGCTGAGCATAAAACCGGAGGCCATGGCTGAACTCATGGCGGTGCGCGAGGAGGAATGGCTTTCGGACGTTCCCGGCATCAGGGCCTTCTACGGCAGCTTCCATGACGGGTTTCCCGAGGAACTGTCGGCGCGGCTGGAATGGCTGGAACGACGACTCCGTAATCCGTCCGCGCACCGGACCTGATTTCAGTCTGCTTGTGAGGTTGTCATGCTGACCGCTAGAACGAAGAAACTATACGCTATTGACCCAAGGTCCTGGGAACATCCCGCCGACGAGGCCGCTCTGGCCACGCTCAGGGGTATCAAGGGGCTCGAAGAGCTGACCAGGTTCGTCTTCGGCAATACCAGCGAGGAGTCAATACGGCTGATTCATATCGCCTCATCGGTAAGGGTCACGCAGAACCAGTTTCCGCGCGTGCATCAGATGCTGGAGCGCACGGTGGACGTGTTCGACTGGCCATACCGCCCCGAAGTATTCGTCACGCAGAGTCCGTTTTTCAACGCGGGGGCCTATGGCGTGGACAAGCCGTTCATAGTGCTCAACAGTTCCATAGTGGGCAGGCTCGACGACTTGGAACTGGCCTGCGTGCTGGCCCACGAGATGGGCCACATCATGAGCGGCCACGCCGTCTACAAGACGCTGTTGTGGATGCTGCTCAACATCTCGTCAAAACTGGTGCCCGCGGGCGAACTGATAGTGATGCCCATCATAGCGGCGCTACGCGAATGGGACCGCAAAAGCGAACTGAGCGCCGATCGGGCCGGGCTTCTGGCTACTCAACGTGAGGATCCTAATTATTCGGTTTTGATGAAGATGGCCGGAGGCGACGACCTGTCTCAACTGAATATGAACGACTTCTTCGCGCAGGCCCAGGAGTACGAGAGTCGCAAGGGGTTCCTGGACGGCGTGCACAAGCTGCTCAACACCATTGGGGAATCGCATCCGTTCCCGGTGATACGCCTGCAGGAGCTGAAGAGCTGGGCCGTATCGGGCCAGTACCAGGCTATACTGGACGGCAACTACCTGAAGCGCGGCTTCCACAAGGCAGAGGCCGCGGAAGAGCTCAAGCAGGGCTTCGAATTCTACAAGGGTGAATTCGACAAACTGGACGACCCAGTATCGAAGACGGTTCGCGTCGTCGGCGACAGCCTCTCCAAATTCGGCGACGACCTGGGCGACGCGCTCAAGGGGCTGTTCAAGTAGGGCCTTTACCGGCGTCCGTGCCGAAATCGGCCCTGTGTTCCGAGCAGCCTGGGCAAATTCCCGAGAGGTACATCGTGTGCCTGGTCACGCGGAGCTTCAGTTCGCGCTCCACGTCGGCTACGAGGCCTCCTATCCTGCAGGCTCCGAGGTCGACGAAGCGGTGGCAGGATTCGCAATGGAACCAGTGGCGATGCGGCGCGCTGGCGCTGGCGTAGTAGCGCTCCACGCCGTGCTCGCTGCAGTACAGCACGAATGATTCGGCCAATCCCGCCGCCTCCAGGTGATGGAGGGCGCGGTAGACGGTGGCCTGGTCGCAGCCGTCGGCGAGCCTGGTCACGACGCCGGCCGCCGAGAGCGGCTCGGTCGCTCGGTCGAGGGCAAAAAGCACGGCGGATCGAGCCTTGGTCATGCGCGTTTTTCCGCCCGCGGCAACGCTTTCGCGGGCGTCGCGCCCCCGCGGATCTTTCGGCTGTTCTTGCCTCGTCTCAGCGCCGCAATCGCTGAAACCGACAGGAAGGCCGCCCCCGCTATGACGACGACGACGGCGCCCGCCAGTACGGTGCCCCCGACCATCATGGCCGCCAGATTCTTAGCGGCGTAGCCTGCCGTTCCCGACGGCAGGGTAAGCATCGCTATGACCATGACGATGCCCACGAAGGTCTGCAGGAGCACGACGGCCACCGCGGTTACCGCGAGCGTCGCTATGAACACCGCATCGGTGGGTACGCCTCTCACGCGGGCGAATTCCTCGTCGAAGGCGCTCGCCTCTATCTGGGGGTAGTAGCGCCAGGCCAGGAACACGACCACCGCGTCCAGTATGGCTAAAAGCACGAGATCCCTCGTGGACACGAGGAGTATGTTGCCGAACAGGTAGCTCATGGGGTCGGCATATCCTGGAGTCTTGGCTATGAACAGCACGCCCACGCTCATGCCTATGGCCCAGAGCGCGTTAATGACCGTATCCTCGCGCTGCTTGGCCTTGAGCGACACGAAACCTATGATGGCCGCGGCCAGCACCGCGAAGACTAGCGCTCCGACCATAGGCGGCAGGCCCGGAACGATATTTTTGGCCGACAGGTACAGCGCCATGCCTATGCCGCCGAGCACCGCGTGCGAAATGGCGCCGGCCAGCCCCGCTATACGCTTTACCGTTACGACGGCGCCCAGCGTTCCGAACAATATAGCCGACAGGAGGCCCGCGAACAGCGCGTTGCGCACGAACGGCATTGACGGGTCTAGAATCGCGCTCAGGTAGCCGTTCATCAGGATTCCTTTCCGCAGCCGCAGCAACTATCGTCGGACAACTCGGTGTCGTGGAGCACCTGGAGCGCGGGGCCGCCGTATTGCTCGCTGGCCACATGGGCCGCCGGCGTCGCCTGATGCCGTATCACGCTCCGGCCCTGGCCCCGTTCACCCACGCAGAATACGCTATCGGTCAGCGCCGTTACGAAACCTGTGTCATGGGTGACGATCAGGATGGTCGCCTTGCCCTTGAGCAGCCTGAGCGTCTCGAACAGCCTGGTCTCGCTTTCGGCGTCCATGTTTGCGGTCGGCTCATCCAGCACCAGCAGTTCCGGCTCCGCGGCCAACGCCCTGGCCACGAGCACCCGCCGCCGCTGTCCGCCAGACAGCGCCGAGTACGGCCTGGCCGCGAGGTCCGCGACCTCGGCCATCGCGAGCGCTTTTTTTACGGCGCTGTCGTCGTCGACGCTGTAGCGCCTGGAGGAAGTCCGGAGCCTGCCCATTCTCACCACCTCGGTAACCGAAATAGGAAACGCGGGGTCGTAGGTCGCGTGTTGGGGCACATAGCCTATGGAGCTCCTGGCTTCCTCAGGCGGGCGGCCGAGCACCGTTACGCTGCCGGCGGTCGGCCTGGCCAGGCCCAGCAGCAGCTTGAGCACCGTTGTCTTTCCAGAACCGTTTGGTCCGACCAGAGCGGCGAACTCGCCTGAGTGTATATGGAAACTCGCGGCGTTCAGCACCGGCAGGTCGCCGTACGAAAACGAGACGTCCTTGAATCGTACCGCGAGTACGCGGTTCGCGAGTACGCGGTTCGCGAGTAGGCGGTTGGCGATTTCGGGGGATGTCATGGTATGGCCCG
>CAZNCK010000008.1:945-24287 GCA_964571545.1 uncultured Treponemataceae bacterium | reverse complement strand
AGCGCCGCTCCGATACGGGCAATATTGGCGAGCCAGTCGGGAGCCAGCGCGTCTATCTCCACCACGACGCCTCCTATGGCGCCGGCGACGGTCCTGGCCGCGCTGGCCGGGAACTGCGGCTGGACGAAGATTACCCTTGCCCCATCCGCCTTGGCCTCCTGGATCAACGCGGCGAGGGCCTTCTGCGTCGGTTCCTTGCCGCCCGTCTCCACGGCCTCCTGTACGATACCGAATTCGTCAAGAAGGTATCCGAACGACGGATGGTAGACAAATACCGGCTTTCCGCGGAGCGGCGACAGATCACGCGAGAGCGCCGCGAATACCGCTTCTATATCGCGGATGAACGCGTCATGGTTTGCCGCGTACAATGCCGCCCCCCCCGGGTCCCTGGTCGATAGTTCGTTCCGGATGGTCGCAATCATTTTCCTGACCGCCTGCCTACCCAGCCAGACGTGGGGATCGATGCCAGATTCGCCTTCAGCGCCGGCCTCTGTTCCATCGCCGCCATGGGCGTGACTGTCCATGGTACGGTACGCAACGCCCGCGGTCGTGTCGATTATTGCCAGTTTTGGATACAATGCCGCTACTTTTGGCTTGAGCGCTAGCTCGAATTCGGAGCCTATGGTCAGCCACATAGACGCCGACGACAGTTCAGCCATCTGTCGCGGCGTTGGTTCGTATGCGTGAGGGCTCTGTCCCGGACCCACCAAAACGACGGCCCTGACCCTGTCGCCGGCTATCCGTTCCACAAAGTACGCCTGAGGCAGGATACTGACCACGACGACCGGCCTGTTCGCTGTGGCGGTCGCCGTGGCGCCGCCGTAGACCCTGGCCGCTTTTTCGCCCATAGCGAATAATGACAATGGTATTGAAACCGCGAGCGTCGCGGCGATGATGATCCTGGATACGCGCACCTAAGCTCCTCCTGAGACAATACTTCAATATAATGCGAATCGTTTGCAAAAAATACTCCATACCTACGTTTTCAGCAAGAGTCAGTTGCGATAGATTATGTTGTCGGCTTGGCGGACGCATCGTATACTTCTCTGTCGTCAAAACACCTATATAGAATTTGATACATGTTTGGGGAGGATCAATGTGACCGCAACTCTGGTAATCGTAACAGCGGCGCTCGGGGGGGCTCTCGCCCTTGCGTATGCCGTATCCAAGAATGCCTGGATACACAAACTACCCGTCGGGCACGCAACGCTCGAGCGGATAGCCGGCTACATAGCGGAAGGCGCCCAGGCTTTTCTAAAGAGGGAATATACGGTGCTCGTGCCGTTTATCGCCGTCGTGGCGCTGTTCCTCGCTGTAGCCAATTCCGGTTCGCTACGTCTGCAGGCGCTGGCCTTCGTGCTCGGCGCGGTGTGTTCCGCGGCCGCCGGGTACTTCGGCATGCGCACCGCCACAGCCGCAAATTCAAGGACGGCCGCCGCGGCCATCCGCGGCATAGAACCGGCGCTCCGCGTCGCGTTCGCCGGCGGCTCCGTGATGGGCATGACCGTGGTGGGCCTGGCGCTGCTCGGCATCGCGGCCGTGCTCGCCTTGGGCGTGGCGATCTTCGGCGAAACCTTACCGGCCTTCAGAGACACCATATTCCCGATACTGACAGGCTTCAGCCTCGGCGCCTCTACCGTGGCGCTGTTCGCCCGCGTCGGCGGCGGCATCTTCACCAAGGCCGCGGATGTCGGCGCGGACCTCGTCGGCAAGGTGGAGGCGGGCATCCCCGAGGACGACCCCCGCAATCCCGCCGTCATAGCCGACAACGTGGGCGACAATGTAGGCGACGTCGCCGGCATGGGCGCCGATCTCTTTGAATCGTACGTAGGCTCCATCGTGGGCTGCGTCGTCCTCGGCGCCGGCGTGGCCGCCAGCGACGACATGCGCCTCCGCCTCGCCGTTTTGCCCATCATGATGGCCGCTATGGGCGTCGGCGCGTCGATACTCGGCACCTTCCTTGTCCGCGGCAAACCCGGCAAATCGCCCCAGAAGGCCCTGAACGCTGGCAGTTTCGGCGCCGCGGGCCTGGCCGCCCTGCTCATCTACCCCCTATCCGCCCTCGTGCTCGGCGGCGGCACCTTCGACGGCGGCAAGGATGCCCTCCGCGTCGCCCTCGCGGCCATCTTCGGCCTCGCCTCGGGCACCGCCATTGGCCTCCTCACCGAGTTCTTCACCGGCACCAACACCGCGCCGGTGCGCAAAATAGAGAAATCCTGCGATACCGGCCCCGCCACCGCGATAATAACAGGGCTCGGCGTAGGCATGCTTTCAACCCTGCCTCCGATTCTCGTCATATCGGCGGCCATACTCGGCAGCTACGCCTTCGCCGGCCTCTACGGCATAGGCATCGCGGCGCTCGGCATGCTCGTCACCCTGGGCATCCAGCTCTCCGTGGACGCCTACGGCCCCATAGCCGACAACGCCGGCGGCCTCGCGGTCATGTCGGCTATGGACCCGCAGGTACGCGAGGTCACCGACCAGCTGGACGCCGTCGGCAATACCACCGCCGCGGTAGGCAAGGGTTTTGCCATAGGCTCGGCGGCCCTCACGGCCATAATCCTGTTCAGCGCCTTCGCCCAGTCCGCCGGCGGCTCCAATGTCCTCGTCTTTGACATCACCGACCCCCAGGTGCTCGTCGGGCTCTTCCTGGGCGGCATGATACCCTTCCTGTTCTCGTCGCTTGCCATGGACGCCATAGGCGACTCCGCCTTCGCCATGATAGAGGAGGTACGCAGGCAGTTCCGACAGCACCCCGGCATACTCGACGAGACCGAGACCCCCGACTACCGAGCCTGCGTCGACATATCTACCAAGGCCGCGCTCCGCAAGATGATATTGCCGGGCCTTATAGCCGCGCTCAGTCCTGTCGTGGTAGGCTTTTTAGGTGGTATAGAGATGCTCGGCGGCCTCCTGGCCGGCGTCACCGTCACTGGCGTGCTTCTGGCCATCTTCATGTCCAATTCAGGCGGCGCCTGGGACAACGCGAAGAAGCTCATAGAGAGCCGGGCTCACGGTAAAGGCTCCGACGCCCACAAGGCGGCGGTCGTCGGCGACACCGTAGGCGATCCCTTCAAGGACACCGCGGGACCGGCGCTGAACATCCTTATCAAACTCATGGCTATCATCTCGCTGGTGATAGCGCCGATGCTCAAGACTTATTGGGGGTAGGACTATGAACGAAGAAAAGCATCTGTATCTCGTCATGCATCCGAACCACGCGCTCATCGCGAGCCAGCTCGATCCGGAACGCTTCGCCAAACACTATACTCAGGGTTCCACTAGGTATTTCGAGGGGCGCCTCATCTTCGTGGAAATCGACCCAAGCTTCAGAAATCCGTATTTCCACATCGACCAGGCCTTCGCCGAACTCAAGCCGCACGAGGACGGCCGGCCCAAGGCCACAAAGTTCATCTCCAGCTATCGCACCTTCGAACACATGGACTTCAACGCCTTCGGCAAACTCTACTACTGCAATTCCCTCGGCGACTTCGTCGAGCTGGAGGCCGCCGCCTACGACCCAAAAATGCGCGGCGACGAAATGCGCATAGTGCTCGAAATAAACCCCATCAAGATGATGGTGCTCACCAAGTACAACTTCATCGAGTACGCCAAGTTCATAACCGATCCCGACATGCCCAAGGGCGCGCCGGTGATGTTCTACGCCCAGCTCGAGTTCAACGTCGACGATTTCCTCAAGGAATTCCAGGACAACCCGTTCATCCGTTGCTTCGTGCCCGGCATCCATCCGGCCCGCCTCCGCGAGGCCATCCTGGAAGTGCGCGCTAAGCCCGGCAAGAACACCAAGGGCCTGTCCCTGGACTGCCCCGTGGACCGCATCTCCTACAAGTTTCTGCGTCACGGCTTCATGTTCGCCTCGGCCACCCAGACAAAGTTTTACCCGCTTTTGTCTCTCGAAGACGTTGAACGCAAATACTATAAATTCTGGAAGAATATGTAAGCATGGGCGCGTCGCGGGAATACCCGCGACCGCGCTCTCTGCTTCAAGTCCTCGCGCCACGCCGGCGTCGTCATCCATGCCGTATCGTCATCCATGACGTACCGGTTCGCTGCGCTGCACCGGCCGGGTTTGGGGCGCGCATCCGTGCGCGCCGCTCCGGGCTTTACGCGTCGATCGCTCGCGCATCGGCGTCATCCATGACGTACCGGTTCGCTGCGCTGCACCGGATTGGTTGGGGGCGCGCGTCCATGCGCGCCTGGGCGCTGCGTTTACATCGCAGGACGCTCTTAGCTCAGAAGAAGAAATAACAAATATGTCAATACGGACAAGTAACTTACAGAAGAAAAGCATGGTATAATGAACAAGCTCACGAGCGCTTCGATGCAATTCTAAGAATGCCGGGCTTAGGTAGATATGGAGATTCACATGAACCAGGCAGAAATAGCCTTTTTGAACAGCCTTGAAACTAAATTATGGGCTTCTGCAAACAAATTACTGCCAAATCTTGATGCAGCCCGTTACAAACATGTCATGCTCGGGCTGGTGTTTCTTAAATATGTATCGGATGCCTTTGATGTCCGTGTGCAGGAACTGAAAAAGGAATTTATCGACCCTGATGCCGATTATTTTTTAGGAATCGATGCCGACGCTGCCTTTATAAACAGCGAACTTGAAAATCGAGACTACTATACGGAGAAAAATGTCTTTTGGGTACCCGAATCGGCCCGGTGGAAGAATATCGAGCAAAATTGCCGTTTGTCTTTGGGTACAAATCTACCGTGGGGCGATGAATTCAAGGGAGTTTCGAAACTTCTTGATGACGCCATGGCCGTTATTGAAAAAGAAAATCCAAAGTTGAAAAATATCCTTTTCAAGGATTTTGCGCGCGAGGGCATTGAAGACCAGCTGTATGGCAGTCTTATCAGTGATGTTGTCGGCACCATCCCCTTTAACCATGACACGTTGGGCTCAAAAGACATTTTGGGTCATGTTTATGAATATTTCCTGGGAGAATTTGCCAGCGCCGAAGGGAAAAAAGGCGGGCAATTCTATACACCTAAATCAATCGTCAGTTTAATTGTAGAAATCTTGAAGCCCTATGCCGGTCGGGTGTACGACCCGGCCATGGGATCGGGCGGTTTCTTTGTGCAGTCCGAAAAGTTTATTGAAGCCCATGGTGATAAGCGCGGAACAATTTCCGTGTATGGGCAAGAATCAAATTCGACTACCTGGCGCCTGGCTGCTATGAACATGGCCATTCGTGGCATCGATTTTAATTTCGGTAGCGAACCCGCCAATACCTTTACCCGCGATTTACATCCCGATTTACGGGCGGACTTTGTAATGGCTAATCCACCTTTCAATCAAGATGAATGGTGGGATGAAAAACTTGCCAATGACCGCCGATGGCAAGGCTTCCCGACACCCCCCAAGCGCAATGCAAACTTCGCTTGGCTTTTGCATATGCTTTCTCACCTTAACGAAAACGGTTCCATGGGGCTCCTCTTGGCTAATGGCTCCATGAGTTCGGCGACCAACGGTGAGGGTGAAATCCGCAAAAAGTTACTGGAGAATGATCTCATTGAATGTATGATTTCCCTGCCCGGCCAGCTATTTACCAATACACAGATTCCCGCCTGCATCTGGTTTTTGACTAAAAATAAAAAAGAGCGTACTACGCCCGCAGGTGCGTTCCGTGACCGTCGCGGTCACGTCCTGTTTATTGACGCCCGCAATCTGGGAAGAATGGCATCGCGGGTTCAACGCGTGTTTGATGACACGGACATTCAAAAAATCGCAATGGCTGTTGATTCCTGGAAAACAGGTCACGGTTATGCCGACGAAGCTGGTTTTTGTAAATCGGCCAATGCTGATGAGCTTCGCAAAAATGATTTTGTTCTTACTCCCGGCCGTTATGTAGGGTCAGCCGATATCGAGGTGGATACCGAGCCCTTTGATGAAAAAATGGTGCGGTTAACCAAACAACTCGGCGAGCAATTCAGCGAAGGAACCAAGCTGGAAAAAGAGATTCGCAAACAGCTCGCCAGCATCGGTTTTGAGGTACCAATACTATGATTGACTACACAAAATATCAGAAAGCACTCAAACATCTGGAATTGCAGTATGAGAACTTCTCTAATCTGGATGAACGTACTGATTTACAGGAAATTGACCGGGAGGCCGTGGCTGAGTCCGTTATTCAGCGCTTTGAGACCTGCTACGATTGCCAATGGAAAATTCTTAAACGCTATTTGAATGAAGAACTTGGTGTTCCGGAGCTTCTCAATAGCCCCAAGCCGATTTTCCGCATTGCCTTTGAAAACAAACTCTTAGCTTCGGACGTGAATCAATGGCTTAAATATGCCGACTCACGGATTGACACCTCCCACGATTATTCCGAGGGCAAAGCCCAAGAAGCTTTAAGCCGCATGAAAGAATTCATTGATGATGCCATCGGCCTCTACCAAACCATGACGGGGACCACATGGGAATGACCGACGCTATCGACCTGAAGCCACAAGAAAAGAAGCAGGTAATAAATCTTATAACACAGTACTTACCCAACACGACGATTTGGGCTTTCGGCTCCAGGGTTAAGTTCACCTCTCGCCCTGACTCCGATTTGGACTTGGTGGCTTTTACCAAACCGGATCAACAAGTTCAAGTTTCAAAACTCAAAGAAGCCTTTGAAGAATCCGATTTGCCGTTTCGGGTGGATTTTCTGGAATGGGATACCATACCCGAGAATTTCAGGAAAAATATTGAAGAGGGGGAGGTCTCCCCCCTCGCTGCAGCCTCCTCGGCTCCTTCGTCGCCTGCGGGGGCTTCCGCTACCCCCCTCGGTGGGTTGCCGGAGGGGTGGAGCTCTATACGACTTGGCAGTATCACTGAATGGTCTTCCGGGGGAACTCCAAAGGTAGATAAAGCTGAATATTGGGATGGGCCTATCCCGTGGATTAGTGCATCATCTATGGGAGGTTCACGCTATTCAACCTCTGATAGAACGCTTACTGAATTAGGCCTTGCAAATGGATCAAGACTTGCGAACAAACACGAAGTACTTTTACTTGTTCGTGGTAGTATGTTGCATCAGCGAGTACCTGTAGGTATCACAATGCAACCAGTTGCCTTTAATCAAGATGTGAAAGCAATTAAAACAAATGAAATCATCAATCCGTGGTTTTTGTTATATTGGCTTATTGGGAATGAAAAGAAACTACTTGGGATGGTGTCTGATACGGGCATTGGTGCCGGAAAATTTGATACATTACAGCTTCAGGATCTAATAATCCCGCTTCCACCATTGTGTACTCAATCTAAAATAATCGGTGTAATAAAAGTCCTCGACGACAAAATTGCCCTCAATCGTGCCACTAGCCAGACTCTAGAACAGATCGCCCAGGCCCTCTTCAAGAGCTGGTTTGTCGACTTCGACCCCGTTCTTGCAAAAGCCGCCGGACGCCAGCCTGTCGGTATGGATGAGGCAACCGCCGCCCTTTTTCCTGACAGCTTTGAGGAATCGGAACTGGGGGTGATACCAATGGGGTGGGGTGTGAAGAGATTGGGGGATGTTGCACTTTATCGGGAAGGTAAAATCGAAACTAAACAGCTAAATTTGCATACATACGTATCCACTGAGAATATGAATGCCAATCGGGGAGGAATAACCATAGCTACAAGTTTACCTAATTTACTTTCAGTCGCATATTTTCAAAAAGGCGATACCTTAATTTCAAACATTAGGCCATATTTTAAGAAAATTTGGTATGCCACATTTGATGGTGGTAGATCAAACGATGTACTTGCTTTTCATTCCGTCATTTCAGATACCGAATTGTACTTGAACCTCCTGTTGAACCGCGACGAATTTTTTAACTTCATGATGACCACTTCAAGAGGAGCTAAGATGCCACGTGGTGATAAGGATGCAATAGAAAACCTACAAATTGTTGCTCCTCCCGCAGAACTCATGCTTGTTTTTTCAACACAAATAAAAGAATTAATGTTGATGATAGAATCAAGTAACACTCAAAACGAGAGCTTTACATCGATTCGCGACACCCTCCTCCCCAAGCTCCTTTCCGGGGAAATATCTGTAGCCGATGCAGAAAGTCAGGTAGCTCTAAAATGATTTCAGCGCTATTGAACGAATATGAGCTGAAATACCGTGGGGACGAAAATATTCCATCGGTTATTTGTGAGGGATGGAAACAATTTTCAAAGTTGGTGGAATCGTTTAATCGTTTGACCGATACCCAGTTCGTGTTCCGGGGACAGCGACGGAACGATTGGAAACTCACTCCCGGCCTTGCTAGATTTTACGACAAAGTAAATCCAGCAGAAAAAAATGGTATCGTGCAAGAAGAACACGCTCGCGAACAAATCGCGCTTTTTCGCAAAGCCATCCGCGGACGCGTCAGTGATCACGCACTGTTCAAGCAAGATGATGAACAGGAGGAAGTTGAGTTATGGTCTATCGGCCAACACTATGGACTTGATTCACCTTTATTGGACTGGACACACTCTCCGTATGTAGCCTTATTCTTTGCCTTCGAGAAAGCTGACCGCGTCACCGAATCGGATAATCCCTATCGTGCAATCTATGTTCTCAATAAAACCAAGGTGGAAACTCTAACCAATAGCGATGAAAGTACTGCGATAACCTTTATCGAACCACGCAAAGACGATCAAGGGCGATTGGTCAGTCAGGCGGGGTTATTCACCCGCTCCCCTTATAGAAAAACACTTGAAAATGCCTTATTGGAAGCTCTTGCCCCTGAATTGGAGAACGCAACCCAAGAAGAAGACCCTATCGTAGTTTCAGGGTGCTTTTTCAAGATTTTGATAAAAAACGAAGAACAACCAGAAATTCTCAAGTGTCTTCGCCAGATGAATATTCACCCTGCCAGTCTTTTCCCTGATTTAATCGGCGCCGCGCAAAACTGCAATAAATTACTCGAAGAAAGATTTATACATGTACATCCACCTCAAAAAATTGAAGCTGTTTCTATAACCAGCGAATTAGTACTTGGTACGCCTGAGCTTACTACATTCGAACCTTCTAAAGTTTCAAAATCCCATTGGAAACTTCAGACAAGGGATGAATTGATGCAGACACTTACAACAAACGGTAAACCTAATATCGACTATCAATTATTGTCAGAAGAAATTTTGGTCGAGCTTGCCCCTCATGTCAATCAAGTGGATTGGGAAATAAGAGAATCAGCCATAGCCAAAATGCGGAATGTAGTCAAAGTCGTGTTGCGGAGGAACAACTATCCGGAACAAGTTCGGGAGAAAGTAATCGATACATGCATTTTTGAGGAAAAAATATGACCGAAGACCAGCTCGAACAACTTACACTCTCCTGGTTCCGTGATCAGGGATATTCCTACACCTTTGGTCCAGATATTGGCCACGATGGAGACCATCCAGAGCGCACTGATTATCAAAGTTCGATATTGCCCCAACGTCTCCATACTGCCCTTGTAAAATTAAACCCTGGTATTCCCGAATCTGTACTTGAAGATGTGGTAAGCCGTCTCCAAAAACCACAACATTTATCCCTCCTGGCAAACAACCGACAATTTCATGAATATCTTTTGGATGGCGTGCCCGTAGAGTTCGAGCGTGAAGGAAGAAAGATTGGAGACCGCGTAAAAATTATTGATTTTGCGAACATTGAAAAAAATGAGTTTTTAGTGGTTAACCAATTCACCCTGTTTGGCACCAAGCAACCGCGCAGACCTGATATTGTCGTATTCATTAATGGCCTTCCTGTCGCGGTTATAGAACTAAAAAATCCTGCCGACGAACAGGCAGATATATGGACTGCTTTTCAACAACTTCAAACCTACAAGAATGAAATTGCTGACTTGTTTTATTGTAATGAAGCTTTAATCATTTCTGATGGCATCAATGCCCGTATCGGCTCCTTAACGGCCGACCAGGAACGCTTTATGCGCTGGCGCACACTTAAAAATGAGAGCGAGAGGCCATTGTTGGAATTTGAACTTGAGACCTTGGTCAAAGGTTTTTTCGACCGTGAACTCTTGTTGGACTACCTTCATTATTTTATCCTATTCGAAGCCTCAGGCGATACTACCGTAAAAAAAATAGCCGGGTATCACCAGTTCCATGCCGTTCGCGAAGCCGTCAAAGCGACCGTCATAGCTTCCTATCATGAGTCAGATATAGCCGCGGAACCCCGCCCTGATTGGGCAAGCCGTGTTACTCCCGGGTGTAAAAAGGGCGGTGTTATTTGGCATACCCAAGGCTCGGGTAAAAGTATTTCCATGGCATGCTTCGCCGGGAAGTTATTACAGCAGCCCCAGATGCATAATCCGACATTACTCATCGTTACCGATCGCAACGACCTGGATGGCCAGCTTTTTGAAACCTTCTGTGCTGCTCAAATGCTCTTGAAACAAACTCCTGTGCAAGTAGAAAATGTTGACGATTTACGCGAGCTTCTTTCTTCCCGCCCTTCGGGAGGGATCTTTTTCACCACCATCCAAAAATTCCAGGTTCGGGATGATGAATCAAAGTTTCCGGTATTGAATGACCGTCATAATTTGGTCGTAATTGCCGACGAAGCCCATCGCAGTCAATACGGTGACAAGGCTACCCTGAATAAAAAAACGGGAAAATATACGTATGGCTTTTCAAAAAACATGCGCGATGCTTTACCCAATGCAACATTTGTGGGATTTACCGGTACCCCTGTATCGCAGGAAGATAAGGATACGGTTGCGGTGTTTGGTGAATATGTGAGTATCTACGATATTCAGGACGCCGTGCTCGACGGTGCTACCGTACCTATCTACTACGAAAGCCGTCTGGCCAAACTCGACTTAAAGGAAGCCGAGATTCCGTCCATTGATGACGACATCGATGAAATTATGGAAGACGATGAAGATTCCCAAAATAGAGAGCGGACAAAAAGCAAGTGGGCCGCCCTAGAAAAACTGGTTGGCGCACAGCCTCGTCTTGATCAGGTTGCCAAAGACATAATCGAGCACTTTGACTCGCGCATCGAAACCGTGGACGGCAAGGCCATGATTGTCTGCATGAGCCGGGAAATTTGCGTTAACCTGTATAATGCGCTCGTCGCGTTACGTCCCGCCTGGGATTCCGCCGATCCGCTGACCGGTTCGTTAAAAGTCATTATGACTGGTTCGGCATCCGATAAAACCTTGCTGCAACCGCATATTTACAATTCTCGAACTAAAAAAATATTGGAAAAACGCTTCAAGAAAACCAATGATTCCTTAAAAATCGTAATTGTAAGGGATATGTGGCTTACCGGTTTCGATGCTCCCTGCTGCCATACCATGTACATCGACAAGCCAATGAAAGGTCATAACCTGATGCAGGCAATCGCTCGGGTAAACCGTGTTTTCAAGGGCAAGGAAGGCGGTTTGGTTGTCGACTACATTGGCATCGCCAACGAGCTTCGACAGGCCCTGACCACCTATACTCAGTCAAAAGGTAAAGGTAAACCTACCATCGATAATCATGAAGCTTTTGCCAAACTACTTGAATATATGGATGTTGTGAGGGGGCTTTTTCACGGTTTCACTTATAGCAATTACAAGAAAAATCCAATTCCTTTACTGATTCCGGCTGCTAACCATGTTCTTGGCCTGGATGATGGTAAAAAGCGTTTCTACGACATCGTTCTGGCTATCAGTAAAGCTCATTCCCTGTGCTCAACCTTGGATGAGGCCAAGCCATATCGCGAAGAGATTGCCTTTTTTCAGGCTATTAAATCGGTAATTGCCAAAGCAGCTGGGTCGGATAGCAAATTAACTGAGGATCAAAAAAGCAGCGCCCTCAAGCAGATTCTTGATAATGCGGTTTTAGCCCAGGGTATAGACAATATATTTGCTCTTGCTGGGTTGGATAGACCAGATATCTCTATATTATCCGATGAGTTCTTAGCGGAAGTTGCCAATATGCCCGCCCGCAATTTGGCAGTAGAGTTACTTCAAAAGCTATTACAGGATGAAATTAAATCGAAAACACGCAATAATATTGTTCAAGAGAAAAAGTATAGCGACCGTCTGATGGATACCCTTCAAAAATATCGCAATCGTTCTATTGAAAGCGCTCAGGTTATTGAAGAATTAATCGCTCTTGCAAAAGAATTTAAGGAAGCCGCAAACCGTGGGGTTGATTTAGGCTTAACTACTGATGAAGTTGCTTTTTATGATGCCCTCGCGGAAAATGAAAGCGCAGTTCGTGAACTGGGCGATGAAATCCTAAAAAAAATTGCACAGGAAATTACTGAAAAACTTCGAAAAAGTACCAGCGTGGATTGGCAAAAACGCGAAAGCGTCCGCGCCAAATTACGGAATCTTGTACGCATTACATTGCGGAAGTACAAATATCCGCCGGACAAAACCGAAGAAGCAATTGAACTGGTACTCAAACAGGCCGAAGTACTATCGAATGAGTGGAGCAAGAATTTATGAAATATCGCCTCATTGGACATAGCGAAGTTTGCCAAGATTACAAAGTATCAAAAGGGTGTACATCTCCATATCTTCCTTCATGGATAAATTCCGAGGTACACAAAAACGCCGGGCGAACTTGATTCTTTAAAGCTTCTGTGACGTAACCAATCCTTGACGGTATTAGTGCGTGATTGTCCATACATTGTTGACAAATCGTTTTTGTCAGTTCCGACCTTGACTCCCGCGTATTTTCATTGCTGACACCGATCCGCCAAACGGCTTTACACTCCGGTCAATGGAGGATTACGACATGAACGATACGGTAATAGGCAAGGAAGAAACCAGCCTGCGTGTGAAGATGCAGAATTCCGGGCGTTTCTTGAGCGGCATGGTCATGCCCAACATGGGCGCATTCATCGCATGGGGGCTTATCACCGCCCTCTTCATCCCGACCGGCTGGATACCCAACGAGAGTTTCGCCAAGCTTGTCGGACCCATGATCACCTACCTCTTGCCGCTCCTCATCGGATACACCGGCGGCAAGATAGTCTATGAAACTCGCGGCGGCATCATCGCCACCATAGCGGTCATCGGCATCATCGTGGGATCGAGCATTCCGATGTTCCTAGGCGCCATGATAGTCGGCCCGCTCGCGGCCCTGGGCATGAAGCAGATAGACAAGCTCTATGAGGGCAAGTTGCCCGCGGGCTTTGAAATGCTCGTCAGCAACTTCTCCATGGGCATCATGGGCACCATCTTCGCGCTCGTGGCCTACCTCATCGTGGCCCCCGCCGTGATGGCCGTATCCAATGTTCTGGCCGCTGGCGTTCAGGCCATCGTGTCATGGAACATGCTGCCTCTCGCCAACCTCTTCATAGAGCCGGGCAAGGTGCTCTTCCTCAACAACGCCATCAACCACGGCGTCCTCGGCCCCATCGGCGTGCAGCAGTCCTCGGTTACGGGCCAGTCCATCATCTTCATGCTCGAGTCTAATCCCGGCCCTGGACTGGGTATCCTGCTCGCCTACAGCCTCGTCGGCAAGGGCATAGCCAAACAGTCGGCCCCGAGCGCCATCATCATCCACTTCCTCGGCGGTATCCACGAAATTTATTTCCCGTACATACTGATGAATCCGAAACTCATACTGGCGGCTATAGCCGGCGGCATGACCGGCACCTTCGCGTTCACTATCCTCGGCGCTGGCCTCGTGGCCACCCCGTCGCCCGGATCCATCTTCGCCTATCTCGCGATGACGCCCAAGGGCGGCCTGTTCCCGATGCTGGCCGGCGTTACGCTGTCGGCCGCCGCTTCCTTCGCCGTCTCATATGTGCTCCTAAAAGTCGGCAAGCAGAACGTCGATGCCGATGGCCTGGAGAAGGCCGCTGAGATGACCGCGGGACTCAAGGGTTCCAAGCTCAAGGTAGACGTCGTGCAGTCTAAAGGCGTTAAGAAGATAGTCTTTGCCTGCGACGCCGGCATGGGTTCCAGCGCCATGGGCGCCTCGATTCTGCGCGCCAAGTTCAAGAAGGTCGGCCTGGATATCTCCGTGACCAACGCCTCAATCGGGGAGATTCCCGGGGATGCGGATGTCGTCATTACTCATGAGACGCTGACCGCGAGGGCTCGCAAGAACGCTCCCAAAGCCAGGCACATCTCCATCACCGATTTCATCAAGAGCCCCGAATACGACGAACTCGTCTCGGAACTCACTGCCTGATACACTGCAACGTACATAGCCGGTCCGGTAGCCGCTGAATGCGGCTACCGGATTCGTCGGCGATTACACGAACACGGAAAGGAGGGAGCGATGGATCTGACAAAGCGACAGTCCGCAATCCTCGACCTTCTTCTCCGGGCTACCAATGAAGCCACGCTTGGCGCGATGGCCTCTGAACTAGGAGTCAGCGCGAGGACGGTGCACCGCGAGATAGCCCGGCTGGCCGTCCCGCTGCGCCGTGATTTTAGCCTGGTGCTTTCTGGTCGTTCCGGCCATGGGCTCAGCGTCACGGGAAGCCAGGAGAACATCGACGCCTGCCGGGCCCATCTGGACAGCAACGCGCCGGACAACCTGGATCCGGAGGACCGGCGCCGGATGCTGGCCCTGATGCTGCTCGACGCTCCTGATGCCCTCAAGACCTTTGCGCTTACGTACGAACTCGACATCACAACCGTTGCCGTGCGGCGGGATCTCGATATGCTCCGGCCATGGTTCGGGCTGTACGGGCTTGAATTGACTGCGCGGAAGGGCCTCGGCGTGCTACTTGAAGGCGCCGAATCGAGCCGCAGGCAGGCGCTATGTTCCATCATCATGGAGCATTACGGCGAGGCCGGGCTTTTGGACCTCATACGCGAAGATGCCGTGGCCAAACCCGTCAGAGTTACAATGCTTCGCCGGAGCATCGCGTCAGACGAGGGAGCGGGAGTAGGCCAGGGCGAACTCGTGTTGCGCCTGTTCCCGCCCGAACCATTCCGCGAGGCGGAGCGTGTGCTCTCAGGCCTGACGAAGCACAGTCTGCCGGCTCTGGCTCCCCGCGATTACCTCGGCCTCGTCGTGCACCTCGGCGTGGCTTCTTCGAGGCGCCGGCAGAGCCATCGTCTTGAAGATGGAGCCTTTCTGGTGGACCAGGCATCGCCCGCCGCTGAATTCGATACGATGGGCGTCGCGCGGGCCGTTATTGCCAGTATGTCTAGGATAGGCGCGCTACCCGATGATCCTTCGGAAATCCGTTCCGTGGAACGGTTCCTCCGCGGTGCCAAACCAGAACGGACCATGGGCGGACTTTCGGATTCCGGCATTGGTTCTATAGCGGAAGCGTTGATGCTCATAGAGGAATGCGGGCGCTCCCTGGACTGTAGCCTGGCCGACGACCGTGAGTTGCGCGACGGGCTCGCAGCGCATTGGGGACCGGCGTTCTATCGCGTCAGGAACCATTTTCCGATACGCAATCCTATGCTCAAACAGCTCGTCGCGGAATATTCGACTCTGTTCAGCGTCATCCGCGCCTCCTGCACCCGCGTGTTTCCTGGCGTGGACATTCCCGATGATGAAATAGGCTATCTAGTGCTGCATTTCGGCTCAGCCATCGCGCGCAAACGCTCCGGAGGGGAGCGCTTTCGCGCCTTGGTTGTCTGCTCGGCCGGCATAGGCAGCGCGCGCATGCTTGCCAGCAGGATCAAGGCTGAGTTGCCCAGAATAGATATCGTAGCAAATCTCTCCTGGTTCGATATAACCGCGGTGTCGCGAGATCGCTGGGATATACTCGTGTCCACCATTCCATTGCCGCTCGACCCGGGCGAGTACGTGCTGGTGGATCCGCTCCTGTCGGCTGATGGAATCGAGGCGCTCCGCGCGCACATGGCGGCCAGGAAAACCAGGATGGACGCAGTAGAGAAGCCGGCACAGGAAACGCAGGGTGATGGGACTCTCGCGGAACTGAAACTGCGGAGCCGCCAGCTCCAGGCAGTCATAGGCGTGCTCGAGCGACTCACGGTATTTCGCGATGCCCGCTGCGGAGACGACTGGGACGGCTTCTTATACGCCGCGATAGAGCGCTGCGCGGGATCAGGGCTTCTGCACGACAAGGAAGCCGCGTTCAGGGACCTCCAGGAGCGTTCCAGGGACTTCGGAATACTCCTGCCTGCCAGCCGCGTGCTGTTCCTGCATGCGCGTAGCGAGGGCGTCTCCGCCTCGTCATTGAGCCTGCACGCGTTTCCTGACGGAATCCCTTGTACCGCGGGGTCATGGGAATCCATGCCGACGAGGCTGGCGTTGATGCTGGCGCCCCGGTCGCTCGATCGTGAAACCCAGGATATTCTCAACGAAATAAGCGTATCGCTGCTGGACGCGGGCACCATAGAGGTCCTGCAGGCTGCCGACGAGGCTTCAATAAAATATCATTATTCGCGGTATCTGGACCGGTACTTCCGTTCCATTCCCCCGCAAGGAGCATGACAATCATGGACGAGAAGCTACTTTCTGAAAACTCGATACTCCTCGGCGCGTCGTTCACCGACAAGGTCGCCGCTATCCGCGCCTGCGGTGAACTGCTGGTAGCGGCTGGCTACGCCCAGCGGCCGTATATAGACGCGATGGTGGCCCGCGATGAAATGTCGACGATCTATATCGGTAATGGCGTCGCGCTGCCCCACGGCACGGAGGCCTCAAGGTGTTATATAAACCGCACCGGTCTGGCCATAGTGCAGGTACCTAAGGGCGTAGACTTCGGCAAGGGCAACATAGCTAGGCTGCTCGTAGGCGTCGCGGCGCTCGGCGAGGAACACATCGACCTCCTTACGGAGATAGCCCAGATCTGCGTCGACGACGAGCAACTAAACCGGCTGATCAATGCGGGTACCGCACGAGAGCTCCTTGCTGCCATAGCTCCGGCCAAGGGCTGATTCGATGTCAGTCGTCATCCGCGGCATAGCCGCGTCACCGGGCATCGCCATAGCCCGCGTCGTCATAATGGAAGCAGGCGTTCCAGCCACCAGCGAGCAGTCGTGCGCCGAAAACCCCGATGCTGAACTGGCGCGCTACGAGGCTGCCGTCGTGGCGGCCCGCATCGAACTCGAGGAGCTTCGTGACAGGACCAGGGAGACGCTCGGTGAACTGAAGGCCGAGATTTTCCAGGCTCACCTGTCGATACTCAAGGATCCAGAACTGCGTTCTGAGGTCGTACGGCTCCTGCGTGAAGAGCGGCGTTCCGCGGTTGCGGCCGTCCGTGGCGCGGAGGCCACGTTCGTGGAGCTACTCTCCCAGGTCGAGGACGAGATGTTCAAGGCCCGGATTGACGACATCAAGGACCTGTGCGGGCGTATCGTGTCGCATCTCGAGGGACGGGGAGGGCAGGGCGTCTTGAAACTGCTCGAACCTTCAATAATTGTAGCGGCAGACCTGACGCCCTCCGAGACGGCCGGGCTGGACCGTTCGATGGTAAAGGCCTTCATCATTGCCACCGGTAGCGCGGTCTCGCACTCATCGATTCTGGCGCGCTCGCTCGGCATACCCGCCGTCGTGGGGGCTGGCGCCGCGCTGGTTTCGCTTCGTGCTGGTAGCCTGGTAATCGTTGACGGCTCGGACGGCCTTGCTATAGTCGAACCGGATGAAGCGGAGATAGGCGCATACCGCCAGAAACTCGCCGCGTTCGAGGCCCGGAGGGAGGCGCTCCGCCGCTTTGTTGACAAGCCCACGAAAACACGCGATGGCTTGCGGCTGGAACTCGGCGCCAACATCGGCGGTACCACTGACCTCGCTGGCGCCGACGAGAATGGCGCCGAGGGCGTCGGGCTGTTCCGCACCGAATTCATGTATATGGACCGGCCGACTCTGCCGGGCGAGGACGAGCAGTACGAGGTGTATCGCCATGTGCTGTCCCGCATGGCGCCGCGCCCGGTAGTGATACGTACGCTCGACGTAGGCGGCGACAAGCGGCTGGACTGCCTGCCCATGGAACCGGAGGCCAACCCCTTCCTCGGCGTGCGCGCCATACGGCTCTGCCTCGCCAATGAAGGCCTGTTCCGCACGCAGTTACGCGCCTTGTTACGCGCCTCTACGTCAGGACGCCTCCGCATCATGTTCCCGATGATAGCCACTATAGAAGAGCTGCGCGCGGCCAGGGCCGTGCTCGATGAGGAACGCCGCGCCCTCGAAGGCGCGGGCGTAGCCGTTGCCGAAGATATCGAAGTCGGCATTATGATAGAGATCCCCGCGGCCGCCGTCATGGCGGACTCGCTCGCGGCGGAGGTGGATTTCTTCAGTGTCGGATCCAACGACCTGACCCAGTACGCCATGGCGGCCGACCGCATGAACCCGGCCGTGGCGTACCTGCACAGCGGGCCGCACCCGGCCGTCCTCCGCCTGATAGGCATGGCGGCCGTAGCCGCTAAACGCCGCGGCATCTGGATAGGGCTCTGCGGCGAGATGGCCGCGGACCCGCTCGCGGCGCCCCTGCTCGTCGGCATGGGCATATCGGAACTCAGCATGGGCGCGGCCGCCATTCCGACGATACGGGCCTTGCTCTCTGAAACTGATTCAGGCGACGCGCGCCGCCTGTACGAGACGGCACGGGACATGGAGAGCGCCGCGGACGTCCGCAGGCTCATGGAAGGAGCGAACGCATGACAAGCAAGGAATTCGTCATCATAAACCCTACGGGTTTTCACACCAGGCCCATACGCGCACTGGTCGATACGGCAACAGACGATTATCCCGATTGCGAAGTGAAGATAATCAAGGGTGACCGATCCATCAACGGTAAGAGCCTCATCCACATGCTGACCCTGGGCGTAAAGTACCAGGACAAGATAACCGTTGAGGTTACAGGCGCCCGCGAGGTCGAGGCCCTCGATCGGCTCGGCGCCTACCTCGAAGCGATCTACAAGGAATGACGACGTGATACGGACCGTGACACTGAACCCCGCGGTGGACCGAACCGCGACCATAGAGCGTTTTTCAATCGATGCCGTCAATCGCGTCTCTTCTTCTCGCCTGGACGCCGGCGGCAAGGGCATAAACGTGTCCAAGGCCATCCGCGGGCTTGGCGGCCAGAGTATAGCGTACGGCTTCCTCGGCGGTGCTGCCGGACGCTTCATCCGCTCCTACCTCGATGAGCAGGACATACCTCATCGTTTCGTGGAGGTGGAAGGCGAGACCCGGACTAACCTGAAGATTGTAGACCCTGTTTTAGGAACGCATACCGATGTGAACGAAAGCGGGCCTCGCGTCGACTCTACCGAAGTTCGGCGCCTTGAAGACGAACTGTTCGCAGGCGCGGGCCCCGATGATGTACTCGTGTTCTCGGGTAGCGTCTGTCCGGGCGTCGATCCGGGCATCTACGCATCTTGGATCGCCCGCGCCCGCGCCATAGGCGCGGCTTCCGTGCTCGATGCCGACGGTGAAGCGCTCAGACTCGGCTCCGCCGCTGGACCGACCATAGTCAAGCCCAACCTGGACGAACTCGAGCGCCTCGTTGGAACCTCTCTCTCGGTCGGCGGCGTCGTGGATGTATCGGCGGTCGTAGCGGCCGCACGCGGACTGATCGCGCACGGCGCGTCCATTGTTGTCGTGTCGCTGGGGGCTGACGGCGCGCTGTTCGCCGACGGCGCTCAGGCGATACGGGCGCACGGCATTCCCGTACGGGCGCTGAGCACCGTAGGCGCGGGAGACTCCGTCGTCGCGGCGCTGTGTCTCGGCCTCCAGCGCGGAGACAGCCTCGAACGCCTCGTCAGGCCTGCCATTGCCGCGGGTACCGCCGCCGTCGCTACGGCGGGCTCGCAGGCTCTTGACCCGTCGTCGCTCTCTGAGTACGAATCGTTGGTCAGGTATGAAATCCTATAAGGAAGTTTACAATGAAGACACAAGCAGTACGGCTCTACGGAAAGCATGACCTTCGACTCGAGGAATTCGAACTGCCCGAAATCAGCGCCGACGAAATCCTGGTGCGCGTCGTGTCGGATTCGATATGTATGTCCACGTATAAAGCGGCATCGCTCGGGACAGACCACAAGCGCGTCCCTAAGGACATAGCCGAGCATCCGGTGATAGTGGGCCACGAGATGTCCGGCGTCATAGTGCAGGTCGGCGAAACGTGGAAAGGGCGATACGCTCCCGGGGCAAAATTCGCCATACAGCCAGCGCTGAACTACAAGGGCAGCATGGACTCTCCCGGATATTCTTATCGCTGGTGCGGCGGGGCGGCCACCTACGCCATCATGCCGCACGAGGTGATGGAGCTGGACTGCCTGCTTGACTACGCGGGCGACGCGTTTTTCCAGGCATCACTTGCCGAGCCCATGTCGTGCATCATAGGCGCCTTCCACGCCAGTTACCATACCAAGGCCGGCAGCTACGAACACAGCATGGGCGTCGTACAAGGCGGCCGGATGGCGATCCTGGCCGGAGCCGGCCCTATGGGGCTCGGAGCCGTAGACTACGCGCTGCACGGCGGCCGCGCACCGAGCCTGCTCGTCGTCGCCGACATCGACGAGGCGCGTCTGGAGCGCGCCCGCTTGCTGTTCCCCGCCGCCGAGGCCACGAAGGTCGGCGCCGATCTCCGTTTCGTCAATACAGGCGCGATGCCGGATCCGGTCGCCGGCCTCATGGACCTAAGCGGCGGCTCGGGCTTTGACGACGTGTTCGTATTCGCACCCTCGGCGCCTGTCGTTGAACAGGGCGGAAAAATCCTGGGTCGCGACGGTTGCCTTAACTTCTTCGCCGGCCCCACGGATACCGGCCTCTCGGCGCGCATCAACTTCTATGACGTGCACTACGCCTCCACCCACGTGATGGGCACGAGCGGAGGCAATACCGACGACATGCGCGAGGCGCTCCGGATGGCCGAACGCGGAGAACTGAATCCTGCCGTTATGGTCACACATGTAGGCGGGCTGGACAGCGCGGCGGAGGCTACTCTGCATCTGCCGGACAAGCCAGCCGGCAAGAAGCTCATCTATACGGGACTCTCCATGCCGCTGACGGCGATCGCCGACTTCGGCAAGCTTGGCGCATTGGACCCGCGATTCGCGGAACTGGATGCGCTGTGCGCCGCGCATGGCGGGCTCTGGAATGTCGAAGCGGAGCGTTTCTTGCTGCAGCGCTGGCCGGCGATATGAACAGCAGGCGCGGCGCCGACGGCTCCGCGCTTTTTCACCATGCATGACGATAGTCAACGCGGACCATGATCAAGTCTGCTATACTGCCTTAATGCGTGAAGCCTCGCTGAACGCGGCCGATGCCGCGGCGTTCATTGCTCGCCTCGGCGAACACCTTGAATACAATATCAACATCATGGACCGCGAAGGCGTCATCATCGCGAGTCGCGACGCCTCGCGCGTCGGCAGTTACCATGATGCGGCTCGGCGACTGATATCGAGCGGCGCCTCGGTTGAACGGGTCGACGACGGGCCGCAACTGACGCCGGGAGTGAGGCCCGGCGTCAACCTGCCCATAGTCTACAAATCTGAGACCGTGGGCGTCGTAGGCGTAACCGGCAATCCCGACGCGGTAGCCGCTCTGGCCTATGCGATTAAGACTAGCGTCGAGTCGATGATCGAACTTGAAGCGTGGAAAGAGAAGGCCCTGAAGCGGCAGGACAGCAAGAATTTGCTTCAGAATCTGCTCCTCTACGACGACGACGCGCCGCGTTTGACCATGGAAGCCCTCTCGCGCAAGCTGGGCTACGATCCCTGCGTGCCCAGGGCGCCGGTCATTATCGCCCCGCCCGCGGACCTCGATCCGGCCGACGCGCTTGCCGCTGTCAAGAAGAAAGGCGCTCACGGCCCGCAAGACATGTCGTTCCTCACGTCTGAGGGCACGATTCTCGTGTTTAAATCGGTATGCTTCGGCGGTGAAGGATTCATAGAACGCTTTGAGGCCGGAATCAGGGAGTACCTCAAGGTAGCCCGTGCATCTATCAGGAGCCCAATTCCGGTTGCCGCGTGGATAGGGGCCTTTCAGACCGACCTGGGCATGTATCGAGGAGCATACCGGCAGGCGCTCTGGCTTTCGGAGCGTTTTCCCGACCCCGGTTCCGAACCCCTGTTCCTTTTCGACCACCTGCTCGAGTTCATGTCCAGCAGGATACCTCGGAGCGAATTGTTCGCGGCCCTCGGCTCATCGTTGAGCCTCTTTCCCGCGGGGCTCATAGGCGAGCTCGGATCCTCCATAGAAGCGCTTGCGGATTGCGCCCTCAACGGCAAGGAGGCGGCCGCGAGACTCGGGGTGCACCGTAATACGCTCTCGGCAAGGATGGACAGAGTCGCCCGCCTCCTCGGGCGCGATCCCCGGCGCGACCCCATGGCCCTCGATTTTATGCGCCTCCTGATACGGTACGCGCAACTGCAGGGTTCAGACTCACGGCGCGCCAGTAGCGCGTGAACTTCTAGCCCTAACTGTGCACCGTGCACAATCAAAGCCTATGAAACACGACAATGGCTCCATGTGCCAGCCGCAAAATCGGGTTTATGCTGGTAATATCAACAGTTACGGAGGTATCGTATGGTATCAGGCGGTATGGCGATTTTTCTGCTCCTGGCATCGGTCGTATTAATCATCGTGCTCACCGGAAAAATGAAGGTGAACGCGTTCATGGTACTGATCGGTATTTCGTTTGCGTACGGTCTTGCGATAGGCATGCCGGCACTCGAGGTCGTCAAGGGCATCAAGAACGGTTTTGGAAGCACTCTGACAAGTATCGGCATCGTCATTGTCGCCGGTACCATCATGGGTACCATCCTTGAGAAAACAGGCGCTGCGCTCGCCATGACGCAGGCAATACTCAAGCTCGTAGGCAAGAAACGCGCCCCGCTGGCGATGAACATCGCGGGCTACGTGGTTTCAATTCCCGTGTTCTGCGATTCCGGTTACGTCATTCTGACCCCGCTCAACAAGGCGCTGGCCAAGGAATCCGGCACCTCGATGTCAGTCATGGCCGTCGCTTTGGCTACCGGCCTGTACGCCACGCATACCATGGTTCCACCGACCCCAGGCCCCATCGCCGCCGCCGCCGCACTCAGCGCGGATCTCGGCAAGGTGATACTGCTTGGCCTTATCGCCGCCGTTCCCGCCTCGCTTGCCGGTCTTCTCTGGGCTACCAAAGTAGCCAAGAAATACCAGATCGACTCCGATGTCCACGAGTCGTACTCAGACATCGTCAAGAAGTTCGGCAAGCTCCCGAGCACGTTCCTGTCGTTTATTCCGATACTGCTACCCATCGTTCTCATACTGCTCAAATCAGTAGCCGAATTCCCGTCCAAGCCCTTCGGCGGCGCTGGTCTTCAGGTTTTCCTCTCGTTCATCGGTGACCCGGTCACGGCTCTGTTGCTCGGCGTTCTTGCTTCTCTGCTCCTCGTCAGAAAGGATAACCTCGGAGAAGCAGTCAATGGCTGGATGAGGCAGGGGATCAAGGACTCGGCCATCATCCTGG
>CAZNCK010000008.1:0-935 GCA_964571545.1 uncultured Treponemataceae bacterium | reverse complement strand
GAGTCGGCTCAAGACGGTCTTGAACGCCAGAGGGGTCATCACCGCGGCCGGCGGTTCCTTCGGCATGATCATCAAGGGTAGCCCGATCGTCGATTTTATAAAGATGAACATGGCGGGCCTGCCTATCGGCATGCTGTTGCCGTTCCTCATCTCCGCCGCCCTCAAGACGGCGCAGGGCTCGTCCACGGTGGCTATCGTCACGACCGCCAGCATCCTCGCTCCGATGCTCGCGACGCTCGGACTGGATCCCGCGCTCACGGTCATAGCAATCGGCGCCGGCTCAATGGTGGTGTCGCATGCCAACGATTCGTATTTCTGGGTCGTATCGCAGTTCTCAAATATGCCCGTCGCAACCGCGTACAAGGCCTACAGCTCCGCCACGGCCGTCGAGGGCGTTGTCGCCTTCATTGCCGTGTTCGTCATGTCGCTCTTCATGTAAGCTCGTTTAATCCCACGAGCGGCCGACGCTTTACGTGTCCGGCCGCTCGCGATCTACTACACCTTTCCCCCGAGGATAGCCATGCCGCGTTTTCTATCCGCCCTCTATGAACGTCTCGGTCTTAATGCGTATGCCCAGGGCGACCCCAAGAAGGCGCTCGCCTGGTTTCGCAGACTCGAAGCGGTAGAGCCCGACTCCATCCGCGTACTCAGGAATATCGGAGTCATCCTTCTGGCTTCCGGCGATGCTCCAGGCGCGGAAACCTACCTGCTTCGCGAGGAGCGCCTATATGGCGAATCGTTGCACAGGCATTCCGCGCTGGCGGACATCGCGTATGCCAACGGGCGGCGTGAAGACGCCGCAAAGCGCTACGCGGCCGCTCTTGCCGATCCGGATGCCAAGACTTCCGGATCTCGCGCGAGTTCCCGAGATTTTCTCGAACGACGGCTCGCGCTTTGCCGGGACCCATCCGCGTTCGAGGCGGCTGCGCGCGGCG
>CAZNCK010000007.1:43103-45518 GCA_964571545.1 uncultured Treponemataceae bacterium | reverse complement strand
GATGCCGAAGTCGACCAGCTCTATGTCCTTGTGGTTTTCCTTGATGTGCTTGACGATTTCACGGGCGAGGGGGAAGCCCGAAAGATCAGAAGCTATGGCGAGTTTCATGGGTACTCCTTAAGAATAGGGAATTTGAACGGGATAGGGAAATTGAACTAAGAGAATAAGAGGATAAGAGAAAAGAAAGAGATGATGGGATAGATATTTGATGCTCCATCATGATTCCTCTTTCCTGCCTCTTATCCTCTTCGTTTGTAATGTGTGTTACAGGCTTTTTATCGCGGCGACGATGTGGGAGGCGGTTAACTTGAAGTGGTCGGCTAGCCAGTCCTGGGTGCCCACTTCGCCGAACTGATCGTCCACTCCGACGCGGGCGAACTTGCACACGGTGCCGGACTCGGCGAGGGCCTCGGCTACGGCGGACCCGAGGGCGCCGCGCTTCTGGTGGTTCTCGCAGGTGACGAGCTTGCCGGTTTTCTTTGCCCACTCCAGGATGAGTTTCTCGTCCAGGGGCTTGAGGGACAGCGCATCGATGACCGCGATCTTCTTGCCTTCCGCGGCCAGGAGATCGGCTGCCTTGAGGGCTTCCCCGACCATGAGGGCGCCGAGGGCGACGGTGACGGCATCGGCGCCTTCTCGCAGGACCTTTGCCTTGCCGAACTCGAAGCTCTCGCCTTCCTTGTACTGTGCAGGGGCGGCCTTGCGCTGGAGGCGGATGTAGACGCAGCCTTCGTAGGCGGCGGCTTTTTCAATGAGGCCGGCCAGCGAGACGGGGTCGGATGGTTCTATGATGACGAGGCCGGGTATGGCGCGCATCAGTGCGAGGTCCTCGAACGGCATGTGAGTGCCGCCGTTGAACGCGGCGCAGACGCCGGGATCGGTGCCAACAAGCTTGACGTTGAGCCGTGCGTAGTTGCCTGAGACGAAGAACTGGTCGTAGGCGCGGCGGCTCGCGAAGCACGCGAAGGTGGCGGCGAAGGGAATCTTGCCTTCTGTGGACATGCCGGCGGCGATGCCGACCATGTTGGCCTCGGCGACGCCCGCGTTGATGGCGCGGCCGGGATAGGCCTTGGCGAAGGTGCCGGTGCCGGTGGCCTTCATGAGGTCGGCCTCGAGTACGACGATGTTCTTGTCGGCGGCGCCGAGGCGCACGAGCGTCTCCGCGTAGACGGCGCGCATTTCTTTGGTTGCTTCCATAGTATGCATTCCTTGGGGGCGCTGGACTCAGGCGCCGAGCTTGGCTATGGCCTCGGCGGCCATTTCCTTGGTTACCGGCATGTTGTGGCTTCCGACCTGTCCTTCGCAGAAGCTGCAACCCTTGCCCTTGACGGTGTTGAGGACGATCATTGACGGCTTGTCCGTGACGGCCTTGGCTGCCGTGATGGCGACGTCTATGGCGCCTACGTCGTGGCCGTCGATCTCGACGGAGTTCCAGCCGAAGGCGGCCCACTTGGAGGCGAGGCTGCCGAGGCCGAGTATCTCGTCGGTGGTGCCGTCGATCTGGGCCTTGTTGTAGTCTGTGAAGGCTATGATGCTAGAGAGTTTATTGTGGGCGGCGAACATGGCGGCTTCCCAGTTCTGGCCTTCGTTGCTCTCGCCGTCGCCTATGATGGCGAAGACGGTGGCGTGATTGCCGTCTATGCGGAGCGCCGTGGCTATGCCGCAGGCAGCGGACAGGCCCTGGCCGAGGGAGCCGGTGGTCATGTCTATGCCGGGGGTCTTGTTGCGGTCGCAGTGGCTGGGCAGATTGGTGCCGCCCTTGTTAAGCGTTGAAAGCCACGATTTGGGGAAGAAGCCCTTGGCCGCGAGCACCGCATACAAGGCGGGGCCGGCGTGTCCCTTGGAGAGCACGAGCCTGTCGCGGTCCGCGGCGCGCGGGTTTTTAGGGTCCGACTTGAGGTGCCTGCCGTACAGTACGGCCAGGACTTCGACTATGGACATCGCGCCGCCGATGTGCCCGATTCCGAGCTCGCCTATCATCTCGATGGCCAGCTTCCTGATCTCCTTCGCGAAGGATTCAGACTCCGCGCGCTCGCTTGCGTTCATGCTGCGACTCCCTGTATATCTGTATCGATTCATATTACTTTCAGTAAGAAAGTAATTGACTTTACCACGGGCTTTAAAGCTTGTAAAGGGCGACTCTAGTCTGCGCCGTGAAAGCGCCGGTGCTTCCTGCCGCGTGTCTGTTGTGATGGCGACACTCGCGTTAGCCGTGTGGGGAGGAACGATGGAGAAATGGTTTTGTCGATGCCTGGCGCTGGCTGCTGTGTTTGCGGTTATAGGGTTCACGGCGGCGTGTGTGCCGGAGCCTGTCGCCGCGGTGTTTGCGGCGGGTGACCTGCGGCCGCCGGCAGTGGCGTCATGGGGGCCGGCCGGCGGCGCCGAGGTCGTTATTGTGTTTGACGAGGAGATAGA
>CAZNCK010000007.1:37248-43093 GCA_964571545.1 uncultured Treponemataceae bacterium | reverse complement strand
AGGCGGCCGTGCCGGGGTTTGCTTCGACGCCGGGGCCTGGGATAGCGGCGACGCGGGTAGGTGAGGATGGCCGGAGCGTCATCGTGACGCTGGACGGCGGGCAGTCGCCGGGGGCTGCCTACGCGGTGTCCGGGATAGTCTCAGATGCGGCCGGCAATCTGTCCAGCTTCGTGCTGCCGTACTGGGGGTTCAACCCCGATCCGCCGCGCCTCGTTATAAACGAGTTGATAACGGAGGGTACCTCGACGCACCCTGACGCGCTGGAGCTGTTCGTTGTGGAAGGCGGCGATTGCGCGGGTCTGGCGTTTTTCGTCGGTTCGCCCGATGATTTCGAAATCCGCTACCTGTTCCCGGCGCTGTCGGTGGAGACGGGGGATTATATCATCCTGCATCTGAAGCCGCAGGGGCTGGATGCTGAAATCGACGAGGTTGACGACAAATCAGTCTCCGGCGGGATAGATGCGAATGCCGCGGCCTGGGATTTGTGGTACCAGGGCGGAGACGGGGCGCTGTCCGGTAAGAACGGCGCGTTGTCGCTGTGCGCCTCTCCCAGGGGGGCCATCCTCGATGCCGTTCTATACAGCGAGCGAACAGCTGAATCCGACACGAGCTATGGCGGATTCGGGACGGCCGTTCTGCGAGACCGGGTTGCGGCTCTCGTCGCCGCGGGAGTCTGGATGGCATCGGATCCGCCGCGTCCGGAGGATTGCGCGCGGTCTACCGGCACGACGAGCACGCGGAGCATCTGTCGCGTTTCGGCTTCGGTCGACACAGGTGCGGGGTCGGATTGGCACATTGTTCCTACAAAAGGCGCGTCGCTCGGGGCCGTAAATATTGACGAGGTGTACATGCCGTGAGGCTGATGTTGGAGGGATATCGCGTTGACCGAAATGTCGCCGGCGGGTAAGATGCGGCATGGAGATACACGATTCCCAAGCGCGCAGAATTGCGCTTATCGGTATGCCCGCCTCGGGCAAGACGAGCGTCGGCGCGATTCTGGCAGAACTCGAAGGGTTGCCCTTCGTCGATCTCGACGAGGCTATCGCCATCGATGCCGGCAGGTCTATTCCCGACATTTTCGCTGACGAGGGCGAGGCCGGCTTCAGGGCGCGCGAACGGGCCGCGTTGATTCGCGTCGCGGACGGCGGTTCTGTTGTGCTGGCCACCGGCGGCGGCAGTATAGAGTTGCCCGAGAACCGAGCGTTGCTTAGCGAGCGTTTCAGGGTCGTATGGATAAAGGTCGATCTTGGAATCCTGGCGGAGCGCTCGGTCGGCGGTTCCAGGCCGTTGCTCGTTGAAGACGCCGCGGGCAAGATACGTTTTCTGTACGAGCGCCGCAAACCCTGGTACAAGGAATGCGCGGATATTGAACTTAACACCGACGGCATGCGGGTAAAGATGGTGGCCAAGGTGATACGTGATTCGCTGCGTTGAGCCATCCGCCGTAGGCGGCAGGATCAAGGCTCCGGCTTCGAAGAGCGCCATGCAGCGGGCGCTTGCCTGCGCCGCGATGGCTCCGGGCGTGTCGACGATAACCAATCCTACCTGGTGCGCCGATTCTCTTGCGGCGATGCGCGTGACTACGGCTCTCGGTGCTTCGGTGGAGCGTCTCGATGACCGGGTGGTCGTACGGGGCGGGCTTTTCGGCTCCGGTTCTGGCACTATCGTCGCGTCATGCGGTGAATCGGGGCTGTGCCTGCGCATGTTCTCGGCCATCGCTTCGCTGTCTCCGGTCGAGGTGGAATTGCGTGGCGAAGGCTCGCTGGCTCTTCGGCCGGTCGGGATGGTGGAAGCGCCGCTCTCGGCTCTCGGCGTCCGGTGTTCGACCAACGGCGGCCTGCAGCCCGTGCGGGTGCGTGGTCCGCTGCATGCCGGCCGCGTCACCGTGGACGGTTCCGAGAGTTCGCAGTTCATCACGGGCCTGCTGCTCGCCTTGCCGATGGCAGGCGGGGATTCTGTGGTAACCGTAGAGCGGCTCGCGAGCCGCGGCTATGTGGATCTGACGCTGGACATCATGCGCTCATTCGGCGCCGATGCGGTGCGCGATTCGTCTTTCAGCGAGTTTTCTGTACGTGGCGTACCGTACGGGCCGACCATGTACGAAGTCGAGGGTGACTGGAGCGGGGCGGCGTTCCTGCTGGTCGCCGGGGCGATCGCTTCAGGCGCGCAGGGGCTCGAAGTCGTCGGGCTGCAGGCTGGTTCTTCGCAGCCGGACCGCGCTGTCATCGACGCGCTGAAGCTTGCCGGAGCCCGAGTGGAGGGCGTGCCTGGCGGTTACCGCGTGTCGGCCGCGCCTCTCCGTAGTTTTTCCTTTGACGCGACCGACTGCCCTGACCTGTTCCCGCCGCTGGTCGCGCTGGGCTCCCGCTGCGCCGGCGTGACCGAACTCCGTGGAGCCTCGAGGCTGCGAGCCAAGGAGAGCGACCGGGCCGCTGCCCTGTCAGAGGAATTCGGCAAGCTGGGGCTCAGGGTGGACGTGGATGGCGACCTGATGACGGTGCATGGCCTGGGCGGCGGGGCAGCTCCCGGCGGGCCGGATTTGCCGCGCCTGAGCGCGGGTACCGTGTCGTCGCGCGGCGACCACCGCATCGCCATGGCGGCCGCCGTCGCGGCCCTGTCCGGGGCCGGCCCCGTTCTGGTGGACGGGGCCGAGTGCGTAAGCAAGAGCTGGCCGGAATTCTTCGATATGCTCGATGGTATCAGTACAGGAGTTTCCTGAAGGCGGCTTCCACATCGTGGAAGGGGTAATCAAGGCGCTTGCGGTCGAACCAGAGGTCGATGGAGTCGTCGTCGAACCTCGGTATGACATGGAAGTGCAGGTGAAAGACCGATTGCTGGGCCGAGCGGCCATTGGCCACGAGGACATTGTAGCCGGTCGCTCCGAGCTTCTCTTTCTGAAGCAGGCCGATTTCACGGGATGTACTGGCGAGTTCTTCCAGATAGCTGCCTTCTGCGTCGTCCATGCACTCGAAGTGCTTGTTGGGCACGACGAGTACATGGCCCGGCGCGACCGGGTTCCTGTCCATGAAGGCCGTGGTCAATCCGCCGCGCCTGATGATCAGGGCGTCGAAATCACCGCTCAGGATTTTGCAGAAGGCGCAGGGTATCATGGAGCTTCCCCGATGTTGTCCCGCAGCTTTCCGAGGAACTTGGCCATCTCCTCGTGGTCGCGGTCCTTGATGATGTGCGTGAGGTAGGACAGCTGGGAGTTGATCAGTTCAAGCCGCCGTATGGTGTGAGGGTTGAACATGATCTCCGCCAGCAGTCTGTCGTCCTCGGCCAGGAGGCCGTGGGCTATGTCGAGGTGCTTGCGGAAGTTGGTGCCCGGCGCGTCCAGTTGTTTCATGCAGGCGGCGAACACCATAGTCGAGGCGAAGGGCGTGGCCAGCGAGTAGGCGACGGTGCGGTCGTGGCCGTCGAAGCTGTCCTCGAAGACCCTGATGGCGAATTTTTCATAGAGCCGCCGCCAGAATTCCTTGCCGGCTTCGCAGGACTCGGTTATGACGATGGCGTTCTGCTCATGCAGGTTCGATTCGTCGGCGTAGGTCGGGCCGAACATAGGGTGGGTTGAAACGAAGGGTCTGCCGGCCGCGGCATAATAGTCGGCGAGGCCCGTCTTGACCGACGCGATGTCCGACAGCATGCAGTCGGCGGGCAGGTGGGGCAGGACCGAATCGAAGGCTTCCACTGTCATGCCCAGCGGCACGCAATTGACGAGCAGTTCCGGCGCGAATATTTGAAGTTCAGCCAGCGAATCGAGCGGGTGTGCGCCGATTGCCGCTACGCTGGTTTTTAGCCTTGCTTTGTCAGGGTCGAAGGCGGCAAGGTCGTAGGTGCCTGCAAGCGCCTTGGCAAGCCATGCGCCCATCTTGCCGGCGCCTAGTATGGCAATTTTCATTGTTATAGTTTCCTCTCATCATAGCAGCCGAGCATCCGGAAGTCCCTGACCTGCGCCCGGGCGGCTTCAATGGCGCCTGCGATGCGGGGATCCTGGTCGGAGCCGTCGAAGTCTATGAAGATGGCGTAGTCGCCCGGCTCGTCGGGTACCGATTCTATGCGCGTCAGGTTGATACCGGCCTTGGCGAACACTTCAAGCACGCTGAACAGGGCTCCGGCCTTGTCGTTTGTGAAGAACACCGCGGAGCACTTGTTGCCGCCGACGCCGTTGGCTCCTTTGGAGAGCACGAAGAACCTGGTCCGGTTGGCGGCGGAGTCCTGGATGCCTTCCTTTATTATATCGAGGCCGTACAGTTCAGCGGCGAAGCGGCTGGCTATAGCGGCGGCTCCCTTGGGGCGGTCCTCGGATACCATGCGGGCGGCCCCCGCGGTGTCGAACCATACCACGCCGTCCAGCTTGTTGCGTTCCAGGAAACGGCGGCACTGGGAGAGCGCCTGGCCGTGCGAGTAGGCCGTGCGTATGTCGCGATGGTCGGTTCCTGGGGCCGCGAGCAGGCAGTGGTGTATGGGCATGTCTATGGCCGCTACGACGCGTAGCTCGGTGGTGACCAATATGGAGTTTACCTGGCCAACGATGCCGCCCAGAGTGTTCTCCACCGGTACGACGCCATAGTCGAGGTCACCGGCGAGCACAGCGTCGAAGACCTGCGAGAATTCCTGGAAGGGTATGGTCGCCGCTTCATGATTCCATTCGCGCGCCGCGGCGTCGCTGTACGCGCCGTGCATGCCCTGGAAGCCGACCAACTTGAGGTCGCGATCCTGCGCCGTCTTGCTCTCGGCCATGATTCGCCTGTACAGCGCCTCGGTGTATTCGCGACCGGCCAGGCACTTGGAGCGCTTGGCCACGCGGTCGAGCACTTCGGCCTCGCGGGACTGGTCGAGAGTGCCAGTCTTGTGACGCCGGGTGAGGAGTCCTTTTTCAAGCCGCTCGTCCAGCAACGCGAGGATGCGCGCGTCGATTCTGTCGATATCCTGTCTGAGCCCTTCGAGTGTCATTAGGATTTCCTTCCTTGGTTTGTTGTAGGGGGTAATGCTTTTTGCCCCATGCCGATGCTCCGAGCGTCACGAGCGCGGGCCTGGAGTTCCAGATCGGCGAGCGTGACGGCCAGCGCGGCCTCCAGCGCCACGGCGGCGCGGAGGGCTATGCAGGCGTCATGTCTTCCGGGCGCGGAGAGTTCTCCCATGGCGCCTGTTTCAAAATTCCAGGTCTCCTGGGTTTTCTGTATCGATGAAGCGGGCTTCACGGCGACGCGTACGACCAGTTCGTTGCCGTTGGTTATGCCGCCGTTGACGCCGCCCGCGCCGTTTTTTGCCGTTGTTCCGTCCGGGGCGACGATGGGGTCGTTGTGCCGGCTGCCCCGCATCGCGGCCGCGGCGAAACCGTCGCCGAACTCCACGCCGCGCACCGCGGGCACCGCGAAAAGGGTCTGGGCTATGAGGCTCTCCAACCCGCCGAAGAACGGTTCGCCGAGTCCCGCGCGGAGGCCATCTACGCGCAGTTCCACGAGAGCGCCTATCGAGTCGCCGTCTAAGGCGGCCTCGCGTACCGCGGCCTCTATATCCTTGCGTCCGCCGACTTCCAGTATCGTCGTGCTGAATGACAGGCCTGCCAGCACCTTCTTGGCGATGACGCCCGCGGCCACGAGACCCGCTGTGACGCGACCGGAGAAATGCCCCGAGCCGCGCGGATCGGAGAAGCCGCCGTAGCGTATGCGCGAAGTGTAGTCGGCATGGCCAGGGCGCGGCATGGCGGCGAAGAGGGAGTAGTCGCCAGAGCGCGTGTCGGTGTTCCTGAAGGCTATGCAGATAGGCGCGCCTGTCGTATGGCCTTCGTAGAGTCCGGACAGGATCTCCGGCGCATCGGCCGCGACGCGGGGCGTCGTGCCTT
>CAZNCK010000007.1:18004-37238 GCA_964571545.1 uncultured Treponemataceae bacterium | reverse complement strand
ACGGCGGCGCCGTGCTGGCAGACGGGGCCCCCGCGGCCCCGGCCCGCCTGCGCGCCAGATCGTCGGCAAAATCTTCCGCCGTCAGTGTAAGACCGGCGGGCGCCCCGTCGACGATGGCGCCGACCGCCGGCCCATGCGACTCGCCGAACAGTTCCACTCTGAACAAAGTGCCTGTCGAATTCATGGAGCTCTCCTTACAAAGTCGCGTAGCTCATGTAGCGCTACCGATTCAATATTTACGTTTCCTGCGGCTAGGGGCAGGGCGAATAGCACATCGGCGCCGATGCGCTTCTTGTCGGCGCCCATCGCGTCGGCTACGGCGTCGCGGAAGGTAGCCGGCGATTGTTCACTAGTTTTACTCGAAGCTCGGCGGGCCTGTTCCAGCGAGGTGGGTAAGCCGAGTCTGTCCAGTAGAGCGATGACGCGGTTCGAGAATGCGACAGCTCCGTCGTGTTTTAAGCCGCCATGTTCCATAGCGAATCTAGTGGCCGACGCGAGGCCGGCCGCGACGCTGGCGCCGTGAGCTAGGCCTGTGACCGATTCCACGCCGTGGCCTATCGTGTGTCCGAGGTTTAGCTTCCTGCGGTCGCCGTTCTCGTGTTCGTCCGCCGTCGCGATCGCGGCCTTGAGCTCTATCGAGCGCCTGATTATCGGCGCGAGCGCGCCGCGGTCTATAATCCCTGATCCGGAAACGGCATGTTCTATAGAAGACAAGTGGTCGTCGCCTTCGATGATGCCGTGCTTGATGGCTTCCACCAGTCCGCAGGCCAGGTCGTAGTCCGGCAGGCTGGACAGGAGTTCCGGATCGACGAGCACGAAGCGAGGTTGCGAAAAGGAGCCGATGAGGTTCTTGTAGCCGCGATAGTCGATGCCGTTCTTGCCGCCTACCGAGGCGTCTACCATGGCGAGCAGGGTGGTGGGCACGAAGCCGAAATCAACGCCGCGTAGCCAGGTGGAGGCGGCGAAGCCCGCCAGGTCTGACACACTGCCGCCGCCCACGCCGACCACCGTCCAATCGCGGCCTACGCCGAGCTCCAGGAAGCGCGCGAAGACATCGTCCAGCGACGCGAGATTCTTGGCGGTCTCGCCTCGCGCTACTACGACCATACGCCCACGGTCGAACTGCTGTGTCACGAAGCTTATGGAAATTTCATCGGCGATGATGACGGTGCGCGCGGGGTCGGCTAGTGTCGTCAGGGCTGCAACAGGCGCGAAACGTATCGTCGAGCTTGAACGCGTTCCGGAGACAATGAGATCGCCGTCGTTGTTCGCGGTCCCGCCACTACCGGCGCCCGTCACTGGAATGATTCCGACGCCAGTTCGTCCACCGTCCTGCGCATTATGGCAATCTTGCGCATTAGGCGCCCGAACGCCTCGGGCGATAGTTGCTGGTCCTTGTCGCTCATCGCGGAGCTCGGGTCTATGTGCACCTCGATCTCTAGCCCGTCTGCCCCCGCGGCAACCGCTGCCAGGCTCATGGGCTCTATGAGGCTCAGCACGCCGGTGCCGTGCGACGGATCGACAAACACCGGCAGGTGGCTTAGCGATTTTGCCGCTGGCACTATGGAGAGGTCCAGCGTGTTTCTCGTATACGTTTCGAAGCTACGGATGCCGCGTTCGCAGAGTATGACGTTGGGGTTGCCTTCGGCGAGTATGTATTCGGCGCAGTTGAGCCATTCTTCGAGGGTGGAGTACATGCCGCGCTTGAGGAGTATCGGCTTGCCCGACTTGCCCGCCTCGCGCAGCAAGGAGAAGTTCTGCATGTTGCGCGCGCCTATCTGCAGCACGTCGGCGTACTCGCCAACCCAGCTGACGTCGCGCGTGTCTATCACCTCGGTGACTATGGGTAGGCCGGTCTCACGCCTGGCCTTATCCAGTATCTTGAGGCCCTTGAGGCCGAGGCCCTGGAACGCGTACGGAGAGGTGCGAGGCTTGAACGCGCCGCCGCGGAGCATGTTCGCCCCCGCTTCCTTGACCGCCACCGCGGTACGGATGAGCTGGTCTTCAGATTCCACAGCGCAGGGGCCGGCTATGACGAGTAGCCCCTCGCCGATGCGTAGCCCCCCCACCGTCACGATGGTTTTTTTGCCGTCGGTTTTCTGGCCCGTCAGTTTCAAATTCTTCATATGTTAGCAACCTTCCGCCGGATCTTTCGGTCTCCGACCCTTGCACAATCCGCGTTCCCGGGCGTATACACAATCCGAGCGGACCGATCCGCGGATCCGCCAGGAAGGATACAGCCATGAGCGCCCTGTCGTCGAGGGCGGCCGGCATCGAGCCGTCCCGCACCATCGCCATGAACCAACGTGCCCGCGAGCTGTCGGCCGCGGGCCGCGACATCGTCGACCTTACCGTCGGCGAACCCGATTTCCATCCGCCGGCCCATGTCCGCGAGGCGGCCGCCCGCGCCATTGCCGAAGGCGCCGACCGGTATACGCCGGTCGCGGGCGAAGTTGCCCTTCGCGAGGCGGTTTCCCGCAAGCTCCTGCGCGATTCTGGCCTCTCGTACCCTGTCGCGAATATCCTCATATCCTGCGGCGCCAAGAGCGCCCTGTCCAATGCGCTCCTCGCGCTGGCCGGTCCCGGCGACGAGGTGCTCATCCCCACGCCCGCCTGGCTGTCCTACGCCGAAATGGCAAAGCTCGCCGGAGCGATTCCCGTCTTCGAGCCGACTACCGCGGCCGACGGCTACAAACTCCGTCTCGAGCGGCTAGCCGCGGCGCTCTCGCCGCGCACCCGCGTGCTCATTCTCTGCACGCCGTCCAACCCTACCGGCGCCGTCTATACCCGCGCCGAGCTCGACGCGCTCGCTTCCGTTCTGGTCCGCTTCCCGGACGTCTGGATACTCTCCGACGAAGTCTACGAGCGCATCCGCTACGTGCCGGAGGTGCCCAGCCCCGCCTCGCTCCCGAGCATAGCCGACCGCGTCATCGTCGTGGGCGGCCTGTCCAAGTCGCATGCCATGACGGGCTGGCGGCTCGGTTTCCTAGCCGGCCCCAAGGCCGTGGTTGACGCCTGCGTGGCCATCCAAGGCCAGACGACCACCTGCGCGTCGTCGATCACCCAACGTGCCGGTATAGCCGCCTTGGACGGCGACCAGGCGCCAGTCGCCGCGATGGCCGCCGCGTTCAGAGTCCGCCGCGACCGGGCCTTTACCAGGCTCGCCGCCATGCCTGGGCTCAAGGTCAGCGCGCCAGACGGCGCGTTCTACCTGTTTCCGGACGTGTCGGCGCTCTATGGCGCTGAATGGCGCGGCGTGCGCCTCGAATCTTCCGATGATTTCTGCCTGTACCTCTTGGAGGAAACGGGCGTCGCTCTGGTGCCCGGCTCCGCATTCGGCGACGATGCCTGTGTCCGCATGTCGTTCGCGGCGTCCGATGCCGCTATCGACCTGGCTCTCGACCGTATCGAAGCCGCCGTCATTGCGCTTGGAAACCGCTAGGCGGTCTCTGGAACGCTGACGGCGCGCCGGACGGCGCCTGGCGGATGGGAACAGCTATCCGCCGGGGCGGCCGGCGGCTTTACGGGCTCACCCACCCGGCCGCGCCGTGAAGGAGCCCTATGCTTTGTAGCTAAAATAAGAGTAAAAGGAGAAGTTTGCGGGCGAATCGCCGCGAAGGAGAGGAGTTGGTACCTGTTTGTTGGTAGCCATGGGCAGACCGTAGCATGCCCCAAAAAAAGAATCAAGTTACTATTGAAAGTAACTTGATTCTTGTTGCAACTGGCGGATGGATGCCTTCGTGGTTCAGTCTATCTGCGCGTCGATGTAATGATTCAGGGCCCTGAGCCCCAGAAGGTAGCTGTTCAAGCCGAATCCCGCTATCTGACCGACGCACACGGGCACTATCACCGACTCGTGCCTGAAGGCCTCGCGGGCGTGGACGTTAGTGCAGTGCACCTCTACGGCGGGAAGGTTCACCGATGCGATGGCATCCCGGAGCGAATAGCAGTAATGCGTGAATGCGCCGGGGTTTATGAGTATACCCTGAGCCCAGCCTGATTCCTGTTGGATCCAATCGACTATCTGGCCTTCCCAATTCGTCTGAAAGATCTTCAGCTCTATATCGAGTCCCTCAGCCAGCTCCTTGAGAGCCTGGTCTACATCATCCAGAGTAAAATGGCCATATATATGGGGCTCCCTCTTTCCCAGCCAGTTCAAGCTTGATCCATGCAGGACAAGGATTTTTTTCATTGCGGAGCCTCCGTGTTGTGATCTTAAGTTTCTATCAATCAATACATCGCCGCTTCGATTTGGTCAATATACAAATCGCTCGCGTTCCCGACCAAACGGTACATAGAAAGGCTTCCAGCTTCTCGATCCACGCTTGACACGCTCTGTATCTGTGTTATTATACAGGACAGCGTCTTGATGAATGGGACAAAAGGTGGATTCAATGGCAACTGGGGAAATGCAGAGTCTCTCTCGTGCGGTCGCGATTCTCGATTGCTTCACTATCGAAAATCCGCAACTTGGAGTACGGGAGATAGCGAGGCAGATAGATATGTCCGTCAGCACTGCCGGGCGGATGTTGGCCTCGTTGAGTACGCTGGGATTTCTCAGCCAGGATGCTAGTTCCCGGCTCTATCGTATGGGGCCAAAGGTGATGGCCTACAACATGGTGTATACCGCCACGCTCGACATCCGCGGCAGCGCCAGGCCTATGCTCGAGGAACTCTACGGACTGACTAATGAGACCGTCAGTCTCTATATCCTCGCGGGCGATGTGCGCGTCTGCGCCGACTGCATAGAGAGTTCCGAGCGGCTTCGGGTGGTTGTTCGCATCGGCGAGCACATGCCGCTCCATGCGGGCTCGTCGGGCAAGGCTCTGTTGGCCTTCATGCCGCCCGAGGATGTTGAGCGGGTGCTTTCCAGGCCGCTCGAGAAGATGACCTCCGCAACCGTTACCTCCAGAGAAGACATACTCAAAGAATTGAAAGATATACGGGCACAGGGCTTCGCCACGAGTCACGGAGAGCGCTTCGAGGACGTTATCGGCGCGGCGGCCCCTGTCTTCGACAATACGGGCAAGGTCGTGGCGGCCATCAATGTCGCCGGTCCTGGCATGCGATTTACCGATCAATCCGTGGCGGACCTCCAGCCCCAGCTCGTGAGGCTGGCCAACCAGGTGTCCCGGATGCTCGGATACGTCGGGCCCAGGAAACTCATGCTTTGATAGTCAATACAATCGCCTCAGGGCGAAAGGAGAGAGTGAATATGGCAACACGATCAATCACCCCCGAAGAGAAGGCATATGCCGACGAGCTCATGAAGAAGGCCCGGGTTGCTTTCAACGATATCGCCGACTTCGACCAGGCCCGTGTGGACCGCCTGTGCCGCGCCCTTGCGTGGGCTACCTCGAACGCGAAGACCTTCGAGCGTATCGCGCGCATGGGCGTCGATGAGAGCGGCATAGGTGACGCCGAAAACCGCGTGGGCAAACGCTTCAAGGTTCAGGGTATCCTCCGAGACCTCCTCCGCCAGAAGAGCGTCGGCATAATTGAAGATGATCCAGTCAAGGGCATAGTGAAGTATGCCAAGCCAGTCGGCGTCATTACATCGCTCATACCGACTACCAACCCCGAGCTTACGCCCCCAGGCGTCGGCCTGTACGCCTTCAAGTGCAAGAATGCCGTGATATTCTCACCTCATCCCCGCAGCAAGAACACAACGCTGGAGATGGTCCGCGTGATGCGCGAGACGCTGAAGCGCGAAGGCGTCAATCCCGATGTGTTCCAGTGCGTCGACAAGCCTAGCATCCCCATCTCGCAGTACCTCATGTCCATCTGCGACCTTGTTCAGGCGACCGGCGGACGCGACATGGTCAAGGCCGCCTATTCCAGCGGCGTTCCCTCCCTGGGCGTCGGCGCCGGTAATTCGACTATGGTGTTCGATGAGACCACCGACATCGAACAGGCAGCCCAGAACACCCGCATCAGCAAGACCTCTGATTTTGGCTCCGGCTGTTCCGCTGACGGCAACCTCATTGTTGAAGCTTCCATATATGATGCCTTCCTCGCCGGGCTCCAGAAGGAAGGTGGCTACCTGGTTACGCCCGAGCAGAAGGCCAAGCTCCAGGCGGTTCTATGGGACGCCGAGGGACACCGTACCTCGGACACCATCGCCATCTCCGCCCAGCGCATCGCCGCGAGGGCCGGCTTCGAGATCGCGGCCGACAGGAAATTCATCATCGTGCCGGAGTCAAACATCGGCAAGCAGTACCCGTTTTCGAGCGAGAAGCTCTGTGTAGTACTGTCTATTTTCAAGTACTCCGGTTTCGACCAGGCCTTGAAGATGGTAGAAGGTATATTCAATGTCGGCGGCAAGGGCCATTCCTGCGGCATCTATTCACACAACGACGATCACATCCACCGCCTCGCGATGATGGCCCCGGTGAGCCGTATTATGGTGCGTCAGCCACAGTCAAAGGCCAACGCCGGCGCCTTCGATAACGGCATGCCCATGACCTCTTCCTTGGGGTGCGGCACCTGGGGCGGCAACATAACGACCGAGAACATCAACCTTAAACACTATATGAACGTCACCTGGGTGAGCCGTCCCATTCCCGCCGATCGGCCCTCCGAACAGGAGCTTTTCGGGGAGTTCTACGGGACAGAGACGCTATAGAAACGTGAGCGCGCCGAGGAGTCTCGCCCGCATGCGGATTTCTCGGTGGCGGCCCCATTCTCTCGTGGCTGTCAACCTTCATGGGTGGTACCGCCAATACCCGATGAGCTACGGAATAAGGGGGTAATGATGGCGATGCAATTTTCATTGGCGCAACTGACCTTGCTCAATTGTCCTCCTCCCGAATTGACGCGTATAGCGGCTAAGGCGGGATACGATTTTGTAAGCTTCCGTACTATATATATGGGCCTGCCCAACGAGCCCAACTACGATCTCGCGGTGAACAAGGAACTCTTCCGGAAGACCCAGGCGGCACTGGCGGAAACCGGCGTCGGCCTGCACGACATCGAGCTCGCGAGGATCAACGAAGTGACGGACCCCCGGAAATACCTTCCGGCCTTCGAGACCGCCGCCGAACTGGGCTGCAAAAACGTCATATCCAGCGTCTGGACTCCAAAGCGAGCATTGGCCCTTGAACGATTCCGCCAAGTCTGCGAGCTGGCTCGTCCGTTTGGGCTTCAAGTCAATCTCGAATTCATGCTCTTCTCGGAAGTAAAAAACCTCGCCGAAGCCTTGTCCTTCCTCGATGACGCGGGGGCCGACAACGCGCGCCTCCTCATCGACACGCTGCACTTCCACTGCTCGCGGAGTAGCCTTCAAGATCTCGGCGCGCTACCCAAGGAGCGCTTCGGCTTCGTCCATCTCTGCGACGGCCCGGCGGCGATTCCCCCGAGCAAGGACGGCCTCATCCACATAGCCCGCTCCGCTCGCCGCTATCCCGGCGAGGGAGGGATAGACCTGGCGAGCATAGTCAACAAGATGCCGGAACAGGTCTACTCCATTGAGCTTCCGAATTACATCAAAGTGGAAATACATGGCTACGAAGGACATGCCCGCCGCTGCCTGCAATCGGCCAAGGCCTATCTCGCGGCCCATCCGCGATAGCCTGATCCAATTCTCATAACGACGAGTATAAACATCTGGAGGACAACATGAAGACGGCAATTCTGCACGCGGTACAAAAAATAGGCATAGGCGAGACCAAGGCTCCGGTCGCGGCTCCAGGCGAGGTGCTCATCCGCCCCGTTTTCGCCGGGATATGCGGGTCCGACGTTTCCCTGTACATGGGCCACAGGGCGGTAGCCTCCTTCCCTCACATACTCGGGCACGAGATAGTCGGCCGGGTAGAGGCCCTCGGCGAGGGAGTGACGAAGCTTAAGGTCGGCGACCGTGTCGTTGTAGAACCCAATTATATCTGCGGAACCTGCGAGTTCTGCCTGAGCGGCAGGGGCAATATCTGCCCAAACAAGAAAAGCGTCGGCGTCAACCTTCAGGGCTTCTTCGCGGAGCTCTGCGTGGCTCCCGCGCAGTTCACCTGGCCGGTCGGCGATGAAATATCCGATGCCGACGCCGCCACCATCGAGCCGCTCGCTGTAGCCGTCACCGCCCTCAAGCGGTCGGGGGCCGGGTTAGGCGATACCATCGTCATCATCGGATGCGGTGCCATAGGTCTACTCCTGGCCCAGGTGGCCGCCGCCGCGGGCATCAGGGTGATCGCCCTTGAGACTAACGCAAAAAAATGCGGCATGGCCCGCGAGCTCGGAGCCCTCACGCCGGCATCCGACGATCTTGCCGCCCTCTGGAAAAAGGAGGGCGTGACAAGGGTTTTCGATACCAGCGGCGTCAGCGCGACGGTCGATCTCGCCCTCGCCTCGGCGCCTCGCGGCAGCGAGGTGATACTTCTCGGGCTTTCGACGACTGACGCGAAGTTCGTGCCGCTGCGCTTCGTTCGTGAAGGCATTACCCTGTCGGGTTCGCTCATCTATGACCACCCCTTCGATTTCCCGAAGACCATCTCCCTGGTCCAACGCGGATTGATCCATCCCTCTAGGATAGTCACCGATACGATCCCCTTCGCGGAAATAGACCGCGCCTTCGAGTTGGCCAGTTCGGGCAACGCCGCCAAGGTACTCATCGGGATACAGGGATAAGGAGCATCGGATGTCAACACTATCTGGTTTTGTTCCCGCGTGGCCTTCGCGGGTGACCGTCTGCGAAGTGGGGCCGCGTGACGGTATACAGAACGAAAAGACCCTCCTAACCGTCGAACAGAAGGTCGAGCTGATAGACCGGATCTCGGCGGCCGGCGCCAGGATCATCGAGGTGGGCTCTTTTGTCAGCCCTAAGGCCGTGCCGCAGATGGCGGACACGGGAGAGGTCGCGCGGCGGATCAAACGCGTCCAGGGCGTAGAATATCGGGTCTTGATTTTCAACCTGCGCGGTCTCGAGCAGGCCAAGACCGCGGGCCTCGAGAAGGCTAAGCTGACGGTATCGGTAAGCCGGACCCATTCGCTACGCAACGCAGGCAAGACGCCTGAAGACGCTGTGAAAGGATTCGCCGACTGTGCGGAATATGCCGTGGCCAATGGCATCACCCTGTCCGGCGCGATGCCCACCTCCTTCGGCTGCCCCTTTGAGGGAAAGATCCCGCTGGAACAGGTCCTTTCTCTCGCGTCCCGATTTCTGGAGATCGGGGTAAAAGAACTCTCGCTTTCGGATCCGTCGGGCATGGCCAATCCGCGGCAGGTCTACGAGTACTGCAGGCTGGTAAAGGAGCGGTATCCGGATGTTACCTGGAACCTGCATTTCCACAACACCAGGGGTATGGCCCTCGCCAATGTCGTGGCCGGCATGCTCGCGGGCATAGACCGATTCGATTCGAGCTTCGCCGGACTTGGCGGTTGCCCCTTCATCCCGGACGCTACGGGCAATATCGCATCCGAAGACCTCATCCACATGTGCCACGAGATGGGCGTAGAAACCGGATACGATCTGGACCAGGTGATCTCCGTTGCCGGCTACGCGCGGCGACTCGTCGGACATGAGACCCACAGCTTCGTGCTGAAAGCCGGAAAGAACAGTGACCTCGTCAAGGCGCAGAACGAGGCGGCTACAAAGAAGTGACGGTCGATTCTTAAAATCCCCTAAAGCAACGAGGATATTCCCAGAGGAGGGTAGAGCTTTGAAAAAGACTGTAGCGCATCAATTGGTTGACTATCTGGAACGCCGCGGCACCAAGTACATCTTCGGCCTTACCGGACATACGGTGATCACCATGCTCAACGCGCTGAGCGCGAGCACTATCAAATTCGTCTCGGTGCGTCACGAACAGATTGCGGCCCATGCCGCGGACGGGTACGCCCGCGTGACCAGGAAGGCTAGCGTCGTGCTCTGCCATCTGGGACCGGGTCTGACCAACGCCACGACGGGCGTGGCCAATGCCGCGCTGGACTACATACCCATGGTGATCATCGCCGGCGATGTGCCGAGCTACTACATAGGCAAGCATCCGCACCAGGAAATAAACCTGCACGGCGACGGCTCGCAGTTCGATATCTACAAGCCTTTCGTGAAGCGGGCCTGGAAGCTGGACCGGCCCGAGTTGCTGCCTGACATCCTGGAACGGGCCTTCAGGCTCGCTGAATCGGGACGGCCCGGTCCTGTCCTCATATCCATTCCGATGGACATGTTCGCACGGGAGCTGGACACGGCGTACTTCGAGCGGACGTACCATGATTCCCGTACCACGGTCAAACCTGCCTTGCCGGAGGAAACTGCCACCGAGATAGCAAAGATGCTGATCGGCGCACAGAATCCCCTCATCCATATCGGCGGGCAGACCGTGGCTTCCGGCGCAGCAGAAGAACTCAAGGCACTCGTCGAATTCCTAGACATCCCCGTGACGAGATCACTCATGGGCCAGAGCGCTATACCCGATGACCATCCTCTGCATGTGGGTATGACAGGCTTCTGGGGCACCAATTTCGTGCACTCCATAACCACGGGCGCGGATGTCATTCTCGGCGTGGGCACGCGTTTCGCCGAGGCCGACGCCAGCTCCTGGTACCCGAACGTGACCTTCAGCCCGGCCACCACGAAGTTCATCCAGATAGACCTCGATCCCGAAGAACTGGGCCGGAACTATCCGCTCGTCATCGGCGCCGTAGCCGATCCCCGACAGGCCTTCAAGGCCATACTGCAGGCCGCTAAGAAGCTGAAACCAGAGGGCGTCAAACGCCCCGAACTCAGGAAGCTCATCGCTGACTACAAGACTAACTTTAAGGCTGCCAATAAAAAGCTTTCAGAGGACAGCCGCTTCCCTATGACGCCGCAGCGTATCCTAGCGGACGTGGGCGAGGTCTTTCCCAAGGACGGCATCATCGTCACGGATGTGGGCTGGAACAAGAACGGCGTGGGACAGCAGTACGACATCTCCATGCCCGGCGGCATTCACCATCCCGGCGGCCTTGCGACCATGGGATTCGGCCCTTCCGCTGTGCTGGGCGTCAAGCTCGCGGCTCCGGACAAGAAGGTGATTACCCTGGTCGGCGACGGCGGTTTTGGCGCCAATCCCAGCGTGCTGGCCGCGGCCGTGGAACAGAACATAGCGGTCGTATGGGTCGTCATGAACAACTGCGCCTTTGGCACCATCGCCGGGCTCACGGCCGGCCATTACCAGCACACCTTCGGCACTAAGTTCAATAAGCCTGATGGCAGTACCTACAGTCCGGAATGGGCGGAAATAGCCAGGGCCTACGGAGTAAAGAGCAGGAAGGTCAGAACCGCTGACGAGTTCAAGAGCGCCTTCAAGGAAGCCCTAGATTCCAACGAGCCGTACCTCATCGATGTGCCCATGGAGAATATCGGTGTGCCCACCGATGGTATCTGGAACATCAACGACATTTATTCGCCTAAAGCCAATGTGGTCGAAGGGCGTCTGCTGGACGGAGCCGCGGCACGCTTCCAGCATAAGGATACAAAATAGGCGTGTACGAACATAGCTTGACGTACTGGTAATACGTGATATCATTATAGGACAGTGTCCCGATAGATGGGACGACGATGAACGCTTGTACGGGTTTTTGCTGTGCGGCGACGGCATTTTTGCATTATCGGCGCAGTGACGCCGACTAATTTTCCAGGAGGTGGAGCGATGAAGAAACTCTTGACTCTCATGATCATGGTTACCATGGCGGTAGGCATGACGTTCGCCCAGACCAAGGTGTACGAGCTCAAGCTCGCCCATGCCGATTCGACCGATCCCGCCCTGTCACGCAAGCAGGCTCAGGCCGTCGCCTTCGCCGTCATGGTCAACTCCCGGAGCGGCGGCAGGATCAACGTCAAGGTCTACGGCGGCGGCTCGCTCGGCGCAGAACGCGAATACGTTGAAGGCATCAAGGCCGGCACCGTCGAGGCAGGCATCGCTTCCGGCGTGCTCGCTAATTTCTTCCCCGCCGCCGCGATCACCGACATCCCCTACCTCTTCCCGACGAGCCAGGTAGCCTGGAACGTGATGGACGGCCCCTTCGGCGACAAACTCCGCGACATGTTCCTCAAGCAGACCGGCATGAGGGCGCTCGCCTTCGCAGAAGTCGGCTTCCGCCATTTTACCAACAACGTGCGCCCGATCAGGACTCCGGCCGATCTCAAGGGCCTCAAGATCCGCGTGCAGGAGACTCCCGTCTACATCAACATGCTCAAGGCGGTCGGCGCCAGCCCGACGCCCATAGCCTGGACCGAGACCTATACCGCCCTCCAGACCGGCGTTGTTGACGGCCAGGAGAACCCCATCGGTTCCATCCTCTCCGGCAAGCTCCAGGAAGTCCAGAAGTACATAACCCTCGACGGTCACGTGTACGGCGTGGACTGGTTCATCATCAACGAGAAATTCTTTAAGAGCCTCCCGGCCGACCTCCAGTACATCGTCCTCGACTGCGCCCAGATTTCCGGCACTGTCGGGCGCGGCGTCCTTACCTACATCAACGCAGCCGGTATCCAGACCCTTATCGACGCGAAGGTCCAGGTCTACGGTCCGTCCGAGGCAGAAGTCGACGCGTTCCGCAAGGCCATGCAGCCCGCGGTTATCGAATGGCTCAAGACCAAGGTAGATCCCGCGCTCATCACCGAACTTCAGAGTGCGGTAACGGCAGCCGTAGCGAAACAGAAAAGCCAACTTAAATAAATGTATACAGAGGGGCGGCTCTCGTGCCCCGCCCCTCACACTTGCCGGACGGGCGCTGACGCCCTTCCGCACAGCAGCATGGAGGGGGATGGTATGTCCGTGCCCCTCTCTATACCAACGCGGGAGGATCGCTTCATGGCCAAGTTCGAAAAAATCCTTAACCGGATAGAAAAGCTGATTACCTATCTGTGCTATATCCTCGTTTCACTCATGGTCATCAACACGACGACAGGTGTTTTCTTCCGTTTCGTCTTGAACAACGCACTCTCCTGGACCGAAGAAGTGGGGCGCTACATGATGATCTGGGTAGGCTTTTTCGGCTGCTACCTGGCCGCCAGGGACAATTCGCATGTCGGCGTTCAGATGTTCGTGGATCTCTTCAAGCCAGGGGCTAGGATGGTCTTACATGTGGCCGCAAGGCTCGTGGTCATCGCTTTCCTCGTCATAATACTGACGAAATCGGGAGAGCAGCTCGGCCTGCTTAAAATACAGAAATCAAGTGCCCTCGAGATTCCGATGGTCATACCGTATTCTGCGGTAACCTTCGGCATATTCATGATGCTCATCGAGAACCTGGCGCATCTCTTCAGGCTCTTCAAGGCGCCAGCGGTCGTGGCCCAAAAAAACTGAAAACAGGACGGACAGCATGTGGTCAGCAATAGCGGCATTTACGATCTTCATTTTAATCGGCGTGCCCGTCGCCTTCAGTCTCGGAGCGGCGGCTACAGTATACCTCATTCTCGAAGGCGTATCCCTCGGGCTCATAGCTACGCGGCTCTTCACGGGTCTCGACAGCTTCACCTTCATGGCTATTCCCTTCTTCATCCTCGCCGGCGAGCTGATGAACAGCTCGGGCATCACGAAGAGGCTGGTCAACTTCACCTCAATCATGGTAGGACGCCTTCGCGGCGGACTCGGTCATGTAAGCATCGTCACTTCGATGCTCTTCGGCGGCGTCACGGGCTCCGCCATAGCCGACTGTTCCGCTGTAGGTACCATGATGATCCCCGCGATGAAGGATAAAGGCTATGACGAGGAATTCGCGGCGGGACTCATAGCCTCCGCGGCGATCATGGGGCCTATCATCCCCCCGAGCATTCCCTTCGTCGTCTATGCCCTGCTTTCGTCCACCTCCGTGGCGGCCCTCTTCCTCGGCGGCATAGTGCCGGGCATCATGATCGCCGTTGGGTTGATGATCGTCACCTACATCATCGCCAGGAAACGCAATTTCCCCCGTGGTGAACGCATCACGAGCCTCAAGCAAGTGGGCAAGGCCCTTGCCGACGGCTTCATTCCGCTTATGATGCCCTTCATTATCCTTGGCGGTATCATTACCGGTATATTTACGGCCACCGAGTCGTCAGCCGTCGCGGTAGTCTACGGCCTCGTGGTGGGACTCTTCGTATACAGGGACCTGCCCCTGAGCAGCATCAAGAAGGCCCTCCTGGGCACCGCGAAGACGACAGGCGTTGTGTTCCTCGTCATTGCCTGCTCCAATGTCTTCAACTGGATGCTCGTCGTCGAGCAGGTGCCGCAGGCCATGGCAATGTTCGTATCCGGCATAATTCACAGCAAGTGGTTACTGCTCCTCGCGATCAACGTGATACTGCTCATCGTCGGCACCTTCATGGAAGGCACGGCCGCGATGATAATCCTCGTTCCGATACTACTCAAGATCACCGCGGCATACAGCATCCATCCTATATTCCTCGGCGTCATCGTGGTCGTCAACCTGATGATAGGCCTCCTCACCCCGCCTGTGGGACTGCTCCTCTACGTGGTCTGCGGCATGACCAAGCTCCCGCTTGAACGCGTCGTCAAGGGCGTACTGCCCTTCCTCGGCGTGGAGATAATAGTTCTCTTCCTCATCACCTACATCGAGCCCTTGTCGATGTTCTTGCCTCGTTTCTTCGGATACATCCACTAGGCTGTCGGCGAGGGCGGGACTCCTTGACGGAGCCCGTCCGCGTTTGCGGCACTCTATCAGGAACCCAGGCATGACCAGATTCATTGTGTCTTTTTCAATCATCTTCCTTGGACTTGCCGCGGGCTTCCTGTTCATCCGTCTCGTCAAAAACGCCATCATCCCGCTTGGAAGCGACGCTACGGAGAGGCTCAGGCTGGCATTGCAACGATTCGCCCTGCTGGTCATCAATCCCGTTATCTTCTGCGGAGCGATCTGGTCCCTCGACCTTTCTGATGCTCGCTACTTCCTGTTGCCTATAGTCGGAATCTCGGCTTTGGCGCTAGGGCTCGCGTTGGGTTTCGCGGGATCGAAGGCGCTGAAATTGCCGCCCGATCAGGCCGGGGTCCATATCACGAGCGCCTCATTCACCAACATTGGCAGCATAGGCGGTCTGGTGGTCTTCATGCTGCTCGGCGAGTCCGCTTTTGCCCTCGTTCCCCTCTACAAGGTCTTCGAGGAGCTTTTCTACTACTCTGTTCTCTTTCCAGTCGCCCGGAGTCACAGCGAAAAGTCCAATACGTCCCTCGCCTCCGCGGAAGGCCGGGGGCCGCTGTTCGGAATCCTCAAGGTACTACGCGATCCTTTTTTCCTTGTTTCGGTCGCATCCATAGCCGCGGGATTGGGCCTCAACCAGTCCGGGCTTACGCGCCCCGCGTTCTACTCGCCGCTGAATGCCGCACTGGTGCCGACGGGTACGTTCCTGCTTCTGTTCGGCGTGGGCATGAGGCTGAGGTTCAGAATAGCGAGGAAGCATATGCGGGGCGCCCTGCTGGTGCTGGTCGGAAAAATGCTGGTGGTGCCGGCGGGCGCCCTGTTATTGGCCTGGAGCCTCGGGCTGGAGCGCATACCGGATGGTATGGGCCTGAAGGTCGTTCTGATCCTGTCGATGATGCCGACAGCCTTTCTCAGTTTGGTGTCGGCGGCCATGTTCCATCTCGACGAGGACTACGCTAATTCGCTCTGGCTGGCGTCGAACGGCGCCATAGTCCTGATTGTTCCGCTCCTCGCTACGGTACTGCCTCTGCTCGGATGAGGCAGTCCTACGAGCTGGCGCTACGAGCCATCGTCGGGATTCTGGCTAGCCGCGCGGCGCGCCAGAATCGAGACGAGAGGCTGGCCTAGAGCTGGTCGGAGAATAGCTTCTCTATGGCCTGCTTGGGCAGGGCGCCGGGCTGCTGGCGGACGATTTTACCGTTCTTGAAGACTATGAGCGTGGGTATGGAGATGATGTTGAAGCGGCCGGCTAGTTCAGTCTCGTTGTCTACGTTGACCTTACCTACCTTGAGCCTGCCTGCGTAGGTCTTGGCCAGGTCGTCGATATGCGGGCCTATCATCTTGCACGGCATGCACCATTCGGCCCAGAAGTCGACGAGAACCGGGATGGAGGACTGTTCTACCTCGGCGGCGAAATTCTTTGATGTCAATTCAATACCAGCGCTCATTGCGGGTCTCCTTCTGGCGTGGCGAGCAGAACGCAAAAGCGCGAGGCATCGCCTGTTTCAAGACAAGAAAATACATACTACAGCGCCTGGTTGTCAAATGGGCTGGACAGGAGCGCAGGGAATTTTCTCGTCAAATCATGTGTGGCAGTATACACGACCTGAGGCATAACGCTACCATCCTCCATCATGATCAAACGATTCCTCCACTACTACAAGCCGTTCCGCGGCCTCGTGGCCCTGGACCTGTCCTGCGCCTTGGGGCTCGGGCTGGCCGATCTCGTGTTTCCGGCGGCCACCAAGCGCGTCATAGACGTCATCGTGCCGGCCGGCGATCTGCCCGCGCTCGCGCGTTTCGCCGTGCTCCTGGTCGCTCTGTACGCGATACGGGCCGGCCTTGAGTTTATCGTTGGTTATTATGGCCACGTACTCGGCGTCAACATCCAGCACGACCTCAGGCGCGACATCTACCGCCACCTACACACACTGGACACGCGCTTCTTTGACGACACCAAGACCGGGCAGATCATGTCACGCATCGTGGGCGACCTCTTCGACCTGGCCGAGATTTCACATCATCTGCCCGAGGACCTGATCATGGCGAGCGTGCGGCTCGTAGGCTCCCTCATCGTGATGCTGGCCATAGAGTGGCGTCTGGCCCTCGTCGTGTTCGCCGTGGTGCCGGTGCTCGTCGTGTTCTCCGCCACCTTCCGCGAGAAGTTCCGCAAGGCGTTCAGGCGCAACAAGGAGACGATGGCCACGATAAACGAGCATATAGAAGAAAGCGTTTCCGGCGTCCGCGTGGTGCGCGCCTTCGGCAACGAGGAATTCGAAACTGCCCGTTTCGACGAGGGCAACGCCATGTTCAGGGAGTCCCGCATCGCGTCGGTGTTCCATATCGGCGTGTTCAGCACCGGCGTCTCATTCCTGACCAACATCGGCCTGGTGATAGTGCTGATCGCCGGCGGTTACGCGGCCTTCGGCGGCAGCATCAGCATGGGCGCCTACATAGCGTTCGCCCTGTACGTGTCCCGCTTCTTTCAGCCCATCGAGACGCTGGTACGCTCCATGGAGCTGTTTCAGGAAGGCGCCGCCGGTTTCAGGCGCTTCCTTGAGATCGTCGACACCAAGCCGACAATAATCGACGCGCCCGGAGCGCTGGAACTGGCCAGCGTGCGCGGCGACGTGGAATTTTCAGGTGTCGGTTTTCGCTACGGCGACGGGCTGGAACGGGTGCTGGAGCGCGTTGACCTGCGCGTGGCCGCCGGCGAGACGGTCGCCGTCGTCGGCCCCTCCGGCGCGGGCAAGACGACGCTCTGTTCGCTCATCCCGCGTTTCTACGATATCGAGGAAGGTTCCATAACGGTGGACGGCCATGACATCCGCCACGCGACCATAGCCTCGCTCCGACAGGCCGTGGGGCTTGTGCAGCAGGATGTGTTTCTGTTCTCAGGCAGCGTGCGCGACAATATCGCCTACGGAAGGCTGGGCGCTTCCGATGCCGACATAGAAGCGGCCGCGCAGGCCGCCAATGCGCTGGAGTTTATCAGGGATTTACCCCAAGGCTTCGATACCCTGGTGGGAGAGCGCGGCGTCAAGCTGTCCGGCGGGCAGAAGCAACGCATCGCTATTGCCCGTATGTTCCTTAAAAATCCGCCCATACTGATTCTGGACGAGGCCACGAGTTCTTTAGACACGATGAGCGAGCTGGCCATACGCGAATCGCTGGAGCGTCTGTCTAAGGGACGTACCACCTTTATCATCGCGCATCGCCTCGCGACGATACGCCACGCCGCCCGCATCCTCGTGCTCACGGAAGAAGGCATAGTGGAACAGGGCCGACATGACGACCTGGTGGCTGGTTCTGGCGTGTACCGACAACTGTACGACGCCCAGGTGGAGAGCCTGCTGGTCAGTTGAGCTTTTCGACTACCCGTTAGCCTTGATGAAGGTACCCTCGTCCAGTTCCTTGAACGCCAGATTGAGCTCTTCACGGGTATTCATGACTATGGGGCCGCCCCAGGCTATCGGTTCGCCCAGCGGAGGCGCGTGAACGATGATGAAGCGAGCGCCTTCGGCGCCGGCAATAAGCTGCGCTTCGTCCCCGTCTCCCAAAAGTACGCAGGTGCCATAATCATGCGATTTGCTTCCTCCGCCTAGGTCTTGGGCCGCGGCAGTCGTCACCTCGCCGCTCATCACATAAAAGAACGCGGTTCTGCCTTTTGGCACGTCAAGCTGAATCGATGAATCTGGCTTGAGTTCGATGTCGAGGTACACCGGGCTCCGCGCCACGCCGACTATGGGGCCCTTGGCGCCGCCCCAGGAGCCTGAAAGTACGCGCACCGTTCCGGAACCTGTCGGTACTACGGGAACTTCTGCCGCTATGGCGCCGCGGTAGGCCGGCGGTTGCATTTTTTCGCGGGCGGCCAGATTTACCCATAACTGGAGCCCGTGGACGCCCCGGGGCGATTCCTGAGGCATTTCCTCGTGCACTATGCCGGAGCCCGCGCTCATCCACTGCAGGTCGCCCGGCCCTATGACGCCGCCGGCTCCCGTGGAGTCCTTGTGACGGACAGAGCCTTCAATCAGGTAGGTGACCGTCTCTATGCCGCGGTGCGGGTGCATCGGGAAGCCGGGCAGATAATCCGCCGGGTTGTTGGAACCGAATGCGTCCAACAGCAAGAATGGGTCAAAACGGCTAGCCTCGGCGTGCCCAAGGATGCGCTGCAGCTTGACGCCGGCGCCGTCATAGGTCGTACTGCCCTTGATCGATACAACCGCTTTTCTTATCGCCATCTCATTGGCCTCCATCACCGCTGTCAAATATCCGATTTTCTCGGAAATATTTCAAACTGTATGAGCGTATGGCCTATCGTTTTCGTTAAAAAGCGGCACACTTTATTGCGTCGCATAGCCTTTTGCGGGCAGGAGACCCGTTGTCGAAGCAAGCGCCGCGGCACGTTCGACCAGGTCTCGCGGGAACGGCGAGCCGTCGCGGGAATAGGGGCCGGGCGTATCGACTGCATCCCGACCGAACGCCATGATGTGGTCCATCAGTTTTGCCGAATTGCCGAAGGCGTTGCCGGTGGGATAACCGGGCACTAGTTCGAAGGCGCCGGCTACGGCCGCGTCCACGCTGGCGTCGAGTTCGGTTGTCGCGGTTCCTGCGACTATAGCGGCGA
>CAZNCK010000007.1:10877-17994 GCA_964571545.1 uncultured Treponemataceae bacterium | reverse complement strand
CTGTGGAGGAAGCCGTCGTAGGCCCCCCGCGGTTTGAGCCAGCCGCTGTACCCCAGCTCCGCGCCGCGGACCAGGAAAACCCCGCCGAGATCGAGAGCGGCCCGCGCTATGTGGTCTTCGCCGCTGGAATCCTTGATCATGAAGAAATTTGAAAAACGGCCAGCGAGTCTGGCTATCGTGCCTGGAGCAATTTCATTGCCCGTAACCTGGGGCAGTTGGTATATCGCCGTCGGCAGTCCGAGCCCGAGCACCCGCGCGAAGCTGGTCTCGATTGCGGCTTCCGTCGTTCCAGCGCCCGATGGCGCGCAGGCGACGATGCCCGCTACGGGAGCTTCCCTCAGCCGTGAGCCCAGCGCCTCGATGAAGTTCAGCATGCCGTCTGTGGTACGCTCGAGGGCGCCGACGAGTACAGGCAAACCGAGATTGGCCGCCAGCGGCAGGGCGATATCCAGCAGTTCGAGTTTCTGCGCCCGCGACAGTTCCCATCCGTCGCCGGTGGAGCCGGGCACGAGGAGCCCGCCAACCTGCCCGGCGAGCGAGCGTATGTGCGCCGCGATGCGTTCCCTGTCGAGCGACCCGTCGGCACGATAGTGGGTAAGCGGAGGACACCAGAGTCTGGCGATGCCGCCTGGGAAACTGCGCTTTATCAACGCCTTTCGATCTATCCTGATCGAAGCCTGCATAGTGCCTCCCTTATGTTTTTTTTCGTCGCGGTTGGTAGTCTGTCTTGATACGCTCTAGCTGGTAGTCGCGCATGGCCAGGAACGAGGCCAGGAGCCGGTTCTTGTCGGGATACCTGTCCAGGCCCGAGCGCTCGAGGGCCAGCAGCAACTCGTGCGTGGCCTCGATGGTGGAAACGCAATGGGGCGCCGGCTGGCGCTTTATCATGTAGCGGCTCAGTACCGTCGGCGTGAACTTGACGCAGGGCAGTTTGAGGAGGCCCGGGCTTTCTCGCAGTATGGCCTTGGCGCAGGCCCAGGTCGAATCGATGAGAAACACGACGAGCTGTCTGGAACCGAGTTCAGCCGCCGGAAATTCACCGGTTGAGAGGTCGTACGCGGTCTTTCCAGGGTAGAGGAGTACCGGGTAGTTGGCCGGGTCGTCGACCAGCGCTCGGTAACGAGGGTTGTCGTCAAAACCAAGTCCGGGGATGATCTCGCTGTTGGCTAGGTTGAGGCAGGTCAGCCGACCCGTATTGCATTTTTCGTGCTTCCATTCCATCGGGTGCATGAGGAGGACGATGCGCGTCCGCGTGGGCATCGGCGGTTCGGAGGGGCAGAGGCACAGGTCCTTGGGGCGCCGGCACTGCCAGCAGAATTCACGGTAGCGCGGCTCTTCCGCTGTCGTTTTGATGGCTTCAATCACGTAAAGAGCCTAACCGGAGGGAGCCTTCGGGGTCAACGACTCGCATTCCGTTTGTCCCTCTTGCCAAGCTGAGGTATAGTCGAACCTATTATGCATAAACTGAAGAATGGCGAGCGCTCGGATGCGTTCTCGAATATCAGCAAGGAGCGCTTGGTTCCAGGCTCGCTTGCGGCTGTCTTTCTGGCAGCAACCGTAGCGTTGAGTTACCTTGCCGACGGTCCGCTCAGGTCTTGGGGGGTGGCCGGCTGTTCCGCCGCCAGCGCTCTCTTCCTTTTCGCGTGGGTCAGGGCCCGTCTCCTGACGTCAAAACGACGCAAGGCTTTTTTTTCGTCAATACTCGCGGACGGCATAGACCTGCGCAATCGCTTCGATCCCGCCAAGGAAGGCGGCATAGCCGCGCCCGTCAATGCCCTGCTGGAACGGCTCAATGAGGACATGCAGTGGATCGCCGCGTCCACTCGCAAATTCGGGGTATTCTCGGCCGACATAGGTTTCTCGTCACGTAGCCTTTCGGAGCGTTCTCGCAACCTTCGCGACTCCGTCATCGATTCAGCGGCCAGGGTAGAAGGGATTTTGGGCAGTTTCAGGACCGTAGGCGACGAGGTAAGCGCTCTCTCGGCCAGACTGAGAGAGGCCGACGGCGCCGCGCAAGAACTTTCCGGGCGGGCGACGGCCAGCCTGGAAACGTTCCGCCTGCTCGGGGCCGATGTCTCCGCCACAGGAGACGAATCGACCAGGGGTATTGCGGAGGCCAGAGCCGTTTCTGAGGCCTCCGCCTCGATGATAGCGGCGCTCCGCGAGCTCGAGGCCGTTACTGTTGGCGCGGTCGAACGGGTCAAGCGGGTAGGCGGCGCCCTAGCCGCCATAGAGGACATCGCCGACCGGACCAGGTTACTCGCTGTCAACGCGTCGATAGAGGCCGCGCGGGCCGGCAATGCCGGAAAGGGTTTTGCCGTAGTGGCGAGTGAAATAAGGTCTTTGGCGGAGCGCAGCACGGCGACGCTCGCCGAAACGGGAGGCTTGCTCGGCGAGATAAGCGCCGCGGTGGAACGCTCGGCCGTCACGGCTCAACGCGTAGGCAACGATGCCGGCAGGCTCGCCGTAAAGACCCAGGCGGCGCTTGCTTCATTCGAGTCGATTTCCAGCCATATCGAGGCCGTTGACCGGCGCTTCGAGGACTTTTTCGGTTCATTCCAATCCCAGCTCGAAGCCTCTGAGCGTGTCGGCCAGGTGGCGCGCGACGCCGCGGTGTCCATCGACCGCGTGGACGCGTCCATCGCCCGCCAATCGGAATCCTACGATGGACTCAGAACCGCGGTTTCGGACGCGTCGGAACGCGCAGGCAGGGCTCATGACGCGGCGGAGACGCTAGCCCACCTGGGATCATACCTCAGGGTCGGCGGCTACGAACTCAGCCGGGTGGTGCGCCGTTTCAAACTTGACCCCGAAGAGAGCCTGCGCAAGTACGGCCGTCGGAGTCGCCGCGAGGTGCTCTTGTACAACCTCGAGGTGACCGATGCGCATGGCGAGACCATAGGGAACGTCGGAGACCTTTCGCCAGACGGCATGCTCATGCTGTCTGAGCGTACCTTGACCTTAGGCGAATCGTTGCAGGTGCGGATTCAATCACCGGCCGTCGGCGAGGGTCGGCCAGAAATCGTGATCCAGGCAACCGTGCGGCGTTTTGAGCGCGATGGCGAGTTCGGCAGGGCCGGCCTCTCGTTCGACAAGCCTGACGCATCCACGGCGCACGCCATCAAGGATCTTATCACCGGATTGGCCCTGAGCGATGAAAGGAGCAAGGGCTCGAAGCCGTTAGTCCCTCAGAAGTCTGCCGGCGAGGCTGAAGAACTGGAAGAACTCGAGGAGCTGGATCAGGCCTGAATTCCAAGCTAGCCGAAAATCCCGGTTCGCCTCCGCCTTTTTTGCGCACCCGCTATCACGAGAGTCGCGACTCCGCCTACTAATAGCGTCAGCGCCACGATATAGGTCGCGCCTCTGCGGTCGAAGGGAGCCCTTCGCTCACCCGCGACCATGGTAGGAGTGCTCAGGTAGGCCGTATATGCCCTGATCTCGGCTCCGATGGACCGGTACCGCTCGGTCAGCGCCGCATCCAGACGGGCCCCGGCAGCCTCGTCGAGGGTGCCGCCGTATGGTTCCCAAGAATCGCTGCCGTCTTCCTGAGCAAGGCCAAAATCGAAGCTCGGATCGTCGACGTATTTTGCGGGGAAGCTGGCCGCTATGAGTTTGTCCAGCTTGCGGCCATCGTCGTAGGCTCCGACCGCGACCACATCGTACATCCAACCTTTACGGTAGGCGGGGGCCTCAACGCGTTCGGCCCTGGTTCCGGCCAGAGCCGCCTCGAAAGACCAACGTGAGCGGTTGCTTTGGTCCTTGAGGGCATCGCCTGCGTAGGTCTCGACCGCGAGGTGCCTGTTCGAGAGGAGTATAAGGGCTCCCTGTATGTCTTCCTCCGAGCCAAATACGTTAAGTATGAGCGTCTCTAGAGTGCCCTGCCCGGGAATCATGCGGGCATGGTACGGTTGGCCTAGGTCCTGCGCATAGTGTAGGGCCCAGCCGGCGAAGCGCCAACCCCAATACGGGTGCCCGCTCTGGAAGGCGAAGCGGGCCAGGGTAGAATACTGGATTTCTCTGTACCCTGCCTGTGACTGGGTGGAGAACGGCGCGGCAAGCGCTATAATGGGATCTTCGCGTGGAAAGGCCATGTGAAACGGCGCCTGACTTCCATACGACAGCGCGGGATTGCCAAAAGGCTGTTCGCCAAATCCGTAGACCGCGGCAAGCGGGCCTTCGTTGTTGGCGTAGAGCCCGACATCCAGGCCGTAGTCGGGCTCATCGGAACCGGTCGCGATGATATCCAGGGCGGATACCGGTTCTCCAGGGTTGAGCGCCTCCATCGGAGCGCCCGCAAGCTCGGCGCCGACGAGAGAGTACTGAGTAGTTTCCAAAGTGGCTCGGCCGCTTGGTATTTCCCCAGGGGCTGGCTGGCGATACAAGCCCAGCGGAACGCGCGGATTCACGCGGATTGCCCTAAGAAAGGATTCCCGGAGAGCATCGCCTTTCGCCGCCGGATTGAAGGCCAGCGCATCGGGGCGTTCCACATACGCGGTAAACTCATTCCGTGCCTTGGCTTCAATTTCAGCCAGCACTAAGGCCAGCTTGTCGGCTTCGGCTGCAAGGAAGTCTGTAAGTTCCTCTGTGCTGACGGTCTGTGCCAGAGCGGGTTCGTTAGCGAGCGCCGCGCGAGTCAGCAGCGAATGCGCGTTCCACGACCATGCCGGATTAGAGGCCGCGGCAAGAAGCAGCGCGAAGGCGACAATCCCGCTTCGTAATGAGACCGCGTTGAACGGGCGTGTACAAGCCGACATTATGTGACTCCTTGAGCGTAGCGTAGAGTATAGAAGCAATCAGCGTTTTTTGCTGTGCATGGCCTTGTCGGTCATGGTGACGGCAAGGATGATGCCTACGCCTATGGGTATGTACCAGAGAGCAATTCGCATGTCAGTAAGGTCGGCGAGGCGACCCAGGAGGAAGGGCGCCAGGCCTATAGCCGAGCCAGAGGCGACGGGCACTAGTGAACTGGCCTTGGCCGCGTTGCCCGGCGCGTGGCCGAGGGCTATGGAGAAGCCGAGCGGGTAGAAATTCGATGAACCGAACCCGCAAAGCGCCAGCCCCAGGAAGGCCATAGGCACGCTGGCCCGCAACCAGTACAGCGGAAAGCCTACAATGACGACCGCCATCATTATCAAGAGGAGGCGGTCTTCAGGGACCCTGTGGCTTATTCTGCTGGACACGAAGCGTCCGGCCACCGCCGACAGTCCCAAGAGCACGGTGCCGGCCGCCGCCAGAGACCGCGAGTGCCCTGGAAGGCCCAGAAGGTAGGTCATACACCAAAAGCTGATGGCCCATTCCACCGATACCCCGAAGAATACGACGAGCCACATGCGCCAGTAAGCGGCTCCCAGCCTGCCTGAGCCCGCGTCGGCCCTTTCGTCACGCGTGCCCTGATGTTTCTTTGTCGCGGGCAGGCCGAAACTGGCTACGGCAAGCAATGATACGAGCATGGCCGGGAAGACTATGCGCCAGCCCAGCCCCGAGCGGGCTCCTGCCAGCAGTACGAGCGGCACCAGCATGGTCAACGCCGCGGCCATCACATTGGCTTCCATGATGAGCCTGCCGCGGTGAGCCGCCGGTCCGTTGGCTAGGGCCGTCTGTATCGCCGCTAGCGCCACCGTGCCTCCAAGACTCATAACGAACACGCCGCCGAGCGTCATCGCGGGGCCCTTGGCCAGCACCATGATGAGCAAGCCCACGAGCATATCCACCATGCCACCCCAGAGGCTTCTGACAATACCAAAGCGCTTGATTATGGAACTTCCGGCAAAGCCCATAGTCACCATGCCCAAGGCGAAGGCGCTTTGGTGCAGCCCCGCCAGCGTATAGTCCATCTTGAACTCGTCCTGCAGATACGGCACCATGGGCCCGATCATGGAGAGCATGAACGAAAACAATCCTAACAGCAGGTACAGAGCCCAGATGAAGGGCGTTCTAACGAGTCCGTTAGGTCCGCCCTTGTCCATAGTCATCGAAGTGTTTGCCATGGCTCATGGTATAGCGGAAAACGCCAGATTTGCCAGTAGGAACCAGCGGCAATTTATGGAAGAAAATTGGTATTTAAATTGATACCAGATAAAAATTGTTATACAATAAATGAACTTGAGGATAAATCATGCTAAAAGTTGCTGTATCCACATCCATGGTTCCCGTCGTCGCCGTAGATGAAGACAAGTGCGTCAATTGCCATATGTGCATCGCCGTCTGCCCGGTCAAGTACTGCATAGACGGTTCGGGCGACAAGGTCACGATCAATGCCGACCTGTGTATCGGTTGCGGCAGTTGCGTCAAGGCCTGCACGCAGAAAGCTCGGTTGATAATCGACGACACGGCTTTTTTCCTGGAAGCGCTCGGCCGAGGGGAGAAAATCGTCGCGGTGGCTGCGCCTGCCATAGCATCCAGCTTTCCAGGCCAGTATAGACGCTTCATGGGTTGGCTCAAGGCGCAGGGCGTATCCGCTATTTTCGACGTAAGTTTCGGCGCCGAGCTTACGGTCAGGTCGTATTTGCACCATATTGAAAACTCGGCTTCGCCGCTTGTCATAGCCCAACCTTGCCCGGCCATCGTCAGCTATATCGAGGTGTACAGGCCGGAACTCCTGGGCTACCTCGCGCCGGCTGACAGCCCTATGCTCCATACCATCAAGATGATCAAGCAGTATTACCCGGAATACAAGCATCACAAGGTGCTGATCGTTTCCCCTTGCGCGGCCAAGAAGCGCGAGTTCAATGATACAGGGTCTGGCGACTACAACGTGACGATCCGCTCGTTCAAAGCCGTCCTTGAAAACCGCAATATCGACCTGTCCAGGCAACCGGAGGCTGATTTTGACAATCATCCCGCTGAACGCGCGGTGTTGTTTTCCACGCCTGGGGGGCTCCTCAGGACGGCGGAGCGTGACGCCCCGGGCATACGGGCCAGCGCGCGCAAGATAGAGGGTCCTGAACTGGTCTACCCCTACCTCGATACTCTACCGGACGCCCTGAAACGCGGCGCCAATCCGCTACTCGTCGATTGCCTCAACTGCGACTACGGTTGCAACGCGGGGCCTGGCACCATGAACCAGGACGCTTCTCCCGATATCATGGAGCGGCTCGTAGAACAGCGAGCCAACGAA
>CAZNCK010000007.1:0-10867 GCA_964571545.1 uncultured Treponemataceae bacterium | reverse complement strand
GACAGCGCTATGTCGGTAAGGCCAGTTCTGACAAGGCGGTAAAGAAAGCCGTAAAGAAAGTCGTGTCTCGCTTCTGGGAACCGGCCCTCTACGGCCGTACCTACCTTGACCGATCATCAAATTATACGCTGAGGATTCCAGACGATACCCGCATGGGCAGGATCTATGTAGACTTACTTAAGGATGTTCCCTCTGATCACCTCAATTGCGCGGCCTGCGGCTACAAGTCGTGTCGCGGCATGGCGATAGCCATCTTCAACGGCCTCAACAAGAAAGAAAACTGCCACCTGTACCGACAGCGTCTCATAGAAAAGGAGCAGGTCGTCGTCGATGATTCCTCCACCCGCCTGCACGAGGAAATTCAGAGGGCCATGGCCGATGTAGGCGCGATAGCGGGGGAGCTGGAAACGTTGCGCGTCAGGGCCTCTTCACAGTTCGCGGCCATCGAGGAATCGGCCGCCGCCGTGGAGGAGATGATAGCTACGCTCGCCAGCGCCTCCAGCATTGCCGCGGGTAAACGCAATCAGGTTTCTTCGCTCGCCCAGTCTGCCGCGAACGGCCAGACAGACATGCATACCACCATGGACGCCATACGTAAGGCCGCGGCCGGCGTATCCGGCGTCGGAGCCATGATAGACGTAATCCAGGATGTCGCCGACAAGACAAACTTGCTAGCCATGAACGCGGCCATCCAGGCTGCCCGCGCCGGTACCGCGGGTAAGGGCTTTGCCGTGGTCGCGGGAGAAATCCGCAGGCTCGCGGAAGCCACCGGCGGCCAGGTGACAAATATTGGCTCTTCGCTCAAGTCAATTGTCGAGCAGATATCCTCCTCAGACGACATGACCCTGAAGACCGAGACAAACATGCAGACTATTTCGCGAGACGTCGGTGTGATGGCCGACGAGATGTCCGCGCTCATCGATTCGTTGACAGAGATTTCTGCCGGCGGTGAGCAGGTTACTAACGGAATAGAACAACTCAGGACGACTTCTCAGGAGGTGCGGGAAATCTACTCTACCATCTCGGGGGAGATCACTGATATCCTGGCTCTGATCCGCACGATAGCCTCCATCTCCGACGAGACCCAGCGCACCATCGCCTCCATGGTCCGGTCTTGACGCTTTCCTGAATTCCGCGGTAAGTTAGCGGTCACTAACTCATCGCGGAGGGAACAGTGCAGACCAGCGAACGGCAGAAAGAGATCGTAGCGGCGGCCTTCGACCTGATCTCGGAGCAGGGCATTCAGGAACTTACCATAAAGAAGATCGCCCAGGCCGTCGGCGTCTCCGAGCCCGCCATCTACCGCCATTTCACGTCAAAGGTGGACATCCTGTCCTCGGTCATCGACGAGATGATCGCACAGCGGAATGTCACCTTCTTACAGGTCCGCACCGGCTCCAGCACCGCCTTTGACAAGATCCGTTCGTTCTTTTCAGTCCAGGCCGGCCTTTTCGAGGGCAGGCCTTCGCTGACCATCATGCTGTTCCCTGAAGACCTGTTCCGCAACAACGATGAGCTGCTGGGCAGGGCTACCGCGATGATGGATGAAACGCTCTCCAGGTTCCGCGGGCTCTTGCAGGCAGGCATAGCCGAAGGCTCGCTCAAGCCCGGCCTCGACTGCGAGGCTGGCGCGCTCATGCTTGTCGGCGGCTTCAGGCTGCTGGTGTCCTCCTGGCGGCTGGATTCAAGGTCCGGCGGGCTTGAAACAGCCACCAGGCGCTTTCTGGACGGCGTATTCCCCCTTATAAGCCGGTAGTACGATTCCGGTGGAATATTTTTTGCCCTAGTAGTTAGTTATCGATAACTAACTTATCTTGATTCAGCAAAGAGGTTGCAGATGAAGAAGTTCTTCAAGTCCGCGTTGGGCCATCCGTATGCCGTGATGGTTCTGGCGTTGGGCGTTACGGCGCTCGCGGTGCTTTCTGTGGTTTCCGGTTTCAGGATGGAAACCAACCTGGACACCTACATGCCCCGGACGCACCCGGCGTTCGTGTTCAGCGATGAAGCCGACGAGCGCTTCATGATACGTGACGCGATACTCGTGGCCGTGGAGCATCCGGACTCGGTTTTCAATCCGGCGACCCTGCAGAAACTGATCGATATCGAGGACGACCTCCTGGCGCTGGAAGGCCTGTCGGGTGCCCGCGTCAATTCCATCCACACCGGTGACAACATCCTGGCCACCGAGGATGGGCTGGATGTTCGCCGGTTCTATACCCAGGCGCCGGCTGACCAGGAAGGCGCTGACCTCATAGCCCTCGCGGTCCGGGGCAACGACATGATAGCCGGCCGCCTTGTCTCCCAAGATGAGCGCACGGCGCTGATCATCGTGGAACTGCCGGAATCGGGCTTCTCGCGTGACCTGTACGACAGGATACAGCGGATCGCGGACAAACGCACGGGACCGGAAACCCTCCACATAGCCGGCCGGCCCATAGTCGAAGGCACCCTTGCCGCCCTCGGTCCCGCAGACATGGCCAGGATGGGGCCGTTGGTGCTCCTTGTCATAACGGCCGTCCTCATGCTCGTCCTCAGGCAACCGCGGCGCACCCTCATTACCCTGTCGGTCGTGGTCTTCAGCACAATCTGGGCTTTCGGACTCATGAGCGCGCTCGGTGTACCCATGTACTCGGTCAGCATCATGATACCGGTGATGCTCATAGCCATCGGCGTTGCCTATGCCATCCACCTGTACAACCAGATTGACCATTTTGCCAGGGAAACACCAGGAGCGGGCCGGCGTGAGATAGCTGAAAACGCCATCATGGTCATATGCAGCCCGGCCCTGTTCGCTGCTCTGACCACGGTTGCCGGTTTCGTGTCGCTCGTAACCTCGCAGGTGTACCCGGTCAAGTATTTCGGGCTTTTCACCGCGTTTGGCGTCTTTGTATCGTTCCTGCTGACGATGCTCCTCGTGCCAGCCGGCATAATGGCCTTTGGCAACGGTGAATCCAGAAAAGCAGCCGGCTCCCGTGGCACCCGGGCCGAGCGGATTCCCGAGCACGGACTGGGCGCAAGGTTCGCCGATGCCCTCAAGGCAAGACCCCGGCTTGTCTACCTCGCCGCTGCCGTCCTGGTCGCGGTCTCCGCCTTCGGTATTTCCAGGGTCTGGATCAATACCAGCTTCCTGGCCAACTTCGATTCAAAAAGCGCCATCGTCAGGACCGACGCCTTCGTCAACAAGCATTTCGGCGGCACCTCCAGCCTCAACGTCATCCTGGAAGCCGAGACTCCCGATACCTTCAAGGATCCGGAGATCCTGCGCCTGATGGACGAACTGCAGACCGGTGCTCTGGAGCTGGAAAACGTCGGTGATACGATATCGCTGACCACCTACCTCAGGCGCCTGCACTATTCCATGAACGCGGCCGATCCGGCCTTCGATATCATCCCCGATTCCAGTGATTTGGTAGCCCAGTACCTGCTCCTCTACGAGATGTCGGGAGATCCAGACAACCTCTGGAAGGTCGTCGACGCCGATTTCAGAAGCGCCAACATCACCATACAGATGAAAAGCGACGATACCCGCACCATCGGGCGTGTCATAGGCTATGTCGAAGCGCAGGCAGATGATTTTGCCCGGCTTGGCATCAGCATCCGCTACGCCGGTTCCGGCTACAAGAGCCTCATATTCTCCGATCTCATATTGCAGGGGCAGATGAGCAGCCTCGGGCTTTCCGTGCTCATCGTCTTCATACTGGTGTCCTTCATGTTCCGCAGCCCGCTCCTGGGCCTCGTATCGACGATTCCCGTGCTCATATCGATTGCGGTCAACTTCGGCGTCATGGGACTCCTCAACGTGCCCCTGACCACTTCCACGGCCCTCATTTCCAGCATCGCGGTGGGCATAGGCGTTGACTACGCCATCCACCTGATAACCCACTACCGTGAAGCGCTGAGAGCCCTTGGCGACGAGGAGCGGGCGGCCCGGTTCTCCATGAGCCATACAGGACGCGCGGTGTTGCTCAACGCGGCCATAGTCATTTCGGGTTTCATGGTCATGGTCTTCTCGGTGTTTCCGCCCAATCGTCAGGTGGGCCTCCTGGTATCGCTCAATATGCTCACCGCTTTCCTGGCCACCATCACCATCATGTTCCTCGTCCTCCGCTCACTATCACCCCGCCTCGTAAAGGAGTTTCAGAAATGACCGTATTGAATCGAGCTATCCTGCCTGCCTTGATGTTTTGCCTCGCTTTCGCGCCGGCCCTTGGCGCCCAGGAAAAAACGGCTCTCGCCATCATGATGGCCGTGTACCAGCGCCCCCAGCCAGTCGACATGAGCGCCACCCTGACCATGACCCTCGTCGATTCAAAGGGCAAGGAGCGGCCCCGTTCGCTCGACCAGCGGCTGGCCAGTTTCGGGGGCGTAGACAAGAAGATCATGGTGTTCCAGAGCCCCGCGGATGTCCGTGGCACCTCCTTCATGAACTGGAGCTATGAGGAGGCAGGCAAGGGAGACGACCAGTGGATCTACATGCCGGCCCTCAAGCGGGTCAAGCGCATCACCTCCGACGGCAAGGGCGGTTCCTTCATGGGATCCGATTTCAGCTACGATGACCTGGGCGCCCGTCATCCTTCAAAAGACAGCCATGTCATTCTGGGCAGCGATACCGTGGCCGGCGAGGAATGCTGGATGATCGAGAGCAAGCCCAAGGATCCGGGTGACAGCTACTCGCGCACGGTGAGCTGGATATCAAAAAACCGGCTCGTCGGTTTCAGGCGCGACTACTACGACAAGAAGAGTGCGCTGCTCAAGACCCTCTCGGTGCTCGAGACCAGGACCATGGGTACCTACCTCATGATCACGAAGACGGAAATGCACAACGTGCAGGCAAACCACCGCACCCGCATGGAATTCACCGCGATCAAACTGGATACCGGCATCGCCGACGAGCAGTTCACGGAACGTGCCATGGCAAAGGGACTGTAATGAACATTACAAAACGGATCATGCCATCGTCCGCGCTGGCTCTTGTACTGTTGTTTGGTACGGTGGCTGGCGTGGCTGTCGCAGAAGACGGCGTCGCCCTGAGCGGATACGGCCGCGCCAAGGTCGGCAGCCTCCTGTCCGACGGTTCACTCTTTCTGGCGGAAACCACCCTCGACGCGAGACTGTCCTGGGAGACGGAAGATAGCGCACTGTTTGCCGATGTGGCAGTCAACGAGCGCCAGGGCGGAAGCCCTGAACTGGAACTGCGCGAGCTGTATTTTCGTTACTCTGGTGACTACATGGAGATGGTCATAGGCAAACAGCAGATCATCTGGGGCAAGAGTGACGGGGTGTTCATCACCGACATCGTGACTCCCAAGGACCTGTCACGCTTCCTGGTGCCTGACTTCGTGGAGCTCAGGCAGGCGGTTGACGGCGTGCGCCTGGGCGGCTATGCGGGGGGCCACAGTCTGGAACTGGTCTGGCTGCCGCTGTTCTCACCCGGTGTGGCCCCGGCCGCCGGAACCATATGGGCGCCTGTCATGCCGTATCCCGTGACCCCGACAATCACGCCCGCCGCAATGCCGGAACTGTCGCTTGAGAACGGTGAGTATTTTGCCCGGTACTCGTTTCTGGGCAACGCCGTTGACCTGAGCCTGATGGGCGGCTGGTTCTGGAATGACCTGCCTTCCTTCGCCGTCACCGGCAGGAGCCTGACACCGGGCGTTGGCCTTACCGGCATTGCGTTGCGGGGCGAATATTACCGGACGGCGGCTTTTGGGTATGGTGTCGCCGGTACCATCGGGCCACTGGTGCTACGCTCCGAGGGAGCCCTGCAGCTGGACCGGCGCTACCAGGGGGATTTTGCCGTCTACCCGCAGGGGTATGCCGCAAAGAATGCCGTACAGTACCTCGTCGGCACGGATTTTTCCATTCTTGGCACGACCTTTGGCCTGCAGTTCATCCAGGACCTCATCCTCGAATATGATGACGCGCTGGTCAACGAGCGCTATACCAATACGGCCACCGTCATGGCGGTCCGCAACTTTGCCCGTGAAGCGCTGCGGCTTGAACTGCTGGCCTACCTCGGGCTCGATAATCCCGACGCGCTGCTCAAGGCCCAGCTGGTGTGGAAGATTACCGACGCCATGGAGCTGTCTGGAGGCACCTGGCTGTTCTTCGGCGATTCGGGCCAGTTTGGCCAGTATGACGACAACGACAGCGTCTTTGCCGGTGCGAAGATTTCATTCTAGACAAAAGGAACCGATGTGATGAAAAAGACACTCCGCATTATAACTCAAATCGTATTTCTGGCGCTCTTTGCCCTGCTGTTTGCCAAAGGCAGGATACAGCTGTGGCTCGCGGTATTCGGTTCAGGTGCGCTCCTGTCGCTGGTATTCAGCCGCTTCTACTGCGGCTGGATCTGTCCCATGAACAGCCTGTTTCGTCCCCTGGGCTGGCTCTACAGTAAACTTGGCATCAAGCGCTTGAAGACGCCTGGGCTCATGAGGCACTCTGTATTCCGCTATGCCTTCCTTGCGCTGTTCGTGGTTCTGATGCTTATAACCCGCAAGCTGGGCATTGATGTTCACCTTCCGGCGCTGCTGCTGGTTCTGTCGTTCCTCGTTACCCTGTTCTTCGAAGAGGCTCTGTGGCACAACAATGTCTGCCCGTACGGCACCATCCTCAACGTCGCGGCACGCAAGGCCGTAAAGAGCGAGAAGATCGACGAATCAGCCTGCATATCCTGCGGCAAGTGCCGCAAGGTCTGCCCGGTGCACTGCATCGACATGGTCGCTGACACGAAGAAGCTGCGCATACGCACGCGCGACTGCGTTACCTGCCATGCCTGCGAAGCCGAATGTCCGACGCGGGCCATTTCGTACCGGTAAACTCCGAGGTTTGCATCGAGCGGAAGGGCCGGCAAGCTTGCCGCCCCGGCCCTTCCGTATTACTTTATGCATCATGCAAGATCCCATATCCAGCATTGAAGGCCGGCCACAACTGAAACTCCCCCTCAACGTGGCTACGGTCAAGGATCTCTGGTCAAGAACGTATAACACCCAGGGCAAGCCTGACTGGTCGCATATATTTGCCTACTACCACCCGGATATCCTGTTCCAGGACTCCATCCAGCGGCTGGAGGGCATCGAGCAGTTCAAGGCGCTGTGCAAGCGGTTGACCGGGCGCTGCGAGGAATTGCGGATGGACATCCATTCGGCCGCGCAGGAAGGCAACGTCATCCACATGCAGTGGACGATGACGATGATGTTCAAGAAATTCCCCAGTACGCCCATCTACGGCGCTACCGTGCTGATCCTGCACGAGGATGGCCGCATCATAAGCCAGCGCGACTACTACGATCTATGGGGCGACATTTTCAATGGCATCCCGTGGTTCAAGAAGCCGTACCGCAAATTCATGTTCAAAAAATTCGGCTAGACAAGGGAATTATAGTGAAAAAAGAACTCCCCGATCAGCTGCGCTTCATGGCCAACAGGCGGGCCGCGCAGCATGGCACGACGGCATCGATGGCTGGCAAGGTGTGTGTCGTCACTGGCGCAACCTCCGGTGTCGGGCTGCAGGCCGTACGGCGACTCGCGGCCGGCGGAGCGCACATAGTCATGGTGTGCCGCGACCGGGCCAAGGCCGAACAGGTACGTGAAAAAATAATCGCGGTTGCTCCGGTGCGCATCGACATTGTCGTAGCCGATTTCTCTGACCTCGAACAGGTGCGTACCGCCGCGGCCACCCTGCTGCGCGATTACCCTCACATCGACGTGCTCATCAATTCCGCCGGCCTTCATTCCACTACGCGCACCACTACCACGGCCGGCTTCGAGACGGTGTTCTGCGTCAACCACCTTGCGCCGTTCCTGTTGACCAGCTTGCTTCTTGACAGGCTCAAGACCAGCGCGCCGGCGCGCGTCATCCACGTCAATTCAGAGGGGCATCGCTTCTCCGATTTTCACCTCGAGGACTACAACTGGGAGCGTAAGCGCTACACCGGCCTCAAGGGCTACGGCGCGTCCAAAACGGCCCAGCTCCTGACCACTTGGGAGTTTGCGGACGCGCTTACCGGTTCGGGCGTCACCATCAACGCGATGCACCCGGGCGACGTGCGCACCAACATTGGCAACAACAACGGCCTCCTGTACCGACTATTCAAGCGGTTCTTCATTTCGCTGATGCTCAAGGACCCGGCTATCTCCGGCGACGCCCTGTACTGGCTCGCGGCCGCGCCGGAAATGGCCAAGGTGTCCGGCAGATTCTTCCACCTGACCATAGACGAGAAACCCGCCGCCCACGCGCTGGACCGCGGCAAGGGCGCGCAGGTATGGGCGCTGAGCCGGAAGCTGACGGGGCTGGAACCGGCCTGATCCAATGCCGGTCAGGCTTTTGACAGGCTCCAGCGCCGCGGGCTATGCTCGGGCCATGCTTACCCTCGAGAAGATACTGCAGTCACAGGGCTTTGGTTCCCGCAAGGGGTGCCGCGCCCTCATCGCCGGCGGTTACGTGACCGTGGGCGGGCAATCCGCAACGGATTCCAGCCAGCCCTTCGATACCGTCGCGCTGGAATTCACCGTCAACGGCGAGAGCTGGCTGTACCGGGAAAAGTTGTACCTGGCTCTCAACAAGCCCGGCGATATAGAATGTTCGCGCAAGCCCAGCTACCATCCCTCGGTGCTGACGCTGTTCCCCGGGCAGTTCATGGAACGGGATCTGCAGCCCGTGGGGCGGCTGGATCACGACACGACGGGTCTGCTCCTGTTGTCGGACGACGGTGCCTTCATTCACGCGCAGTCGTCACCCAAACGGCATGTGCCCAAGGTGTATCGCGCGACCACGGCCCGCCCCGTTACCGTCGAGCTGGTGGAAGCCCTGAAGTCAGGCGTGCAGCTCATCGACGAGGACGCGCCGCTCAAGGCGTTGTCGTGCGCCGCCCTCGATGAATTCCGTCTGGAGATAATCCTGGAGCAGGGCAAGTACCACCAGGTCAAGCGGATGCTGGCCGCGGCCGGCAATCACTGCGCCGCGCTGGAACGGGTAGCGATAGGTCGGCTCAGGCTCGATGACCTGGCGCTTCCGCCGGGCGGCTGGACTCACCTGGACGCGGCCCAGCTGGCTTTGCTCGCGCCTGATTGAACTCCTAAAGGTGAGGCGCGACTATTTTAAGGCTCTTTACGATGGCGTCCGCGGCCAGTTTTCCTGTCAGTATCGAAATGGGCAGACCCGATGGGCTGAAGGTCCACTGGCCGGCCTGATACACGTCCGGGATAGGCGTTTTGACCGAGCTGGCCACCTTGGGCAAATCGTGTACGGCGGGGATGCCGTCGTTGGTGAAGGCCCAGCCGGTGATGGCGCCGTCGGAATTACCCGTGGTCCGTTCTATCGTCAACGGAGTGGAACAGAAGCTGAACTCGATGGCCGCCTTCAGGCCCGGGTATATGCTTTCATCGAGCACTTCAACGATCAGCGCCGAACAGTAGTCCTTGAATTCGTCATACCAGCCCAGGCGCCGCGCGCGATGCACGAGGCCGTAGTCCATCAGCGTGCTGACTATGAGTCCGGTTTTGCCGCGCGGGGCCAGCGACGGGTCCCTCAGGACCGGGCAGGAAATCTCGTAGGTCGTGCGTTCGAGGTAGGTTTTGGTCCATGCCAGTAAGGCCGCCTTGTCGTCCGACGCGGGCGGTTCGAGGCCCAAGGCGGAGAGCCCCGTCGTCACGGGCGTATAGAAAAAGTGCGCGCTGGCGATATCCGAGAAATACCTTGGTTCGAGACCGAGTGCCATATAGAGGGTGAAGATGGAGTCGCCGCCTTTCTTATCGGCGACCTCGCGGGCTTTTGCCGCTATGCGGGTAGCCGCGCGTTTGTCCCGTATCGAAGCTACGTCGACATTGCGGTACAAGCATCGCAGGTCAGCCGCCCACAGCACCTTGTCGTATTCATATTCCTTTCCGTTAGAATCCAGGATTTTTCTATTGCTCGGGTCGATGCTTGTTACCAGCGTGCCCGGGCACAACACGCCGCCATGTTCCCTGATGAAGGCCTCTAGCTTGCCAGGCAGGCTTCCGGTACCGCCCTTGGGATACTTGTAGTCCAGATAGAGGCTGAAGTACGAAAGCGCGAAGAAACTCGGGGTTTTCTTGAAAAAATGCTGGCCTATCATGTCTATCAAGGCCTGGTTGCGGGTAAAACGGGCGAGGTACTCGTCAACGGGCATATTGAGTTTTGCGACCTTGGGCATAGTCAGGATGTACTTGAGCATCCAGGGCACAATTGTTTTATACACGTAGCTGGGGTTGCTTCTGAGGTCCAGGAAAAGCGGATTGTCAATGCCGTACAACACATCCATGTATTCCATGACGCGAGAAATTTCGACGATTATCGCATCGATGTCGTCCTTGTTGGCGGAGAATTGGCGGTGAAGGAGTTGCCGGTAGTCCTCAAGGCTTTTACTGGATTTTAATCTGAGCACGTCATGTCCGAAACCCACGGATACGCCGCTTGAAAGGAATTCCAGCTCAAGTCCGAGCTGCGTCAGCATCGGAAGGATGATTCCTGAATTTTCTATTGCCCTGATGCCGCCGTCGAAGGTAAATCCTCCGCGCTCGAACGAATTTACGAGTCCGCCCATTGTTTTTTCTTTTTCAAACACGGCTACGCTGAGCCCCGCCCTGCTCAGGTATGCTCCGGCGGTCAGCCCCGCCATTCCTCCGCCTACTATCGCGACATTATATTTCATGGTGCACCTACCTCGCTCTCAGCGCTGTTGTATCTCCGCGCTGAAAGATTAGCAAATGCGTTTGCAAAGTCAACCGGGATTTTTTATTAGTTCATCGAACCTTGTGTCTCCTTCAGCAGGCGTACTTAGGCACGTACGTGGCACCAACCTTGAGCGGCGTCACGGCTTCCTTGTGCCAAATCTTATTGCCTT
>CAZNCK010000006.1:39045-46705 GCA_964571545.1 uncultured Treponemataceae bacterium | reverse complement strand
CCCAACGTGGACTTGGCCAAGGCGGCCGGACTAAGCTTGGGCATGTCCGGCGGTCTGGTCGTAGACGAGTTCATGCGCACCAACGATCCGTCCATCTGGGCCGCCGGCGACATGGTGGAGATTGCCAATAGAGTATCCGGCAAACCCACCCGCGTTCCGCTCGCGGGGCCGGCCAACAGGCAGGGCCGCATAGCCGCCACGAATGCCCTGGGCGGATCCATGCGCTACTCAGGCGCCGCGGGCACAAGCGTGTTCAAGGCCATCGATATGACCTTCGCGATGACCGGACTGTCTGAAAAGGCCGCCAAGGCGCTGGGGCTCGACGCGACCAGTACCACCGTGCACCGCTACCACCACGTGAGCTACTACCCTGGCGCCGAGGAAATGAGTCTTAAGATAATCTATGAACGCGGTACCGGAAAACTGCTAGGCGCCCAGGCCTTCGGCAAGGAAGGCGTTGACAAGCGCATAGACGTGGCCGCCACCGCCCTGGCCGGCGGCATGACGATCGACGATCTGGCTGAACTAGACCTAGCCTACGCCCCGCCCTACGGCGCGGCAAATGACCCGATAAACATGGCCGCGTTTGCGGCGCAGAACGCGGAATCAGGCTACGCGCCGACGGTATCGGCGGCCGACGCCTGGAAGCGCAGTCAGGACGGCTCAGCGGCTATACTTGACCTGCGCACCAACGGAGAACGCAGGAAGCAACCGGTAGCGGCGGCGGCGCACATTCCCTTGGACGAACTTGACTGGCGCGCCGAGGAAATCCCAGCCGGTACTCTCCTCCTCTTGTCCCGTGCCGGCTACGAGAGCCACATAGCCCTCAGGAAGCTTATTGGCTCGGGCCGCGCCGATGTGTGGAACATCTCCGGCGGCGCTTTGAGCCTGTCCCTGGTTCCCGGCTTCACAGCCGAAGCACTGTAATAAATAGAGACCACAGAGAAAGACAAGTCAGAGCACGGTGGCACTCTTATATTTCTTGTTGGGCTTGGTGGTTCAGATTTTACTTTCAACTTTATAGGAGTACATTATGGCAGATCCGGTTCTCGAAATGATCAAGGGCGGGGCTAAGGTAATCGATGTTCGTTCACCTGAAGAATTCGAAGACGAGCACTTTCCAAACGCGATCAACATCCCGGTAAACATCATCCAGACCAGAACGGCGGAACTCGGCGACAAGGCCTCGCCTATCGTCGTCTATTGCGCCTCGGGCTCCCGCAGCGCCTTCGCCGCCAGGATTCTCGCCCAGGCCGGCTTCAAGAAAGTAGTCAACGCCGGCGGCCTCTACGACATGCCCGGCATGTAGCCTTATAGACGAAGATTCGAGAAGGCAAGAATTGGCAGAGAGAACGAAGAGGATAAGAGCATAAGAGAAAGGAAAGAGTAAATCGATGAGCGAAGGTTAAGGAAAAGAGTTCACGACTCCTTCCTTTCTCATTTTACTCTATTCCTTTTTCTGTTTTCCCTTTTCCTCATTTTCTCTGTGTCTCAGTGCAAATTCCTTTTTCTCTCGTTCCTGCCTCTTGAACTCTTATTCTCTTCGTTATCCTCCCAGTAGGATACCAGGCCTACTACTGGAAGGTGGCTTCTACGGCGGAGACGGCTTTGGCGCAGAGGGCGTCGGCATGGGCGCGGAGTTGCGCGACGCTGGACTTCATCCGGGCGGCGTAGTCGATATCGGTTACCGAACCCAGGTTGATCAGTACGTTGAGCGCCGCGCCGTGCACGCCGGCTCTGGCCATCAGGGCGGCTACGCCGGCATCTGAAGCGGAGTTGCGGTTGCCTTCCACCGCAAGCAGGGCCAATTCCAGCGCTTCAACGCAGGCTTCGGCGGTAGTCAGGGGCACTTCGATAGCCGATTTGTAGCCGGCCTGTAGGGCCTCATCGCGGGCGGCCTTTTCTTCGGGCGTGACTTTGGGCAGCTTCATGGCGTCCATCACCGCGTTGAACGCGTTGGTGTCTGCGTCAACGGCGCGGACCAGCGTCGACTTGACGGCCTGGGCTCTAACCGCCATTCCGGACATGGCATCCCAGACAGACTCGTAACCCTTCTTGCCGACCGTCAGGTTGGCGACCATAGCGGAAAGCGCCGCCGCCAGCGAACCCGAGAGCGCGGCTACGGAACCGCCGCCTGGCGCGGGGGAGTCGCTGGATACTTCGTCTACGAACGCGGCTACGGTCATCGCGACGAGCGGCGCGGCCGGCCTGGCCACGTAGTCGATGATCTTCTTGGCTGGGTCGAAAGGCGCTACCGAATCCAGCCCGAGCGTCGCCACGGCCAACTCTATCAGTTCAGACTCGGGCGCGCCTTGGCTCTTGCCCATGCGCGCGAGGTAATATCGGCCCGCCTCGACGAGCGGCGCCAGCGGCACCAGGCCCACCAGTTCGCTGCCGCAGACTGACAAGCCCAGCCTCTCGGCTTCTTCCTTCACCGTCTCGTAGACCACATGCAGCGGCGTCTCGCGGTAGTTAGTCAGGTTGATCGAGACCTGGGCCTTGCGGTATGTGTCGATGTCCCAGCCTATGGCGCGCACGTGCCTGAGCCTTCCTGGCACCATGACATTCTTGCCGTCCGCGCCCTTGACGATGTTGCCGCCTGCGTCGCGGGCGGCCCTTCCGCCTTCGCGCACCGCGAGGGCCACTTCGTTGGCCAACTTCTTGTCGCGCGTGTTGAGGTTTACATTATAGGCTACGAGGAAGTCGCGGGCACCCATGACCGTGGCTCCCCAGCCGGGCACGAAGGTGGCGGGGCCGAAATCGGGCTTCCATTCGGGCTTGCCGAGCTTGTCCGCAAGCGCCTCGTATTCGCCCGAGCGTATGTCAGCGAGACTACGGCGCTCGGGGCGGCTCGCGGCGTGTTCGTACAGGTAAACGGGCACAGCCAGTTCGGTCGCTATGCGCGAAGCGGCCTTCTTCGCGATTGCCACGCACTCGTCCATCGTCACGCCGGATACCGGCACGAAGGGGCAGACGTCCATGGCGCCCATACGTGGATGAGCGCCTGAATGTCTCGCCATGTCTATGAGGCCGCGGGCGGCGGCGGCCGACCTTACGGCCGCTTCCACGACGGCGTCCGGATCGCCCACGAAGGTGAACACCGTACGGTTAGTGTCGGCGCCCGGATCAACGTCCAGAAGCGATACGCCCTGGACTGCCTGGATGGATTTGGCTATGGCGTCGATGATGGACCTGTCCCGGCCTTCGCTGAAATTGGGTACGCACTCGACTATCTTCTGTTCGGCCATGATTGCATTGCTCCTTCTGTAGCCCGGACTCTCGGTCGGACGGGCGAAAGCCAGTATACCACGATCCGCGGGCGCGGGCGCGGGTGAACGGCGGACGGCCTCGACGGCGAGTGATTAGTACCCTATAGTGTAGGGTAGAGGCGTTCGGGCGCCAGGAGGTTGCAACATGACAGTTTCCGAGGCGCTTGAAAAGGCCCTGGGCTATGAAATACGCATCAGGGATCTGTACGCGCAGGCGGCCGCGGATGCCACCGTGCCAGAGGCTCGGGTGTTCTTCGATTTTCTTGCGGTGGATGAGGATAGGCATGTCGCCTTCATTGAACATTCTCTGACAGGCGCAAAAAAGGGCAAACTCCCGAATGCCGCCGCTATCGAGACCTCGTTGCCGGTAGATATTGACACTGCGATAGCCAGGGCCAAGGCCGCCATCCAGGTGCATCCGGAAGGCGGGAAACTTACCTCGCTGGAACACGCGTTAAAAGCCGAGCAGGAAACCAGCGCCTTCTATAGAAAACTCGTGGCCGAACTTCCACTCGACTCCTCCAAGGCCTTTTCAAGACTGCTTGAGATAGAGGATGGGCATACGGCAATAGTAAAGGCTGAACTGGACTCGGTCAGCTCGACGGGCTTCTGGTTCGACATCCGCGTCTTCGACATGGAAGAATAGTCTTCAGGTTTGTTTTTTATCGATTTGTTGACCAGAACCAGATAGTCGTATACCATGGTACATCTTGGCACTCGACAGACTCGAGTGCCGGAACCGGCGCGTTGTTGCCGGAACAGCCACATCCACAGTTCTCCGAACCTTTTTTCCTACCAGTCGGCCTTCTGCCTGACCCAGGGAAACAAGGTCAATGGGCGGATGGGGAAAACCCCGCCGCCTCCCGCCCGGTCGCCGGAGACGTCGACCACGGGCATCGGAAAGGGGACACCATGCACCTCATCACCAAGCGGACCGCTGTCCGCGCGCTGGCCTTGTCGGCCGCCCTCCTCCTCGGAATGACCCAGGCCTTCGCCATGGGCGGCAAGGAAGCGGTACCCGCCAATCCGCGCGTCAGGCTCGCCACGACGACGAGCACGGAAAATTCCGGCCTCCTCGCCTATCTCCTGCCCTTCTTCACCGAGGATACCGGCTATACCGTGGACGTCGTGGCGGTTGGAACCGGCGCGGCCATGAAGCTCGGCGAGAACGCCGACGCCGACGTACTGCTCGTGCACGCCCGCGCGCTGGAGGACGCCTACATGAAGGCCGGACACGGTTCGGCCCGACGTGACGTCATGTACAACGACTTCATCATCGTGGGCCCCAAGGCCGATCCGGCCGGACTCAAGGGATCGCCCGACTCCAAGACCGCCCTTTCGAAGATAGCGGCCGCTCAGACGCCCTTCGTCTCCCGCGGCGACAAATCGGGCACCCACGTCAAGGAGCTGGACATATGGAAGGCCGCCGGCATAGTGCCGGCCGGCGCCTGGTACAAGGAAGCCGGCCAGGGCATGGAACAGTGCATCATCATGGCAGACGGCATGCAGGGTTACACGCTCACCGACCGCGCAACCTGGGTGGCTGTCAAGGACAAGACCAGCCTTGCCATCGACTACGAAGGCGACAGCGGATTGTTCAACCCCTACGGCGTGATCACCGTCAATCCGGCCAAGAACACCGCCATCAACGCGTTCGGCGCCAAGGCCTTCCTAGAGTGGATCACCAGCGAGCGCGGCCAGAAGCTCGTAGAAGGCTTCAAGCTCGGCGGGCAGACCATGTTCTTCCCCAACTACAAGCCCTAATTCCTTGGAATCGCTGCTTGAGGCGTTTACCCTCCTCGCGGGGGGCGAGCGCGAGACCTGGTGGACGATAGCGACGAGCCTCCGATTCTCCTTGTGGTCGACCGTCGTCGCCGTCATACCGGGCGTGCCGCTCGGAGCGGCCCTCTTCCTGGGCCGCTTCAAGGGTAAGAGGGCCGCCGTGGCCCTGGTCAACGCTATCATGGCGGTGCCCACCGTGGTGGTCGGGCTTTTCGTCTATTCGTTCATATCGAGGTCAGGGCCGCTCGGGCCGTTGGATCTCATGTACTCGCCAGGGGGCGTAATACTCGGGCAGGCCGTGCTGGCCTTTCCGCTCGTCGCGGCCATGAGCTACACGGGTCTGCAGAAACTCGATCCGCGCTACGCCGAGACCCTGCTCACCCTCGGCGCCGGCCCCTGGCGGCGCATGGTCGCCATCGTGCGCGAAGGCCGGTACGTCATCGTGCAGGCGGTGCTGGCGGCGTTCGGGCGCGTCACCGGCGAAGTAGGCGTGTCCATGATGCTCGGCGGCAACATACGCTGGTACACGCGAACCATGACTACGACGATAGCGCTGGACGCCGGCAAGGGCGAGTTCGAACGGGCTTTGTCGCTCGGATTCGTATTGCTCGCCGTGGCGCTCGTCGTCAACTTCTTGTCCCATCTGGCGGTTCGCGATGCAAAATAGGGCTTTGTATGACAAGGCGACGCGGGATACGGCGGCGTTCTCAGTTTTGGCTCTCTCTTTCCGCTACGAGCGTCGCATCGCCTGCTCCTGCCCCTCCCTTACAATCCGCCTTGGAGAGTCGGTGGCGTTCACCGGCCCCAACGGCTCGGGCAAGACGACTATGCTCAAGCTGCTGAACGGCCTCCTGGGGCCCTACGAAGGCTCAATAGAGTTTCTCGGACGACCCCTGGCGGGGAACGCCTTGCTCCGGAAGCGGAGCGTTTATGTGCACCAGCACCCGGTGCTATTCGCCGGCACCGTGCGCGACAACCTGGAGTACGCGCTCGCTCTCAAGCGCTTGCGCGGCGCCGAGGCCTCCAGGCGCATCGACAGCGCGGTGGAGCGTTTCGCCGTGGGGCCGCTCCTGGAGCGAGAAGCCGGAAGGCTGTCCGGCGGCGAGACGCAACGGGTGGCGGTAGCGCGGGCAGTGGCGGCGGGCGCCGATATAATCCTGCTGGACGAACCGACATCGAGCATGGACGCGGCCAGCGAAGCGGTGGTTCGCTCGCTCCTCTTAGAGCTCAAACGGGGCGGGGCTACCCTCCTCTTCAGCGCCCATGACGAGAGCCTCGTACGCGCGGTGGCGGACAGGCAGATACGATTCGATGGAGGCCGCGCCAGCCCGGACGGCGACAAAGGAGATACGCAGTGATACATCCGGACGAGGCGCTTGCCCTGCTTGCCGGTTTCAGGAGAGCCCCTGAGCTTGAAACAGTGGATCTTGCTCGCGCCCTCGGCAGAATCATGCCGGCGGCGGTACTCGGTCGCCTGGACCAGCCGCCCTTCGACAAGGCGGCCATGGACGGCTGGGCCTGGCAGCCCGCGGCCGAGGAATCGTCGCCGGGAAATCCGCTTCGAATCCGTGGCGTCATAGCCGCCGGCTCCGCCGACATTGTGGCTTTGCGGCCCGGAGACAGTACTTCGATACATGCCGACGGCCCGGACTCCCCGCTCCTGCCCGGCGAGACGGCCCGCATCATGACCGGCGCCCCGCTGCCCGCAGGAGCCGCGCGTGTACAGCGCTTCGAGTGGGCCCAGACGGTCGATGCCGCTGGCAGGGCTGATCCCGCGGGCGGCTTCGTGCGCTTCACCAAACCTGAAAGCATAGACAACATAATCCGGCGCGGCGAAAACGCCCGCGCCGGTGACGAACTGCTGTCGCCGCGGGCGCTTTCCGCGCAGGATATAGCGATACTCGCCGCGGACGGCAGGCCTATGGTGGAGGTGGCGCGCCGCCCCGTCGTGGGCGTGCTGTCCACCGGCACTGAACTCGCGACGCCAGGCGAGACGCTCTCGGGAGCCAGCATCTACGACTCAAATAAGCCGCAGATCCTGTCCCAGCTGGCCTCGCCGGCCTTCGACGCCCGCGACCTCGGCCGCCTGCCCGACGACTTTGACGCCACGCTTATGGCCGTCAGTTCGGCGCTGGCCACCTGCGACCTGCTCGTGCTGTCCGGCGGCGTCTCCATGGGCGACTTCGACTGGGTGCCGCGCGCGCTGGCCGCCGCCGGCGTCACCGAACGCTTCCACGGGGTGGCCATGAAGCCGGGCAAGCCCACGTACTTTGGCACGACCGACCGGGCCTTCGTTATCGGCCTGCCCGGCAATCCAGTCTCGGTCTTCGTCAACACGGAACTGCTGGTCAAGGAACTGCTCTGCGCGCTGTCGGGCGTCGGGTACAGACCTCTCCTCATCCCGACCATAGTGGCGGAGGATATCAGGCGCAAGGGCGCCGACCGCGTAGAATTCCTGCCCGTGCGCATCGATGCCGACGGCATACGCGCCGTGCGCTACGGCGGCTCGTCGGGCATCCAGGCGCTGGCGGAGGCTGACGGTTTTGCCCGTCTGGAGATAGGCCAGGAGACGCTTGCAAAAGGAGCTATCACCCATGTTCGACTCGTAC
>CAZNCK010000006.1:36022-39035 GCA_964571545.1 uncultured Treponemataceae bacterium | reverse complement strand
CGGTAGGAGGGTCTCCTACCTCCGCGTCTCGGTCACCGACCGCTGCAACCTCCGCTGCGTCTACTGCATGCCGGAAGAGGGCGTACCCTTCGTGCCGCACGAACGCGTCATGAGCCTTGAACGGATAGCGCTCGTCGTCCGCGTCGCCGCGGGCCTGGGCTTCGACAAGATCAGGCTCACCGGCGGCGAGCCGCTGGTCCGCAAGGGCATAGCGGATCTCGTGTCGATGATAGCTATCATCCCCGGCATTACGACGCTGTCGATGACGACCAACGGCACCCTGCTGGCCCCGGTCGCCGCCGACCTGGCGCGCCGCGGACTGTCCAGCGTCAACGTGTCGCTGGACACCCTGAATCCGGCGCGTTACGCGGCCATCACGCGCGGCGGCAATGTCGTCGACGCCATAGCCGGCATCCGGGCCGCTCGACTGGCTGGCCTCCCGGTAAAACTCAATGTCGTGGTCAACGAACTGGAGCCAGATAAAACCGGTGAAAACGCCGACCTTGCGGCGGTGCGGGCCTTTGCGAAAATTGAAGGCTGCGCGGTGCAGACTATCAGGCAGTACCGCCTGGACGAGGATAAGTTCGACGACGAGCGATACGAGCGCCCGTCGCCCTGCGCGCTCTGCGACAGGATACGGCTCCTGGCCACCGGAGAACTCAAGCCCTGTCTGCATGGCGACGCCGCTGTTCCCGTGGACTGGAATGATATTGAAGCAAGCATACGCGCCTGCGTCAACTTGAAACCCGCGTGCGGTAGCCACGCCGGAACTCACCTCGTAAGCGCTATTGGAGGATGAATGGCAAACGGAACTGAACTAACCCACATCGACGGCGCCGGCAAGGCCAGCATGGTCGACGTCTCCGGCAAGCCCCGCGTCAAGCGCACAGCCCGCGCGACCTGCTCCGTGTTCATGGCTCCCTCCACGATAGATCTCGTGAGAGCCAACGGCATGGCCAGGGGCGACGTGCTCGCGACAGCGCGCATAGCGGGCATCATGGCCGGCAAGAAGACCTCCGACCTCATACCGCTCTGCCACAACATCGAGATAGACCGCGTGGCCGTTGACTTCCAGATCCAGGCCGACCGTATCGTCATCGAGACCCTGGCGGTCTGCACGGACAAGACCGGCATAGAGATGGAGGCGCTGACGGCAGCCAGCATAGCCGCGCTGACCATATGGGACATGTGCAAGGCCGTGGACAAGGCAATGCGCATCGAGGGTCTGACCCTGATAGAGAAGACAAAGGAACAGGCAGATGGAATCCGATAAGACACTCGCCCCGGCGCGGGAAGGCGCGTTCAGCATAGTCTCTATCAACGTCTCCACCGGCGTGGGCACGCGCAAGGACCCGGTGGACCGCGTCGAACTGAGAGTGGACCACGGCATGGTAGGCGACGCGCACGCCCGCAACTGGCACCGGCAGATATCACTCCTCGCCGACGAGGATGTGGAGATCATGCGCGGCAAGGGCGTAGAGCTGGATCCCGGCATCTTCGCGGAGAACATAACGACGCGCGGCGTTGACCTGTCCGCCCTGCCCGTAGGTACGCGCTTCTTCGTAGACGGCGCGGAACTGGAACTGACGCAGATAGGCAAGGAATGCCACCACGGCTGCGCCATCTACCAGGCGGTGGGCGACTGCGTGATGCCGCGCAAGGGCATCTTCGCCAAGGTCATCAAGGAAGGATGGATAAGCCGTGAGAGTAGCTGTAGTTACCGTATCTGACCGCGCCAGCCGCGGCGAGTACGAGGACCTGTCCGGCCCCGAGATGGAGGCCATCTTCCGCGAGTTGGTTCCGGGCATCGAGGTGGAGCGGGCCGTCGTGCCGGACGAGAAATCGGCCATAGTGGCCGCCCTCGAGCGCTTCGCCGCCTTCGACTGGATATTCACGACGGGCGGCACCGGCCCCGCCCCCCGCGATGTGACCCCCGAGGCGACGCGCCTGTTCATCGACCGCGAGGCGCCGGGCCTCGCCGAGTACCTGCGACTGGAGTCGCTCAAGGAGACGAGCCACGCGGTGTTCAGCCGCGGCGCGGCCGGCATGCGCGGCGCCACCTATGTCGTCAACGCTCCGGGCTCCGTCAAGGCCGCCAGGCTCTGCGCCCGCATCTTCGCCCCGCTATTGGAGCACGGCGTCAAGATGGCGCACGGAATAGGGCACTAGCCGGTCGCTTTGCATTGAGCGCGCAGGTTTACAGACCGCCGTGCGACACTATAGACTGACGAAATGGATGCACGCGTCAGCAACAAACCACTCAAGACCTCGGGCTCGATCCAGTCCGTCGACAGGGCCCTGTCAATACTCGAATGCTTTACCATGGAGCGCCAGGAACTCGGCGTGTCGGAACTGTCCCGCCTTCTTGGTCTGAACAAGAGCACGGCCTTCGGGCTCCTGTCCACCCTCGAACGGCGCGGCTATCTTCAGCAAAATTCGGAAAACGGAAAGTACAGCCTGGGCTTAAAGGCCATAGACCTCGCGACGGTCAGGCTTGCTGGCTTCGACTTTACCAGGGTTGCCAGACCGCTGCTCAAAGGCCTCGTCGATCGACTGGGTGAGACCGTGCACCTCGCCATCTACGACCGCGGCGAGGTGGTCTACGTGGACAAGATAGAATCAGGCAGCACGATACAGATCGCTTCATATATAGGGAAAAGAAATCCGTGCTACTGCACGGGAGTCGGCAAATGCCTCCTGGCCTTCCAGCCCGAGGCCGAGGTGGAGCGCGTCATCGCGACGGGCCTCATTCCCAGGACAGGCAAGACAATAACCGATCCCGTCGTCTTCAGAGCAACCCTCGCTCGCATACGCTCCGTAGACCAGGCCATAGACGACGAAGAATTCGAACTCGGCCTCGTCTGCGTCGCTACGCCCATCCGAGACAGGACGGGCGCCGTGCTTGCCGCCATATCCGTCTCATCCCCGACCTTCCGTATCGGAAGGGATACCATCGTCGAGATTGCCAGGCAAGTCTCCGAAACCGCCACCGCGGTCTCGCAGGCCCTGGGCT
>CAZNCK010000006.1:33712-36012 GCA_964571545.1 uncultured Treponemataceae bacterium | reverse complement strand
CCCCGCTAATTTATTCTTGACAAGCCGACTAAGTGGATTTATTGTAGCTATATTCAAGAACGCCGTGCGACAATATAGCACATAAATCAGAAACTGGAGGATCAGATGGAAATACAGGCAATGAACAACCCCGAAATTGGCAAGAGCATCCTGACCGGCGGCTACAGGACCAACTATCATGACTACGGCTCAGGCGGCGTTCCCGTAGTATTCGTCCACGGCTCCGGACCCGGCGTTACCGCCTGGGCCAACTGGCGACTGGTACTCCCCAAGATGGCCGACAGCCGCCGCGTCATAGCCCCCGACATGGTCGGCTTTGGCTATACTGACCGGCCCGAGGGCATCAAGTTCAACATGGCCGTCTGGGGCAAGCAGCTGATCGATTTCATGGACGCTCTCGGGCTCGACGTCATAGACATGGTCGGTAATTCGTTCGGCGGAGGACTGGCGCTGCACATGGCCATCCACTACCCCAAACGCATACGCAGACTCGTCCTCATGGGCTCCATGGGCACGGAGTTCAAGATAACCGAGGGCCTCGACAATGTATGGGGCTACCAGCCCTCCTTCGAGTCCATGAAAAGCGCCATCGATAGCTTTGTCTGCAACAAGGCCATAGCGACGGACGACCTCGTCAAGATGCGCTACGATGCGAGCGTCCGCCCTGGCTACCAGGAGACCTTCGGCCGCATGTTCCCCGCTCCCCGCCAGCATAGCGTCGACATGATGGCCAGCCCGTACGGCGATATCGCCGAAATACAGCACGACACGCTGATAATCCACGGCCGTGAGGACCAGGTCATACCGCCCGAGGCCTCCCATGTGCTCTTCAGCCTCATCCCCAACGCCCAGCTCCACATGTTCGGCAAGTGCGGCCATTGGACCCAGATCGAACAGACCGCCAAGTTCGTCAAGGTCGTCGATTCCTTCCTGGCAGAGTGAGGTAAGCAGCCATGGCAGTCAGCGAAGCGAGGGTAGCGGAGATCGCCCAGGCCCTCTTCACCTCCGAAACAACACGAATATCACTGCCACCGCTCACCGCTACCTGGCAGGGACTCGAGGTTCCTGACGCATACGCCATCCAGATGTGCAACGTGCGGCGGGCGCTGGTCTCCGGCAGGCGCATCTCAGGCAAGAAAATAGGGCTTACATCGAAGGCGATGCAGGAACTGCTGGGCGTACCTACGCCCGACTTCGGCCACCTGTTCGCCGACATGGAAGTAATGGACGGCAAGGCGCCCATGTCCCGTATGCTCCAGCCCCGGGCCGAGGGCGAGATAGCCTTCGTGCTGTCCCGTGACCTGGACATGGCCGGCGAGATACGCGTGGCAGACGTAATGGCCTGCACCGAGTACGTGAGTCCCGCGATCGAGATAGTCGACAGTCGCATAGCCGACTGGAAGATAGGCTACGTGGATACCGTGTCCGACAACGCGTCATCGGGACTGTACGTTGTAGGAAAGACCCGCCTCGACCCCAGGTCCTTCGATCTCGTTGCCGAGACAATGAACCTCTACCTGAACGGAGAGCTCAAAAACTCTGGCCTGGGGTCGGCCGTACTCGGCAATCCGGCTGCTTGCGTCGCCTGGCTCGCGAACACCATGCGACAATACGGCACATTGTTGCGCAAGGGCGAAGTCATCTTCTCGGGCGCGCTGTCGGCAATGATAGCCGTCAAGGCCGGCGATCGCGTTCGGGCCGATTTTGGTAGGCTTGGTCCGGTCGAAGTCGAATTCGTGTAAGGCGGAAAACCATGCATAAGAAAATTAAGGTGGCCATCATAGGGCCAGGCAACATCGGCACAGACCTCCTCGTAAAGATCAGGCGAAGCCGTTTCCTCGAACTGTCCTACGTATGCGGCGTCAAGGAATCCCCCGGGCTCGAGATAGCCAGGAGCCACGGTATCCTCACGACTATCACCGGTATCGAGCCCATGCTCGCAGATGACGACATCAGGATAGTCTTCGACTCTACGGGAGCCGGCCCGCACATGATCCACGCGCCCAAAATCAAGGCCGCGGGCAAGATAGCCATAGACCTGACGCCCGCGGCAATAGGACCCTATACGGTGCCGGCCGTCAATTTGACCGAGGAATTCTTCAAGCTCGACAACCTCAACATGGTCACCTGCGCCGGACAGGCCACGACGCCCATAGTCTTCGCTATCAACCGCGTCGCCGATGTGTCCTACGCGGAGATAGTATCCTCGGTCAGCTCGAAGAGCGCGGGCCCTGGAACTCGTCAAAACCTCGATGAATTCATAAAGAAGGCAAAGAAGTTTGTCAATCGCATGGAACAAT
>CAZNCK010000006.1:26212-33702 GCA_964571545.1 uncultured Treponemataceae bacterium | reverse complement strand
CCCCGCCGATCCGCCCATCCTGATGCGCAACACCATCTACACGAAGGTGCGCAAGCCTGACCTTGGCGCCATCCGGGCGTCAATCGGCGACATGATCGAATCATTGCACCGCTACGTGCCCGGCTATCGATTTCTGGTAGAACCGATACTGCAGGACGACCTGGTGACCACCGTCATAGAGGTCGAGGGTCTCGGAGACTTCCTCCCCAAGTATTCAGGCAACCTCGACATCATCAACGCGGCCGCCGTATCGGTGGCCGAGCGCTTTGCCGAAAGGATGGCGGGGTAACACCATGGGAAAGATACTGATAACCGATACGAGCCTGCGCGACGGCAGCCATTCCGTTTCGCACCAGTATACGGCCAAGGAAGTGGAGGCGGTCGCGGCGGCCCTCGACGGGGCGGGCATCGACATCATCGAAGTGTCTCACGGCGACGGCATCGGCGGCGCCTCTATTAACTACGGCTGGTCCGCCCAGAGCGAGATGGAACTGATAGCGGCGGCATCCGAGGTCGTAAAGAAGGCGCGCATAGCCGTCCTCCTCGTGCCCGGCATAGGCACCTTGCGCGACCTGAAGGCCGCAAAGGCCTCAGGCGCGAGCATCGTGAGGGTGGCGACCCATGTGACCGAGGCTGACGTCGCGGAGGAATACATAAAAGCCGCAAAGGACATGGGCCTCTCAGTCGTGGGATTCCTCATGATGGCGCACATGGCCGACGCCAGGGTGCTCCAGGAACAGGCGCTTATAATGGAAGGTTTCGGCTCCGACGTCGTCTACGTGACCGATTCGGCTGGCGCGATGCTGCCGGACGATGTGGGCTCCCGCGTGGAGGCGCTGCGAAAAGTATTGACGGTGCCGGTAGGGCACCACGCGCACGACAACCTGGGCTGCGCCATCGGCAATTCGCTGGCGGCGGTCAAGGCCGGCGCCACATGGGTAGACGGATCGCTGGGAGGCCTCGGCGCCGGCGCCGGAAACTCCGCGACCGAACTACTCGTCGCGGCGCTTAAAAAGTACGGTTCCGACATCAACGCCGACCTCTTCGCGACCATGGATGCCGCCTCAAAAGTGCTCGTGCCCCTCATCCACAACAAGGGCAAGACCTTTCCGAGCCACGAGGCAAACTCCCTCATCATGGGTTATGCGGGGGTCTACTCGAGCTTCATGCTCCATGCCCGCAAGGCCGCCGAACGTTTCGACGTCGACGTCCGCGATGTACTCGTAGAACTCGGCAGGCGAAAGGCTATCGGAGGCCAGGAAGACTGGATCATCCAGGTCGCCTTTGACCTCGCCAACACGAAAAAAGCCGCCACGGCATAAGGCCTGGAGGATTTTACCGGTCGGGAGGCCTCCAGCTGGGCAAGTTCCAGGGGAAGCACGGCCGGATAGAAGGACGCCACGACCGTGACGCCCTTAATACAATGGGGGAACACATGCAGAAGAAAACGATCCTCGTTCTGATCGCCGTCGCCATGCTTTTCAGCGGCATGATCCAGGCCGCCGCGCAGGTCGAGCTCAAGCTCGGTCACATTGCCGCGCCGAACACCGCGTACGACAACTGGGCCAAGGAGTTCAAGGCCCAGGTAGAGACAGCGACAAACAACCGCTACAAGCTCGTCATATACGGCGGCGGCCAGCTCGGCGATTCCGGCCCCCTCATGGAGGCAATGCAGGCAGGCACCCTCCAGTTCGCCGTCATCACCTCCGGCGACTCTAACCAGTTCGTAGACGCCATCAACGTGCTCGATATGCCCTTCCTGTTCAGGAGCTGGGACCACGTCGAGAAGTTCATAGCCTCCAAAACAGCCAAGGACCTCCTCGCTCTCTCCGAGCCCTTCGGTCTCAAGTCGCTGTCCTTCATGCCCCGCGGCTACCGCCACGTTACAAACGCCAAGTTCCCCATCACCAAGCCCGCCGACCTCAAGGGCCTCAAGATGCGCATCAGCGAGAGCCCGGTACTCGTCGAATCGTTCAAGGCCATGGGAGCCAATGCCCAGGCAATGGCCTGGTCTGAGGTGTACACCGCCCTCCAGCAGGGCACGGTCGTCTCCCACGAGAACACCATCATCACGACCCGTGACTACAAGATCAACGAAGTGCAGAAATACGTTTCCGAGACTGGTCACGTATTCGCCCTTGCTACCCTCATGGCCAGCAATGATTGGTTCAAGAAGCTGCCAAAGGCCGACCAGGACATAATCCAGAAGGCCGCTACCGATGCCGCCTACAAACTCGGCCTCGTACAGAAGGCCAACGAACAGGCGGCCAAGGACGAACTCATCTCCAAGGGCATGATATTCAACACCGTCGACAACGCTCCCTTCGTCAAGGCCGTCGCTCCCGTCATCACGAAGTATGCAAAGGGCGACGTTAAGAAGTTCTACGACGCCATCCTAGCAATCAAGTAAGCGACTACATTGATCCAGGCGCCGACTTCTATCCGGCGCCTTCGCTTCCATTCGCATCCCAAGGAGATAATCAATGAAAGGCTTGCTGAAAGCCAGCGATGTGATTGACAGATTCTGTGGTTGGGCGGTCATCTCGCTCTTCACGCTGATGACGGTCACCTACGCCGCTCAGGTCATACTCCGGTATGTTTTCAGTACCGGACTCATGTGGACCGAGGAACTGACTCGCTACGCCGACATCTGGGCCATCATGATAGGCGCCGCTATGATAGCCAAGCGGCGTAGCCACATCAACGTCAGCGTACTCGAGGAAATGCTCGGGGGAAGAAAAAAAGGCTGGCTTCTGGTCATGCAGCAATTCCTATCCTTGATATTCTTTCTAGCCATGTTCTTCATCGCCTTCAAGTTCATACAGCTTGCCGGTACTCAGGTTTCAACGAATATGCGCATACGCAAGGCGTACGTGTACATGATATTCCCTCCAGCCTTCGGGATATTCGTCTTTCAGACCTTCGTAGGGATACTCAAGGGCATCCAGGAAACCAAGGCGATTCCGGAGGTTCATTCATGACCGTCTTGCTATTCGGATCCGTCCTCTTGTTCCTCGCCATCGGTGCGCCCGTCGTTACCGCCATGGGCGGCTCCGCTCTTCTCACCATCTTCGCCGCCGGCATCAACCCGATAACCGCGGTCCAGCGCTTCTTCGCCAGCGTTGATTCGGCAGCCCTGCTCGCCATACCCTTCTTCATCCTCGCTGGCGATCTGATGAACAAGGGCGGCCTCGCCAAGCGTCTCATCAACTTTGCGGGCATGTTCGTCGGAAAGATACCCGGCGGCATGGGCATGACGGGTATTCTGGCCTGCATGCTTTTCGCGGCTATTTCCGGTTCGGGCATTGCCACAGCGGCGGCCATAGGCGGCGTCATGGTTTCCGGTTTCGCCGACCACAAGTACAAGCCCGCCTACGCGGCGGCTATCGTAGGCGCGGCCAGCCCCCTGGGCATCATCATCCCGCCTTCCATAGCGTTCATCCTCTACGGCACCCTATCCAAGGCTTCCGTGGGAGACCTCTACGCGGTAGGCTTCCCCGCGGGCATACTCATAGGGCTCGCGCTTATGGTCACGGTCTTCTTCACCGCCAAGAAGCACAGGATTCCGGCTACTACCAGAGGTCTTGGCTCCCAGTCGCTCAAGGAAGTGATGATAGACACCCTGGTTGCGCTCGGCACGCCTGCCATCATAGTCGGCGGCGTTTTCCTCGGAATTTTCACACCTACAGAATCCGCTGTCGCCGCGGTAGTCTACTCGATCATAATCGGAGTCTTCGTGTTCAAGGAGATAAAGATCAAGGAGCTCCCCGGCATCTTGATGCAATCGGCGATCGGCTCGGCGGGCATCATGATAATCATCGCGGCCGCATCGCTCTTCGCCTGGACCATGGTCTATCTACAGATACCGCAGAAAGCCTTCGAGGCGATACTGTCAGTGGGCATGAACAAGTACATGTTCCTGTTCATAGTCAACATCGTAGTCCTCATCGCCGGAATGTTCATGGAATCAGGTTCCATACAGGTCATCTTGGTTCCCCTTCTCCTGCCCATCATCCAGGTGCTCGGGATCGACCTCGTACATTTCGGCATCATCCTGGCGACTAACCTGGCTATAGGCATGCTCACGCCGCCTTTTGGTCTCTGCCTCTTCACATCGGCCCGCGTCTTGAAGGCCAACCTGAAAGACACCATAACAGAAGTCTGGCCCTTCCTCGGCGCCATGATAGTTGTCCTCTTCCTTATTACATACTTTCCGCTTATCGTCATGTGGGTCCTGTAGGCGCAGGCACTTAATGACGTACCTGAATGTCCCCATCGGCGGCCAAGCCGAGTCGGGCGTTCAGGTCATTGCAATTTCCTACATTTTCGTAGCATCATCACGGTCATGACATTGGCAGCCGCAAAATTGAAGAGCATTGACTCCAAAAACGAGGCCGACGAGCTAAGCTTTCTCCTCGATCTGTCAAGGATATTGGATAGGTCGGCCGATTTACGCAGTTTTCTGTCGCCGCTACTCGAAATGCTTGATACGCGAGCGGGCCTGTCCCGCGGTATCGTCACGCTCATCGACCATTCGGTCGGTATGCTGAAGATAGAGGACGCGCGGGGACTGACCGAGGACGAGAAGCGGCAGGGCGTATACCGCCTCGGAGAAGGCCTCGTAGGACGCGTGTTTGAGTCGTGCAATCCTATCAAGGTTCCTGACCTTTTCAAGGAACCGCGTTTCCTGAACCACCCCGGTTCCCGCGGCCTTGAAGAGTTGAAACGTACCGCGTTCTATTGCGTCCCCATACGCTCTGGCATCGCTATGATCGGCACCCTGAGCGCCGAACGGAGGCGGGTTGGCGATAACGCGGTCGGCGAACACGCCAATCTCGAGCGCGTGATGGCAAGCGACATGGCATTTCTGGAACGCGTAGCCGCGTTGATAGCCGAATCCTCAAGAATGCGCGATCGGCTTCAGAGAACTCCCGCAAAGCTGGAGACGACTCCTCTCGGCGGTTCTGACTGCTCTGACGGTACCGGCGTTGGTATATCGGTCGGTTCAAACCGCCAGGAAGACCTGCCGCCAAGCCTCTCGGGCGGCCTCGTAGGCACCAGCGCGGCCATGAGGGCGGTCTATGAACTCGTGGCGCAGGTAGCGCCCAGCGACGCGACGGTACTCGTCACCGGCGAGAGCGGCACGGGCAAGGAGCTGGTGGCCGTGGAGATCCACAGGCTCTCGAAGCGCTGCCAAGGCCCCCTTATCAAGGTCAATTGCTCGGCCCTGCCCGAATCGGTGATAGAGAGCGAGCTGTTCGGCCACGAACGGGGCGCTTTCTCTGGCGCCATAGGCCAGCGCAAAGGCCGTTTCGAACTGGCGCACGGCGGCACGCTGTTCCTCGACGAGATAGGAGAACTGTCCGCCCAGGTCCAGGTCAAACTGTTGCGGGTCCTCCAAGAACGCGAAATAGAGCGCGTGGGCGGGACGGCGACCGTCAAGGTGGACGTACGCGTCATCGCCGCCACGAATAGACGCCTCGAAGACGAAATAGCCGGGGGCCGCTTTCGCGAGGACCTGTACTACCGGCTGAACGTCTTTCCTATACGAGTTCCGCCCCTGCGCGAACGGAAAAGCGACATCGTACTTCTCGCCGATCATTTCGCTGAAAAATATTCGCTCAAGAATGGAAAACTGATTAAGCGTATTTCAAGTCCCGCGCTGGACTTGTTCACGAGCTACCACTGGCCAGGCAATGTGCGGGAGCTGGAAAACTGCATCGAACGCGCCACGATACTGTCTACGGACACGGTCATACACTCCTACCATCTTCCCCCGAGCCTGCAGTCGGCGCAGTCTACTCATACTGAGCCGACGACGACGCTCGACGCGGCTCTTTCACGGCTCGAAAAAGAACTGATAGTGGAAGCCCTGAAGATCAGCGGCGGCAACATGGCCTCGGCTTCTCGCAGGCTGGGCATCAGCGAACGCCAAATGGGGCTGCGCGTGCACCATTACGGCATCAACTGGAAACTCTATAGAACTACATTAGTGTAGGATTACTTTCTAGTTCATACATTATTGTATCGTTAACAATTATTGTATTGTGATCAAGAAACTAGTCCTTAAGGCGCTTCGCTTTTATTTCTATTACATATAATCAAATACTAATAATCGCGTTGTCTTTATTCAATTGGCATGCTTCTTGCTTTAATACTTGCGACACTATGTCTCAAGGAGAACCCATGAAAGAATCAGACGATTTCTCTTCCACCCCAGTAACGGAAGTCTTCGGCTGCAACAGCTTCTCAAACGCCGTACTCAAGGAGTGGCTGCCTAAAACGACATTCAAGGAACTGCTCGCGGTGCAGGCTGGCGAGAAGGAACTGTCATTCGAGGTTGCCGATGTCGTCGCGGGCGCCATGAAGGCCTGGGCAATCCAGAAAGGCGCTACCCACTTCACGCACTGGTTCCATCCCCTGACGGGACTGACGGCTGAAAAGCATGAATCCTTCATCACCCCAACCGGCGACGGCAAGATCCTCATGGAGTTTTCCGGCAAGGAACTGATCAAGGGCGAGTCCGACGCGTCAAGCTTTCCCTCAGGCGGGCTCAGGGCTACCTTCGAGGCTCGCGGGTACACGGCCTGGGACGTCACCAGTCCGGCCTTCCTCAAACAGGACCCTACCGGCACGACGCTGTGCATTCCGACCGCGTTCTTCAGTTATTACGGCCACGCGCTGGATAAGAAAGTGCCTCTTCTGCGTTCCATGGACTGCCTGGACAAACAGGCCATGCGCATACTCAAGGCGCTCGGCAACGAAAGCGCAAAGCGCGTCATCACGACCGTAGGGCCTGAGCAGGAATATTTCCTTGTCGACAAGAAGTACTTTGATGAACGCCCCGATTTGATGCTTACAGGCCGCACCGTTTTTGGCTCCATGCCGGCCAAGGGTCAAGAGATGGAAGACCATTACTACGGCGCCATCAACGAGCGCGTCGCGGCCTTCATGAGGGAACTCAACCACGAACTCTGGAAGGTCGGCGTGGCGGCCAAGACCCAGCACAACGAGGTAGCGCCAAACCAATTCGAGCTGGCTCCGATATTCAGCACGACGAATGTTGCGGTTGACGCTAACCAGCTGGTCATGGAGAACATCAAGAAGGTAGCCAATCGCCACGGCATGGAAGCGCTCCTGCATGAAAAGCCATTCGCCGGAGTCAACGGATCAGGCAAGCACAACAACTGGTCTATGGCTACCGGTGACGGCATCAACTTACTGGAGCCCGGCGAGAATCCAGAGTCTAACGCGAGGTTCCTGCTGTTTATAGCAGCGGTCGTCGAAGCCGTTGATCGCTATGCCCTGCTCCTCCGCTCGTCCGCCGCACTCGCCGGCAACGACCACCGGCTCGGCGCCAACGAAGCGCCGCCCGCGATCATATCGGTATTCTTCGGCGACCAGCTCTGCGAGATATTCGACGACATAGCCGACGGCAAGGCGCACTCCGCAAAGGGCAACCATAAGATCGAGCTTGGCGTAACGAGCCT
>CAZNCK010000006.1:21034-26202 GCA_964571545.1 uncultured Treponemataceae bacterium | reverse complement strand
CTGCCAGACCTTGAAGATCGGGGTTGACTCCCTGCCCGAGCTGCCCATGGACAACACCGACCGCAACCGCACCTCTCCCTTTGCCTTCACCGGCAACAAGTTCGAGTTCCGCATGGTCGGCTCGTCCCAGTCCATAGCGACGCCGAACACCTACCTCAACACGGCCGTAGCCCAGGTGCTCTCGGAGTTCGCCGACAAGCTGGAGGGAGCCCCGGACAAGATCGCGGCTATTAGGGAGATCATCAGGGTATCGTATTCCAGTCACCGCGGGGTCGTATTCAACGGCAACGGCTATTCAGACGAATGGGTCAAGGAAGCCGAGAGGCGTGGACTCCCCAACGTCAAGGCAACAGTCGACGCCCTGCCGGTGCTCATGCAGAAAGAAACAATAGAACTCTTCGAACGGCACAAGGTCATGACGAGGGCGGAGGCCGAGAGCCGTTATCACATCTACCTGGAAAAATACTCAAAGCAAATCAACATAGAAGCAGGCGTCATGGTGGACATGGCCAAGCGCATCCTTTTTCCAGCTATCGTAACGTTTGCGGCCTCACTGGCCCGAGACGCTGGTTCTCTCGCCGCCATCGGCGCCTCCAGCGCCGCGCTGGAGAAACGCGCCAAGCGCCTCGCGGAACTTGCGGGCGACGTATACGACGAAACGGACAAACTCGAGCGAGCCCTCCTCGAAGCGCAGGAAATTGAGGAAGGATTACAACAGGCCAAAGCTTACCGAGAAAAAGTAGTGCCGCAGATGTCTTCGCTGAGGACCAGAGTCGATGCCGCCGAAAAGCTCGTGGAAAAGAAATCCTGGCCGCTGCCCACCTACGAGGAGTTGTTGTTCAAACTTTAATCAATTGCGGGGTCCGGCTTAAAGTTCCAACTCGCCATCGAGAGCGAGACGCTTGGCCCTGCGTTTCTCCTGACCTTTGGCGAGGAGGATCGACAATTCAAAGAGCAACATCATCGGTACGCCCAGCAGTATCTGGGAGACAACATCGGGCGGGGTAATGATCGCGGCGGCTATGAATATGAGCAGTATGCCGATGCCGCGGACCCGCGCGAGTCCGGTCCCGGTAACGACGCCGAGCCCAGCCAGTATCGATATTACTATGGGCAGCTCGAACGCCGCGCCAAACGACAGCACCATGGAGCTCACAAAGCTGATGTATTCGGAAAAGGAGAACATCGCCTTTATTGACTCGTTCTGGTACTGCAGAAAAAACCTGATGGTGAATGGAACGATGACGAAAAACGAGAAGGCCGCGCCGGCCGCAAAAAAAGCAACGCCAAAGAAAAGACCTACGACCAGCGAAAGGCGTTCTCGCCTAGAAAGGCCGGGCTTCACGAACAACCATACCTGGAAAAGAATTACCGGGGACGCAAGGATTACGCCGCCGAGCAGGGCGATCTTTACGTAGGACATAAAAAGTTCCGGCGGGGAAAGGTAGATGAACTGCATAGTTCCTACCGGTTTTATGATGTATTGGGCCGCTGGTTCCACAAAAAAGAAACAGGCCACCATGCCGGCGATGAGGGCGACGGCCGAGACGAGGAGTCGCGTGCGCAATTCAGCCACGTGCTCCCAGAAAGTCATTGTCTTTGCTTGCATTGGTTTTGCGGCGTCCATTCTAGCCTCTGCGCCCGGGTAAGAAATCCGGGCGCGGAAACTGAGTTGTCTTGCGGTAAATTCAGGACTTCTTCTTGGTAACAGGATCGTCCTTGGCTTTTTTAGCGCTTTCGATCTTCGGTTCCTCGTTGGCGCCGGACACGGCTTCCTCAAGGTCATCGGAGACCTTGCTTGAATGCTTCTTGAATTCCCTGATAGCGTTGCCGACAGCCTTGCCAATCTCGGGCAGCTTCTTGGGCCCGAAAATTATGAGCGCGATGACGAGAATGAGGATAAGCTCCATAGGCCCTATTCTTCCAAACATGATAATTCCTTCCCGGGAGCCCGTTAAGCGGGAGCCCCCGATTCTTCCATTATAACCGGATTCTATCCCGGCTCGTATACACGACAGGGCACTCGTCGCCTATGCGGCCAACGATAGTGACACCAGAACTCTGAGCTATCTCGAATGCGGTCGTAGTCGGGATACTTCGGGAGACGACTAAAGGGACACGCGCGGCAACCGCCTTGAGTATCATGTCGGCGGCTATCCGACCGCTCGTCAGGATGCACGCCGATGAAAAATCAATCTGGTCCCTGAAGCCGCGGCCTATGACCTTGTCGACGGCGTTGTGCCTGCCGACATCCTCGCGTACGACGAAGTACGAGGCTCCCTCTGGTGCGTTTTCCATCGACAATTCCGCGGCTGGTCCCGCGGGTTGTTTTGCCCCCGACGGCAACGCGAGAGAGGCGCAGTGCATGCCGCCGGTTTCTCTATACAGCACCGCGGCCTTGAACATGGCGCGCGACCAAATTTTAAGCGTTTCAAGCGCCACACTGAAACCGGGCGGTACGGTTCCTAATGCGGCGGCGTCAGACAGGGCTGAACCCGAGCCGCAGCCAGAGGCTATCACCTGGCCGAGTCCGAACCTGTCCGCGGTCAGGGCGCCAGGCGCAGTCACCGACATCACCCGGAGATCGGCGCAGGCGCCTATGGAGAGCACGCGATTCGGATCGCTGAGCATACCGCGGGTAAAGAGGTGCCCCGCGGCCAAGTCGTCCAGATTCAGCGGCGTGCACATGAGTACGGCGATGCGCTGACCGTTGGCGACCAGTTCTACGGGGGTTTCCTGCGCGAGCGGCATAACGTGGTCGCTCACGGATTCTCCTTTTCGCCTACAGAAGCCCATTCCGCGAGGCCTGACGCATGAGCCTCCGACAGATATGTCGCCGAGAACAAATAGGCATCGCCGTTGGAAGCCACAGTTGTACGGATATCGGCGTACTCTGGATCGATAGACATCTTCGAGAGGGCCGCGTCTATATCGACCCTGGCCATGGAAAACGGCGACTCGCCAAACGTCGAGACAGGAGTCGGCCTCGGGTACATCTTCGATTCGTCGCGTGTGGTATCGGCTATGAGCCGCGCCGGATCTTTCTCGGCGAGTCTGTAGAGGTGTCTGGCATACGGTTCGGTCATTGAGAGTTCGCTGAAATAGTATCGGTCAAGGGAGCCGCGCATCATCTTGATGTCGTCCTCGGCGCCTTCTTCTAGCAACAGTACGGCATCGATTCCGCTGGGCACGAGCGTCGACAGTTCAGCCGCCGGGCTCAGCGCCGTACCTGCGGAATCAGCGCGAATCCTCTCCATAAGGGCGGCGACGAGCCCCGTTTCATCAGCCATCATTTCTCCGTTGAAAAGACCGCGCCCGTAGGCGGGCGCGAGTTCAAGTATAGCATTTGATCATGACGAGGTAATAGGCCTCGCTAAAGGCAGGCGCGCATTCGAGCCGCGCCTGCCATAGAGGTCTCGTCACTACTTATGCGGGCAACAGGCCCTTTTCACCGAGTTCCTTAGCCACGTCGGACATGCCGAGCGCGTCCAGGGTAGCCTTGGTCGGGGCGCCGGACTTCTCGTCCCACCCGAACTGCTTGTAGACCATCGTACGGCCCAGTTCCAAATCGGATTTCTCCATCTGGATGGTGCCCGGCGTGAACTGCGGCTTGTCCTTGTCGGCCTTGGTTATCCACTCGTTGGTGTTGTCATGCTGGTTGCGCATGTCGACGGTGCCCATGGACCGCACGGTAAGCGCTCGCAGCAGGGTCACGACGCGTTCGCCGTCCTTATCGAGTTCGGCTTCTGTCTTGGCTATGCCCGTGACCGCGGAGAAGAACTTCGCCTCGAGGCTCGTGTCGCCACGGTACTTGCGCTCCTTCAGCGGGCTGACGGCCATCGGCCACATCCAGTTGCAGAGGGTCAGGGAATCGTGCAGGCGTCCGCGTATGATGGCCCACTTGACGAAGCGAGCCTTGTACTCGTTCATCGGCTTGTAGTCCATGGCCGCGTCGAGCGCGTCGGGAGAGCCGAAAATCTCCGCGGCTATCTCCTTCTGGAGCGCGATCGGAAGTTTGTTCCCCAGGAAGTTCATGTGGCTGTGGTTCTGCGAGTCGCGGTTCGTAAAGCAGGAGATCAACGCGCCGACCTGGCCGCCGGCCTCGTTGGAATGGTGAACGGGATAACCGCCACGGGTCCACAGCTTGTTGTCCTTTGCATCCCAGTAATCGTCGCCAAGGCCCCAGCGCTGGGCTATCCAGGCGGAACCGTCGGCAATGTGCCACAGTTCTCCCTGCTTGTTGGCTATGCGGGTGTAGAAATCGATGAGGAAGCGGGGGTCACCCTTGAGGAGCATATCCCAGGGGATGGACGCGTATTCTTCAGCGGGCAGAACGCGCTTGAACACGCCCTTCTCGTAGAACCACTTCACGTCGCGGCCGATCTGGCCGTAGTTGCACCAGACGCCGAGGTCGTCGGTCATGGTCGTGCCGATGCCGTTGCCGACTATGGACGAATCGGCGCCGTTGCCGTCGAATTCCTTGATACCGGCATACATGACGCCCCTGGGGCCGGACCAACCGACGCAGGTGTTGGAGATGTTCGGATCCATGCCGTACTTCTCGAGCTGGGGCACATTGAGCTGGGCGTGGCAGCGTATCGGGCAGTGGGCGCAACCGCCCATGCGTACCGTATATTTCTCGGCGCCGGCGCCGAGGTCGAAAACGGCCTTCTGGGTGCGCTTGCCGACGGACTGCATATCCGAGGGATTACACTCGCCGGTCTCGACGGGCGGATTGGCGGCGCCCCAGTACAGGCCCGGTCGGCCAGTCCAGCGAGAGCCCTTGTCGGAGTACTCGGCCCAGGGAAGCGGCACGGTCGGAATCACCATCTGGTTATTGGCGCCGATGATGCTCATCATGTACTTGTCGAGTTCCATCAATTCTTCTGGCTTGGCCGCGACCTTGACTGATCCGGTGCCCTTGATGGCTATGGCCTTGAGGTTCTTGGCGCCGAGTATGCCGCCGTGACCGCCGGCGGAATGGGAGGTGCCGGTACGGATGACGGACATATTCAGCTGATTCTCGCCTGCCGGTCCGATGGCGGCTATCTGCGCTTCCTTGCCCATCTGACTGGAGATCATCGCCATGGTGTCGAAGATACCCTTGCCCCAGACCCATCGAGCGTCTTCGATCTTAACCTTGTCGTCTTCGACGCGGAGCCACACGG
>CAZNCK010000006.1:7013-21024 GCA_964571545.1 uncultured Treponemataceae bacterium | reverse complement strand
GCCCTCGACTACGATCATGTCATAGCCGGCGTACTTCATCTCTACGGAGAAGTAACCGCCCATGTGGGAGCTGCCCGCGCCGTGAAAAGGGCTGGTCGGCAGAAGACTCGTTATGGTCGTCCTGCCTGAACAGGGGACGCCGGAGCCGCAAAGAGGACCGGCGCCGAAGCTTATCTTGTTCTCTGGCGCGAACGGACGGGTACCCGCGGGAACTTCATCCCACAGAATCTTGTACCCGATGCCCTCACCGCCTATGTAGTCCTTGTATTTTACCGTATCGTCGATCCAGATCTTGCCCGTCGTGAGGTCCACGCGGAGTATCTTGCCGGTATATCCGTAGCTTGCTGACATGCTTGCGTCTCCTCTTCGTTACGCGGTCGCGCCGCTGGTGGCATCTGCTCCGAAAAGCAACGCTTCGGCCTCTTCCCAAGGGTAGAACTTTATGGCGCCCGTCGGGCAGTTCTTGACGCAGTTGGGATCGCCTCCGCAGAGCGTGCACTTGGTGGAGATATCGGTCTCCGGGTCGACCGTGGCGATGCCCCAGGGGCAGGCGCGCTGGCAGGCGCCGCAACCGACGCACTTGTCGGTATTTACGACGCGGGCGCCGGTCTTCTTGTCGGCGGATATGGCTCCGACCGGGCAATTGATGCCGCAGGCGGGCTCGGAACATTGCCTGCAGGTCTGTCCGACGATGCGGAAGTTGCCCTGCTGGCCGTCGGCCCTCTGATAGTCGGCGGAGACGCCGTCTATACCGTAATTGAGGTTGCGGGAGACTTTAATGCGGGAAATATAGGCGGAACCCTTGCCGTCATTGCGAACGGTGCAGGCAGTCTCGCAGCGTCTGCAACCGACACACAGATGCGGATCGTGTACGATGGCGCCGGAGGAGGTGGCCCATACTTTTACTTTTCTTCCGTCTCTCGTGTCGAAGCTGACGCATCCAAGCGCGGCAGCGGCGAAAGCGCCAGCAAGGCCGGTACCGGCCAAACGCAGGAATTCGCGCCTCGACGACGTGGAACGCTTCGATTCGCCCTCTGGGGCGCTCTTGGTCGTATCCATGATCGAACCTCCATGCGGATTATCCGCAAGGTATTGGTGGTGCGAACTCCTTTCCAATGCCCAAGAAGGGCGGGAGGCCTCGGGCGTTTCCACCCTGACCCTCAGAGCCGACCACCGAAGCGGCCCGCGTCAAAGATCGGCGGCCATGATCGCGGCAACGCCGCGGTCTTAGGTCGTATCGATTCGGAGTCATACAGAAAAAGAATACCGGGGTTATCCAGTAATTTATATAGATTCTTTGTATGCTATATGACTGAATCTGTCAATAAAAAAATTATTTAATAAAATCAGCCCAGGCCTTTTCCAAACGAGCGTTGTGGCGTTCAAGTTCGGAGGCTATCAGCTTAGCCTTTTTATAGTCCCTCACATCGAAAGCCGCGGCGGATTCCCGTTCCAGTCGCTCCTTTTCGCGCTCCATGTCCTCTATCCTTGCCTCAAGCTCGGGTTTGCCGCTTGAGTTTCCAGTTCCGCTGGCCTTGCGGCCGCGCTGTTCTATCCCTGCGCCGGCGCTCCGCCCGCCCTGGCCGGCGGTTCCTCCATGTGAGCCGACGTCTCGCCAGTACTCGTCAAAGTCGCCTTCGTATTCGACGAAGCGCCGTTCGGCTATGAACACAACGCGCTCTGCCACTTTCTGTATAAAATAACGATCATGCGACACGACGAGCACGGTACCGTCGAAATCGGCAAGGGCATCCTCGACGGCTTCACGGGTTGGTATGTCGAGGTGATTGGTCGGTTCGTCCAGAATCAGGAAGTTTGCCTTGAGGGCCGACGCGCGAGCCAGTTGCAACCGGTTCAGTTCGCCGCCAGACAGGTCGTCTATCTTCTTGTCCAGGTCATCAAAGGTGAACAAAAAGCGACTAATATGAGAAAACGCCTCCCGGCGGGTAGGAAGTATCTTCAGAAATTCGTCTTCTACGGTGTTATGGCGGTCGAAGACTTCCTGCGCCTGGGCACAATAGCCGACGACCATGCTCGGCCCGACCCGCAGTATCGAGTCGTCCCAGGATCCGCGATTCACTATGTCCCGCACGAGGCTTGTCTTGCCGGAGCCGTTTGCGCCGATCAAAGCGACCCTCTCGCCGTTCAAGACGGTAAACCCTGAGGCCTCGAGTATCAACGCTTCTCCGTAGGACTTCGAGTAGCCCTCGACGCGGAGCGCCAGGTCGGCCTTGGAAGCCTCACCCAGGAATGTGACGCGGGCATCGCGATTGCCAAGGTCGGGCCGCTCGGTGGCATCGGCCTTGACGCGTGCAAGCTGGCTACGCCTGGCGCGCAGGCGCTTGCCCCAGGACGGATCAGGCCGAGAGCGAGCTATCTCGGCAAAGCGACGCACCAGGGCTTCCAGTCGCTCGATACGCTTGCGGTCAGCCTGCCAGTTCTGCCCCTGCCCTGCCGCTTGCTTGAGCCTTTCCAGCCGATAGGCCGAATAGTTGCCGGAAAACCGGGTAACTTTGCCGTCTTCGAGTTCGAGCACGGTTTCAGCCACCTTATCGAGCATGCGCCGGTCATGCGATACGAGCAGTACCGCGCAAGGTAACGATTTCAGGAAATCCTCGAGCCACGCAAGGCCGGCCATATCCAGATGGTTGCCTGGCTCGTCGAGAATGAGCAGATCGGGCATCCGCCTGACGGCCTTGACGAGGGCAAGCACGTTTTTCTCGCCGCCGGATAACGATGCCGCCGGAGACAGCGCCCGTGGCCCAAGTCCGGCCCTGGCAAGCAGCCTCTCGGCGGACTCTTCTGCCAGGTCGCCTTCATCGGCGTCGTATGCCTCGCGCAACGCCGAATACCGTACCAGCGCGGCCCGCCCCTCTCGTTCGTCAACCGCGGAAAGAGCCTCAGCCAGGCGTTCCAGCTCCGCGCGGCGACTGAAAGCATTCCGGCAGACGAAATCCGCGGCGGTCTCGCCTGGAAAAAATTCCGGCGGTTTCTGCGGCACGTAAGCCAGACGGGCTTGAGATAACAGCTTGATGGCGCCTGAGTGATCGTCGTCCTCGCCCATCACGATACGTAGCAGCGTCGTCTTGCCCGAGCCGTTCCGTCCGACCAGCGCTACCTTTTCTCCAGGCTCGATCGACAGCGACACATTGGACAGTATAGGGTTTCCGCCAAAGTCCTTGCCAAGATTTATGGTTTCAAGAATCGCCATGGTATTGCCGTCAATAGCGTACGAAAACGTAGAACGTTGAAACAATCAACGACATCAGCATGAAAATCGACCCGTATTTAGTGAAGTCCCAGAAACTGATAGGATGTCCGCTCTTCGCGGAGAGGCCTGCGGAGACGACGTTAGCCGAAGCGCCGATGAGAGTGCCATTTCCGCCCAGGCAGGCACCGAGCGCCAGGGTCCACCACAGCGGTTCTACCGCTTCCGGCCCTAGTTGCACGCCCATGTCCTTGATGAGGGGTATCATAGTCGCCACGAAGGGTATGTTGTCGACGATGGCTGAAAGTATGCCCGAGAACCATAGTATAACGAACTGGGTGAGCCTGAGGTGCCCCGCGGTCATGCTGATTAGCCAGCTCGAAGCCTTTGCCATGACACCCACTTCGATGAGTCCGCCCACAAGCATGAACAGACCTATGAAAAAGAAGATGGTCGTCCATTCCAGTTCTGCAAACAGGGTTTCAAGTTCCTTCTTGCCCGAGATGATTATGAGGACCACGGCGCCGGTCAGCGCTATGGTCGACGGTTCGAGGTGAAGGACTCCATGTAGGAGGAATCCTAGCACCACCAAGGCGAGCACCGACAGCGATTTGACGAGCAACACCGGATCTTCTATCGCTTTAGTCTCGTCGAAGCTCATAATGCGTGCCTTGCGTTCATTCGAAACCTTCAGCTGCTTTCTGAAGAACAAGGCGACCATGCCGACGAAGATCAGCAGGATGACCAATATGACGGGAGTTAGGTTGACTATGAAGTCTATGAAACCGAGCCCGGCCGCGCTACCTATCATGATGTTGGGCGGATCGCCGATCAGTGTCGCCGTACCACCTATGTTCGAGGCTACCGCTATGGTCACGACGAAGGGGACGGGGGTCGTACCCAACTCTACCGCGATCAATATAGTAATGGGTATGATGATGAGCACCGTTGTCACATTGTCCAGGAATGCGGAAAACAGCGCTGTCACAAGCGATAGCAGGATCAGGATAACGAGTGGTTCGCCGCGAGAAAACCGTGCGATCTTTATTGCGACATATTGGAAAAGCCCTGTTTGCCTGGTGATGTTCATTATTATCATCATGCCGATGAGCAGGAAGATCACATTCCAGTCTATATGCCGGTATGCGGCTTCCTGATCAATGACGCCCGCTATGACCATGATCATGGCTCCGAGCAGAGCCGCCGCGGACTTGTTGATGATTTCGGTTGTGAGCGCTATGTACACTCCGACGAAGAGGACCAGAGCAATGATGATAGGAAAATTCATGGGGCCTCCGTTAGGCTCGCAGGACCTTGGATACGATATCCATATATGACACGACGCCTGTCAGGTGTCCGTTTTCAACGACTGCATAATGTCGCTTCTTTCCGCGAGCCATTTCGAATGCCACCTCTATCACCGTGGTCGAAGGCGCAATCGGCAGTGGTTTCTGCATGATCGATCCTACGAGTATTTTGTCTTCGTTCTGCAACAGGTCGGTCATCGGCTCGAGTTCGGCAAGGAATTTGAGGCTGCCTATCCTGAACGCATAATCGGGAATGCCCGCCTTGATCAGGTCAAGAACGCCAAGTTCGCCGACAAGCGCGCCGGCCTTGTTGACGATGGGGAGATAATGCAACTTCTTCTGGTAGATCAGATCGAGGACTTCCTTCAGCGTAGCCGTTTCCGGCGCGGAAACTACATCCTTCGTCATGATGTCAGCGACCACTAGATCCTTCTTCACCACATACCCGGCATCCTCGATGATTGATATGAATTGAGACGGAGATTCGGCGCTCGTGAGGGCGTCCATCATTGACTCGCTTTTTGAGGCTTCCAGGAGTTTTGCCAGCGTATTGAGATATATCGACGATGAGGTCTGAGAAATGAGGATCAGCCAGACGATGCGGACCGGCGGGATATCCGCACAGCTCGTATCTATGCATTTCTCGCCGGAAATTATGGGTTTATGCGGGACAATAGCGGCGATTATAAAATCATTGAATACCGGCAGTCGTGCATGGGGAATTGAAATTCCTGTGGGAAAACAGGTGCCCCCCAACAGGCGGCGCTCGGTTAGGCGCTGTATCACCTCATCGTACATAACCTCTTGCGGGTAGAGTTCAACGATGGCTTTAAGCCCAACCTCGATCGCGCTGTCTATGGAATCTACATCGGCGTCGAGGAGCACCAGATGCGGATCAATCAGGTTCGAGAGTTTCATAAGAACACCTTTCTGTGCGCTGATTTCTGCAAAGCAATGAATGCAGTATAATCAACACCTTCCATTAGCGCAAGTAATATTGCGACACACCGCTCCAAATGCGTCATAATGCATAAAACGACAGTGTTTTCGGAATATGATGATACGGCTATCATTGTTGACTAGGCCGCAGATTGGTTGAAGCTTACACTCCCGTGTATACTCGTTCTATGATAGACGAGTTCCTGTTCTGCGATTGGGACGAAGCGCCCGACGACATGGACTTCGAGCAACCCTACGGCGAGGTTATAGGCAAGTCGGCCGAGCTCGTCTCGTTGCTCCTCCACGAGGATCGGGCAGATCCACGCTCGTGGGCAGCGGCGCGTGAACTGTACGTGCTGGCGCCCGCCATAATCAACGTCGCGCTCAACTACTCCATTTGCGTTCAATTCGGCCTTCCCTTGCATCCCACCGAATACTTCGAGATAGACCAGAGCGCTCCGCCGAACTCGCCGTATGGCGAAGATCTGGAAGAAGCCGCCTTTGGACTACTGCACAAGTCCATCCGGCTCGCGCGTGCGGCATACAGGCTGGACGCGGGCTTTGGCGCCATGGCGGCGGAATACCGCGTGGACCTGCCGCACGGGCTCAATGGCTTCGTGTATACATCGAAACGCGACAAATATACCTGGAGAGCGGCGGAACCGGCCAAGATCCGTGCGCTCGCGGCGGCGGTGCTCAAGGCGGGCAGACCCAAACTAGCCGTCGGCGCCGCCCACGGCTCCATCATGGCGGGCATCTTCCTCGCGGAACTCCTGGACTGCGAGCTGTGGTTCCTTCGATTCAGCATGTTCAAGCGGAAGGATCAGGAGCCAGTTGTATCGCCTCGAGACGAAGCAAAGATACGTTCGTACGGCGACGGTTCCAGCGTACTCGTTTTCGACGAGGATTCGGCTTCAGGCGCTACGCTTTCGTTGCTCTCGGAGCGCGTCAAGCGAATGGCTCCTCTCGCCCGCACAGGGGCGGTGATACGACATCAAAGTTCTTCGTTCAAGCCCGATTTTGTCGGCAAGGCCTGGTGGGACTAACGGTTAATCGTGAGCGCTCGCGCGCGTCATCGCGTGAGAGATGAGCCAGGTCCTGTGCGGATGCCCCCTGAAATCTTCAGGTACTGTCTTCTCGCTTATATCCAGGATCTTCGCCTCAGGCAGCAACGCCGAGTCCAGTTTCAGCGAACGGGCGTTCGTGGAGAAGAGCACCGTGCCGCCCGGATCGAGCACCGCCAGGCAAGCCTTAACGAGTTCCGGCCAGTGTCGAGCGATATCGAGAAAGCCGTCCATCTTCTTGGAGTTTGAAAACGTAGGAGGATCGAGCACGATTAGGTCATACCTCGCACCGCGCGCGGCTTCACCCGCAAGGAAGGCAGAAACATCTGCCCTGACGCCGCGATATCGTTCCAGTCCAAGATCGTTGAGCTCAATGTTGCGTTCTGCCCAGGCGAGGTAGGTATTAGACAAATCGACGCCGACTACATGGGTCGCTCCGCCCGCGAGCGCGTAGACTGAAAAGCTGCCTGTATAACAGAACAGGTTCAGGGTCCGCTTTCCAGACGCCATGCCATTGACCATTTCACGCGCGGGTCTATGGTCCATGAACAGGCCCGTGTCGATGTAGTCGTCGATATTGACGATGAACGACAGGCCATTCTCCCGCACTACGCGCTGTCGAGCCGCATGTTTGCGTGCTTCTCCCGAGCCGGTTCCGGTAGCCTGAGTATCGGCGTCAGTCCGCTCGTACTGGTCTTCGACCCCAAGTCTTCTGCGCGTTTTTACTATGAGTGAGGTGCGTGCGATATTCAAGGAAGAAGCCGCGACTCCAGCCATCAGTTCAAGCCAGGCTGCCTCCTCATCGTCGGGTTTGTCGTAGGGTCGTTCATAGAGATACAGCACCGCCGCATCGCCGTAGCGATCAAGCGACAGCGGCACCTCTGGAATATCTCTGTCGTAGACACGGTAACAGTCGGTACCGGATTTGCGGGCCCATTTGCGGAGATGCTTGTCCCGTTTGGCTACACGATTGGCAAAGAAAAGACTCTGCTCCAGTTCCTTCTCAGTTGGCATCGTCCAACATCAGAGCGCTCTTGATCCTGCGCTTCATGGAGAGCATAGCATACCCCGACGAGAGATCCTCATTCTGGACCACGACATCATCAGGAACCTTTAGTTTGACGTTGGTAAAGTTCCATATTGCCTTGATACCGGCTGAAACCAGGATAGTGGCGACGTCCTGAGCATTCGTAGACGGCACCGTCAAGATCGCAACGGCAATGTTCATAGAGGAAATACGCTCGGCTAATTGGGAGATAGGATAGACGGGGCTGTCATGGATCTTTCCGCCGACCTTGCTCGCGTCGGCATCGAAGCCAGCCACGATATACAGGCCGTGTTGCTTGAAGCCCGGAAACCCGCTCAGAGCGCTGCCCAGGTTGCCGGCACCGACGACTATGGCGTCAACGCGCTTATCCCAGTTGAGGTAGGACTCGATGGCGCTTATCAGCGGAACGACTGGATAGCCGCGTTTGGGCTTTCCGGCGATACCGGTGATCGACAGATCTTTTCTGACTTGGATAGGCTCAAGGCTGAGTTCTAAGGCTATCAAAGTACCAGAAATGTATTCGTCCCCATGTTCCTGAGCCTGCTTGGCCAACAGAAGGTATGACGGCAATCTTCGCACTGAAGGGGCGTACGATACTTTGAATTTGGGCATAAAATACCTCGTGTGCGAATAGGCTGAATAAGCTCAAGCAGAAACAAGAATATCGTCAAGGCACCAATAAAGTCAACAAATATAGATATAAGGCAATTTATGTGTTTAAAATAAACAAGGCTCCGTGGAAAAAGGAGGTAAACCACGGAGCCTTTTCGTAGCGCTACAGCCAACTACGGCATAAATATACAGAACATACAATGTTTATGCAAGTCGTCTCTCGCCGGCGCGATGATCGCTGGAATAAGAGTTTCACCATATTTGAATAAAATCATCCTTTTAATAAGAGGTGAATTGTAGTACCATTATAAAATAACTAAACTATCTATGCTTTAAAGTTTGGGACCTTACAGGAGAACAAAATGCGGATGACGACAAAGGGGCGCTATGCGTTGCGAGCTGCCATCGCGCTAGCCAGAATGAGCGTGGGTACAACGCCAGTATCCATTAAAACAATATCGGTAGCAGAGAGTATCTCTCCCGAATTCCTAGAACAAATATTCTTCAGACTACGTAAAGCCGGGCTCATTTCATCGGTTCGCGGGCCGGGAGGCGGTTTCTTCTTCGCCAAGCCCCTATCGGATATCCTGCTCAAGGACATTGTTGAAGCCTCAGGAGAAGGCATGGAACTCGCGGCCTGCGCCTGCGGCATCCGTGATGCCTGTGATCGGGTGACCGATTGCATAGCGGGAACGGTCTGGCGGGAGTTCTCGACCCACATAGACCTGTTCCTCAGCGGCATCACGCTCGAATCCATCGTGGCCCGAAGCCTCGAGCAGACCATGGAGCCAATCCAGGCCTAGATCAGGAACGGAGCGGTTCCGTCACTCGGAATCAGCGTATGCCTCAAGCCTTAGCCGTTCTACACCATCTATAACTCCAAGTTCCTCGCACAGGGCAAAGAACTCCCTGACATGCATGAAGGATCCTAGCCTGACCCCGGACGATTCCATGTCCTTCCGGCCCTGCCTTCCTCGCTCTATGAGCACGACCAGATCCTCGACAATGAGCCCTTGCTCACGAAGTATCTCGATTGCCTCGATCTTCGAAGCGCCTGTCGTAATCAAATCATCGAGGAGCAACGCCCGCTCGCCCTTCTCAAAAGCGCCTTCGACGCGAACGCCGGTACCGTGATCCTTGACCGGCATGCGTGGCCAGATCATCGGCATGTGCAACTTGAGAGCTGTCGCGGTAGCCAGAGGCAACGCCGCGGCAGGAATACCCGCGATCCTGTCGTAAACGAGTCCTTCCGCGGCAAGGCAATAGGCCTGAGCTACCGAATCGAGCAATGCGGGATCGGATATTACTCGGCGTAGATCTATATAAAACGGCGAAACCTTGCCGCTTTTCAAAGTAAACGATCCGAGTCTGAAGCAGCCAGTATCGACGAGGCCTTTCATGACGCGCCGTTTAAGCAGAGCGGCAGCATCGAAACCGGCTCCGGAAATACGGGTTGCGGTATCAGCGGCCCGGCGCATCGACGCAACGAGATCGGCGGCGGCGGCGGCGGGATCAGCCGCCTCGGCTACGGACCTCGCCGCTACCGGAAGCACGCCCATCCCGTCGTTCCTGGCGCCTGCTCGCCAGGCCTCGGAAATGTCGCCCCCCTGAGCGCCGATTCCAGGCGCGAGAAGCCAGGCATCTGGAGCGGCCTTGCGTACGGCGGCCAGTCCCACGGCATCATTGCCTGCCGCGACCAGCCCTACCCGTTCCGACCATGAAGCGCATTCCTCAGCGACAACGGTATAGAGAGCGCGCCCCCTGACAAGAAGGTCTTGAAACACACCCGCGCGCGGGTTACTCGTCCTCGCCAGCAAAAAAACGGCCTTTTCTTCATATTCCAAGAAAGGATCAACGGCATCCCTGCCCATGTATGGGCTCAGAGTCACCGCATCGGCGCCTATGACTTGGAAACAAGCTTTGGCATAGGCTTCAGCGGTCGGGCCGATATCGCAGCGCTTGGCGTCGAGCAACACGGGAATTCCACCGGGGATGTTATGCACCAGCCGTATCAATGCGTCGAGGCCGGCCGCGCCGAAGGCCTCATAGAACGCGGAATTCGGCTTAAAACAGGCGGCATACGGCGCCGTCGCCTGGGCGATTGCCATGGAGCGCCGGTACAGATCCTCCGCACCCTCGCCGGGTTGAAGCCGCGGATCGAGCCCGACGCATAAAGCGGTGCCTCGTTCTGCCCAGGCCGCCTCAAGTTTGGGAAAAAAATGCATAGTGCCTCCACCTTCCGCCGAAAAAATCTTCTGCGGTACAGAATATAGCATACTGGTGATTTTTTAGTTTAAAGGAGGTATACTGTAACGAATAGGCCATACAATTCTATGTAAGGAGGTGCCGACGATGAAAAAAACAATTATCGCGATCGCGGCTCTGTGCATACTCGCTCCCCTCACGTTCGCTGAGGATTCAAGCGGGCCCGAATTCCAGGCAGGAATTTCACTGGGCACCGATGTACTGATCAACGCCGCGGGCGAGTCGGAAACCTGGAACAACCTGGGATTCCAGCCTGACCTGGCATTGGGCCCGTTCGGCATCGGCCTGGATCTGACGGTCCGCTTCAAACTGATGCCCGACCCGGACACCGCTCTGGAGATATACCCCGGTGATTGGGTACCCGATTACGAAAATTCGGGCAAGAACATCCTCGACCTCTATCTTCCTAAAGTAATGTATGTTCGCTACGGGCTGCGCGGAGATCCTCTCTTCGCCAAGCTCGGTTCGATAGATGATCTGACTCTCGGCAATGGTTTCATCGTCGGCGAATACTCCAACACTCGTTTCCTTCCGACCCAACGCATCACAGGGTTGGACCTGGGCGTGGATGGAGCGCTGTTCAAGTTCCCCTACGTCGGGCTGGAACTGCTCACGGGCAACCTGGCCAGGTTGGACGTGCTCGGCGGAAGACTCTTCGTCCGCCCGCTCATCGAAACCGAGATTCCTATAATCAAGAACCTTCAGGTAGGCGCGACGTTTGCGATCGACCGGGAACCTGGCCTGTACTCGGGCGAGGAACTTGAAGCCCAATCGGTGTATGGCGCTGACCTGTTCCTTCCTCTTATTACGAGTCAACTCTTTCCGCTCGCCACGTTCGCAGAGCTTGCATTCGAGCCGAACAAAAGCTCGGGATTCATGATAGGAGCTGGCGGACGCCTCATCAGCGTCATTACCTACGGAGTCCAGTTGCGCATTCTTGGCGCCGGATTCTCGCCGGTCTACTTCGATGCCAACTACGATCTGTTCCGGAGCGAAAAAGCCAAGCTGATGACTGAGGAAGTAGCCACTGGCGCCGAGGGCTTCGCCGGCTGGCTCGCCAAGGCGGGCGCAAGCCTCTTTGAGGACAAACTGTACTTCAGCGTATCAGTCGATGGACCGTTCAATGCCAACCCCGACCCGGCCAGTCTCACGCCAAACACCGCCGAGTACCCGCATCTCCGCGGCGTCATCGGTATGGCGGAAGGTGTACTCGGCGGCTTCTTCGTAACAGGAGCCTACGACAAGTACTTCATCGGCAAGGATGCTCAATTCTTCACCAGCCTCGTCGACCCGACAGACGCGGTCATCACGGCGGCATTGAATTACAAGACTGGGGCTGCGGTATTCACCTTGCTCTACAACCTGAGTTACAACCCTGCCGCTGATAATGGATTCGACGTGACCTCGAGCCTGCAAAGCTCGATCAAATTCTGATGGCAAAAGGAGTTACCAACATGCGTTATAAGAAATGGTTAATACTGGCAACGTTGGCGTTCGCCGGCCTCACGATGGTCGCGGCGCAAGCGGGACAATCACTCGTACTGGAATTCGTCGAGGGAGACAACCTCGACGTGGTCTACCCCGACTCTACCAGTTTCAGCTACAAGAGCGGCTCCATTATGGAGGGCGATTCGATTCCCGTCGGAGCGACGGTCAAGACCGGCGCAGGCACAAGCGTTGAACTAAAGCTCAAGCCCAACGGCACCGTAATCAAGCTTGCAAAGATGACTACGTTCAGGGTCGAGGGTCTCGCTACGCCTCAGAAAGAGCAGAACGGTTTTACGCTCGTAGCCGGCAAGATACGCACCGTGGCCGCGGTCGGGTCTCAGTACTCCGTGTACACCACCAGTACCGTAGCAGGCGTACGCGGCACCGATTTCACCATGGCCTTCCAGGAAGGCGCTGAAGCCATGTTGCTCGTCACCAAGGGCAAGGTGGAATTCGGCGGCCGTGGCGAAGGCGACGCGATTGCCAATGCTATTTTGGTCGGCGCGGGACAGTTCGCCGATTTCTTCAAGGGCCTCGCCGCGGCGCCATTCTCGCCGGAGCAACTCGCGGCGGCCTATGACGACGTGGTCATACCGATTGAACGGATGCCCGAGCAGGCCGCCGAAGAGGCCGCCGCTCCCGCGGAAGCCACCAGCCCGTCGGTCGCGGCCGCCACTGACCTTACCCCGGCAACGGAACCCTCTTCCGCCGAAGAAGCTGAGACCGCCGAAGCCGTCAGCAAGACAGAAAGCGCCGTCATGGACTGGTTGCGCGACGTTCTGGGCATGGAAATCGGTTCAATCACCATCAACGGCGAGACCTGGGCAAAAGCGGTAATTCAGCCGACTTTTACCATTGGCAAGCTCAGGACCGGCCTCTACCTGCCGGTAATCTACTCCAGCAATCTGTTTGATCCGTCCACCTGGTACAGGCCCAGCGGCAATGACGAATGGTCCTTTGGTACCGATATCGGCTGGAACGCCGACAACTGGTTACCGGCACTCGGCGATGCGGCAAAAGATCTGGCGCTCAAGATCAAGTTCATCGAGTACGGCCAGCCCCTTGAGGACAAGTTCTTCATCAAAGTGGGCAACCTCGATAGCTTTACCATCGGCCACGGCCTCCTCATGAGGAACTACGCCAACGACTCCGATTTTCCGTCGATACGCAGGATAGGGCTCAATATCGGCCTCGACCAGGGCGGCTGGGGCTTCGAGGCCCTGACCAATGACCTGACGGACAACCAGATACTCGGTGGGCGCCTGTATGTTCGCCCCATCCCCGATTTCAAGCTCGCCATAGGCTTGTCGGGCGTCGTAGACCTTTATCCCGCGGCGGACCTTGATGAGGCTACGGCCGATAGCTACGGCGATCCTATGTTCATCGGCGGCGCCCTCGACCTTGACCTGCCGATAGTCCAGAGCGGCTTGCTTGGCATCAGGCTCTTCGCCGATGGCGCCGCTATGGTCCCGTATGTCCGAAACGATTTCACCTACGATGGAAATGCCGGAGCCTCCGGGTTTGGCTTCGATATGGTCTACGCCAACGGAGACATAAAAAACTGGGGCGCGGCGGCCGGACTGATTGGAAACGTGCTGTTCATAGACTGGCGCCTCGAATACCGGTACTTTACCGGCGCCTTCACGCCGTCGTTCTTTGACTCCAGCTACGAGCGCAGGCGAGCCGGCCTCGTTGAAGAGTGGGCTGGTTACCTTTCCGGCGCCAATGCCATAGATGACTCGCCGACAGTGATGGGTATCTACGGTGAGGGCGGCGCCTCGATACTTAAGGACAAGCTGGCCTTCTCCCTCGGCTATTTCTGGCCCTGGGCTGACGTTCCCATCGACCAGCAGCTGTCGGCCTCAGATGATTATTTCAAGGCAAGCCTTGTTATACTGAAGGGGCTTATACCCGTGGTGGATCTCCAGGGAACAATAACGTACGAGCGTAAGGGCCTGGCCAAGGCCATAGCCAACAATCAGCTTGATACGCTCTTCGACGAGAACACAACCTTCTCTGGCGAGCTAGCGTTCCCCGTGCCGGGAGCCCCCAACCTGGACTTGGCGTTTATCGTGTCAAC
>CAZNCK010000006.1:0-7003 GCA_964571545.1 uncultured Treponemataceae bacterium | reverse complement strand
CGGTCATAGTCCCCGCGATAACGCTGGAGACACGACTCCACTTCTAGCAACACGGTACTCGAGATTATGTGGGCCGCCCAACCAGGGCGGCCTTTTTTAAGCCCCAGCCGTATGCCTCCCTGCAGGTGACAATCCGGGCCGCACGGTGTATACCGTCTAAATGGAAGCGTCACGGATACGGGTATTGGCGCCCGAAGTCGCCAAGCGGATCGCGGCAGGAGAGGTCATAGACAGGCCGGCCGCCGCCCTCAGGGAACTCCTGGACAACGCGCTAGACTCCGGCGCGCGGAACATCATCGTAGAACTGGAAGGCGGCGGCGCCGAAAGCCTGCGGGTCGTCGACGATGGCTCGGGCATGGGCAAAGAGGACCTGTCCTTGTCCATACTCCCCCACGCCACTTCCAAAATCAGCGAACTCGACGACCTGCTGTCCCTATCCACGCTGGGTTTCCGCGGTGAGGCCTTATCGTCGATGGCTGCAGTCGCCGACCTGGAACTTGTCAGCGCGACGCGCGACGACGAGGCGTGGCGGCTCGAGTCTGAACCGGGCGGACGGACCTCGATCACCGCTTCCCGCGGCTCCCGTGGCACCACGGCGACGCTACGGGATCTGTTTGCCTCGTTTCCGGCCCGCAAAAAATTTCTGAAGCGCTCCGCGGCGGAGGCTACGGCCTGCCGCGCGGTCTTCGTCGACAAGGCGGTGGCATTCCCTGAGGTCTCGTTCAAGCTGTCGTCCGGAGGAAAACCCCTGCTCGTGCTCAGGTCTGCCGGCCTTGTGGAACGCGTGCTGTCGGCTGCGGCACCGGAACAGGCGCCGGAACTATTCAGGGAGCTCATCGCCTCAGGCCAGGGCTTCAAGGCCAGGATAGTCGCGGGGCTGCCGGCGGTCTATCGTACCGACAAACGTCACATCCAGGTATTCGTCAATGGACGACGGGTCCAGGAATACGGCATTTCACAGGCTTTGGAGTATGCGTACCGGGGAACCTTGCCCGGCGGCGCCTGGCCCTTCGCATGGGCCTTTGTGGACGTTGATCCGGAATACGCCGACTTCAACATTCACCCCGCCAAAAAAGAAGTGCGGCTCAAGAACGTCGAAGATATCCGTGCCGGACTCATCAGAGCCATCAGGGACTATCTGGGATCCCAGGTCAGGGTGGCGGCGCCGTTTACGGCGACTTCTCCCGCAGGATATGGCGAAGGCGGGTTTTTATCCGAACTCAGTTCCAGTGCCGAGCTTTTCTCCGGCTTCGACTCCGAGGTCCGCGAACGCCCGTTCATCGCAAGCGGCGCGGACAAGGCAGGCTGGTCAACCATGTCGAAGATCGTTGCTCAGGTCAGGGATACGAAGCAGCCAGCAGTACCTTCCGCCGACCAGCCTCAGGAATTCGCCGCCAAACGCTTCCGGTATATAGGCAGGGCCCTCGGCCCCTTCCTCGCCTTCGAGCTGGGCGACGAACTCGTGCTGTTAGACCAGCACGCGGCGCATGAGCGATTCCTATACGATCAAATCATGGAAGGCAGGGCCGTCACTCAGGAACTGCTGGTGCCGGTGGTATACGAACCGGAGACCGATGCCGAAGACGAATATATAGAGGCAAACGCGACCGCGCTCGGCGCCGCGGGATTCAGGCTCGCCAGGGAAGGCAACTCGTGGCTACTCGAGGCTGCGCCGGCAATGCTGCCCGCCTCGATGACCGGTTCGGTATTCGAACTATTGCGGTCGAGGCCGGATCCAGCCGAGCTGTTGCGGGCTACGGCGGCCCAGGCCGCGTGCAAGGCCGCAATCAAGGACGGCGACGAACTGGACGAATCAGGCGCTCTCGCCTTGATCGACGCGGCCCTGAACCTGCCCGAGCCCCGTTGTCCGCACGGCAGGCCCATCTGGTGGAGGCTCAGCCGCGATGACCTGTTCAGGGCTGTCCGGAGACTAGTCTAAGCTACAGGCCGGTTAGTATTGATTCCACCTCGGCGCTGGCCCTGAAGTCGGGCTTCTTGGCCAGTAGCTCAGATAAAGTCTTCTTGGCCGCGGTCGTATCGCCCATGGACAGGTATGTTTTACCTAGCTCGTAGAGCGCGTCCCAGGTTGTCGGAGCCAACTTCAAAAGTTCTATGTACGTGTCGCGGGCCTTAGGCAGGCTACCTGACTGTACATAGGCCTTGGCCAGATTGAGCAAGACCGTCGTATCCCTCGGGACCAGCACCAACGCGGCCTCGTAGTGAAAAACGCTCTTGTCGAAGAGCGCTTTGATGCCATAAGCGTTCGCGAGATTGTTGTTAGCCTCGAAGGAACGGGGATTGAGGCGGTAGGCTTCCTCAAGCACCGCAAGCGCCTTGTCAACGAAACCAGCTTCCAGGTAGAGGCTACCCAGATTTACCCGCGCGTCGACGCCTTTCTTGTCCAGCTCTGAGGCTTTAGCGTAAGCGAGCAGTGCCGAATCCAGGTCGCCGGCCTTCTCCGCAGTCAGACCGAGCTGATAATGGTATAGCGCGACCGCGGGAGCGAGTTCTACGGCCTTGCGGGCAAAGGGCAAGGCTTCTACCGCTTTACCGAGGTCGAATTTAACCTTGGCGAGGTTGTACGCGGTAACAGCGTCGGGTGACAGGCTCATAGCCTTCTCGAAGGCCTTCTCAGCTTCGGCGTACTTTCCCGTCGCGGAATACGCCACCCCCAGATCTCTCAGGGCGGTGATATTGTTGGGTTCAAATGACAGCGCCGTCTGAAGCGACTTGATGGCTCCGGCGTAGTCGCTCCTGGAACTCAGGATCTTACCCGTCTGGATGTGCGCTAGAATATAATCGGGCTTGAGCTTGATGGCCCCTCCGAACGCTCCGAGCGCAGACTGATCATTCCGAAGCGCGCGGTAGGTCATGCCCAGGTTGAAGAATGCCGGCTCGTAAGTGGGATTGAGCTTGACCGTTATCGACTCGAACGCACGCTGCGCCTCAGGAAACTTCTTAACCTTATAATAGGCCTTGCCAAGTTCGTAGGCGTACAAGTAATTGTTGGGATCGAGTTTTACAGCCTGTTCGAGTTCGCCTTGCGCCAGATCCGGCTTCTCAAAGTCATTATAAATCTTACTGAGCGTATAATGGGGACGCGCATCGGAGGCGTCGCTCCGAATGGCTTCCTGGGCGGTTCTTTGAGCCTGCTTGACCGCATCCAGCCCTTCGGGGCTTCCAGGTGCTTGCTTGTAGCCGTCATAGTAGCCTTCGGCAATCTCCGCGAAAGTCTGGGCCGAAAATTTCGCCTCGCCCGTGGGCAAGTCGGTAACAGCCTCGTCGAATTTAGACTTGGCGGTAGCGTAGTCGCCTGCGGCTATCGAGCTGCGTCCAAGCTTGACGAGCGAGTTGACTGCTTCCATCTGTGCCCTGACCGCGGCGCTCTTCCGGGCCAGCTCTTCTTCCGCGGCTTTTCTGCGCGCTGCCTCCGCCTCGGCTTCTGCCTTGGTTCTGGCCTCTTCGTCAACCTTACGCGCGGCAGCCGCGGCCTTTTCAGTATCCGCTGCCTCAGCCGCGGCAGCGGCAGCCCGAGCGGCGGCTGATTGGCCAGTCGCGCTGGTCTGGGCCGCGCCTTGCGCAACAGTGCTCGCCGTGCGCTCCAGCGATTTCCCGAGTTCCCCGAGACTCTGCGCCAGAGCACCGGCGTCGCCTGAGCCGACCCGCGCCACTTCATCCGCGGCCGATTTTGCCGCTGTTTTCAGGCTCAGAGCCTCATCCTGCAAGGCTCGCGCATCCGCATCGCTTGAATTTTTTATGATGAGCCTGTCGAGGAGATCAAGCGCGCGGTCGTAGTCCCCCCGGTTTATGTATTCCCGGGCCAGCGTCAGCATATTGGATCGTTCGCGGTCGCCTGATTGTGACGTCAATCCAAAGGCGAAAACGGCAATCAGAGTAACCGCGATAACAGCGCCGATGACGGCGAAAAAAATTCTCTTCTTGTTGGCTTCAGTCACGAAAAATCCCCTCTAGGCGATACGTTAGCGCGGTCAATCATCGAGAGACAGATCTGAATCATAGCCCTGCACATCACCTGAACCAGCCGACAGGTTCGTCGTCGATTCAGCGGCTTCCAGCAGCGACCTGGTAACCTCGTCGAGTAGCGCTTGCTTGGCCTGCGTTTCAGCAAGCTTTCTGGCTTCTGCCTCGGCTTTCAGGCGGTCAGCCTCTGTCGCCTTTGTCCCGAGCAAGTCCATAAGACGGCGTATCTCGGCCGCTTGCGAGGCGCCTGGATCAAGACTCAAATAAAGCGAATAATCGGCGACGGCGCCGCCGTGGTCGCTAAGCCGCATCTTGGCATTGGCGCGGTTAAGGTAGGCTTGCGCATAATCGCTCCGCTCGATAAGTGCCTGGTCATAGTATTCTAACGCAAACGCGTTGCGGCCCTGCGCATAGAATGAATTGGCGATATTGAACAAAAATTGATGTTTATAGGTCGAAGCCTTGACCAGCCCCTTGCGGAACGCCGCGACGGCTTCATCCCACTTGCCAAGTTGCTGGTAGGCGATTCCGAGGTACAAAAACAGTTTTTCATCCGCCCCCGGCTCCTTTGAGGCCATCTCTAGCACGGCGACCGCTTCTTGCGCCTTGTTTTCCATGAACAGCTTTATTCCGCGTTCTGAAAATTCAGTCGCCTCAACTACTTGCAAGCAGAACATACCCGCGGATACGAAACAGAGGATTGGTAGCATGCGGACAAGATACCGTCTTGGCATATGGCCTGATCGCATCGTTCCTCCTTAAGAATACATACTCGAGCTCCGCATGGGTTTGTGAAGCATCCGATAGCACTCGCAAGCATTACTCTGGAAATTCGCCAGAAACTCGTATACCATAGATGAGGATACCACGGTAGGCGTCTGGTTTAAAGCGAACCAAACCCCTTCCATATACCAGAAAGTAAGGCGGCCCAATGTCGTTTACCATAATCCTCATTATATTCTTCGGCGTCGCAGTGGGCATACTGAGCTATTTCCTGATCAAGATGATAGTGATGCCCAAGCGCCTAACCGCGGTCGCCGAGCTCCTCAAGCAAGGCAGAAGTCAGGCGGCTAATAAGGTCGTAAAGAATATTCTGGCTAAAGAACCAAGAAACGCCGCCGCCCATTATTACCTTGGCAAGATATACCTTGCGGAAAACAAAGCCGAACTCGCGCTCATGGAATTGAAAACCGTCGGTGAAATCGGTCAATTCGATCATGATATACCTGAAACAGAATTTCGCCGACTCATTGCGGACCTCTTCGAGCGCTTTGGTCAGCTCGAAGAAGCTCTCAAGGAGTACATTCTCCTCGTCAAGACCGATCCTGGCAACGCGGAGTATTACTACCAGTGCGCCAGAATCTTCGACGGCAGGGGAAAGGCGGAAGTAGCCACAAAATATGCGCGCAAAGCGGTGGAGCTGGACCCGCGGCACGGCAAGGCGCATTTCATGCTTGGGATCATTCTCTATAAAACAAAGCATCCTCTCGAAGCCAAAGCCGAATTCGAGATAGGGCTTAAATTCGACCCTTCTAATTATGACAGCTATTACTACCTGGGCAAGCTCCTCAAGGAATCAAACGATAATACCGGCGCGCTCCTCGCTTTCGAGAGAGCCCAGAAGAGCCCCGCTTTCAAAATCAAAGCCTTGGTCGAACGTGGCGGTACGTACATGAATCAAGGGTCCTACGAAAACGCAACCATAGAACTTGAACGCGCGATAAAGCTTTGTAAGGATGAAAACGGTCAAGAAGCGCTGTACGCCAGGTATTTCCTTTCACTTTGCTATGAGAAGCTCAAGAATATAGACAAGGCCATTGAACAATGGGAAAAAATCTACTCAAAAAAACCCCAATTCAAGGATGTCTCGGAGAAGCTCACCCAGTACCAGGAGTATAGGACAGACGATCGCATCAAGGATTTTCTAACCTGCGGCCAGGAAGATTTCGTAGAACTCTGCAAGAAAATCGCCACGAACGGGCTGAGTTTATCGGTCAGGGACGTAATACCGACGCAGAACGGGGTAGACTTCATTACTGTGGAGAATGAATCTGAAAAGTGGCTGGGTACTAAAAAGAAACCAAACTTGCTACGTTTCCTCCGTGTCTCGGAGCCGCTCGACGACGCCGCCATCCGCTCGCTGCTGGATATCATGAAGAAGCTGGGCATCGTCAGGGGTATTGTGGTAACGAGTTCAACCTTCAACAGAGCTGCCGTTGAATTCGCTGAAAACAGATCAGTAGAGCTGTATCACAAAGAACAACTTCAGGATTTGCTTAAAAAATCCGCCGAGTCCGCCTGAGGTAACGTTTTCTAGTAACCGCGCGCGACATTGTTTGTTATTACGTTGACATGGTTCGATCGTTGATCGGCCAATGTTCCTCCTTTCCGTGGTGATCCCCCGGGCTTCTTTATAGGCCCGGGGGTCTTTAACAAAAAGGTAGCTTACGCCGCGGCGTGGCCCTCGGCGCCTCGCGATTGACACTAGCTTGGATTTCACGTTATTTTGCTTATAAGGCATATAGCCGCGGGCGCCGTTCAAAAGCGCCGTCCGCCATCCAATACCGGGGCGCCTTGTAGCGCAGCCGAACGGGTAGCCGCATTCTGGCCGGCTGAATCCCCAAGGAGTTCGTAATGGGACAAGTTAGTAAGAACTCTCGTACGTCGAGTACCACGCATCATTTTTATTGCCCTTGCGGCGGTGAAGTAAAGATGAAGACTCTCTTCGATGACGGTCGCGTCAAGAACGTAGCCGAATGCGAGAAGTGCAAGCGCACCGAGCGAAGGCCGAGCGACTTCAGCTAAGCCGTTCTTCTTGTGCTTTCAAAAACCGCTCCGTGCATATCGGGGCGGTTTTTTTATGTTCAGGACGCCTATTCCATCGCTCCTTGAGGCGCGCCTTAGGCTTGCTGGGGGCACTCTCGGCGTATTCGGAACGTGTTCCCTCGAGAAAAATGGACCGCCCAAAAGGGAGGCCGCTGAAAAAGGCTACGTTGTTGTCCGTCGACAACGCGTAGCCTTT